>CALMKU010000358.1 GCA_937866945.1 uncultured Tolumonas sp.
CCACCTCCGGCATCTAAAATACGTACTCGTTGATTACCAAAGCGTGCCAGCCCCTGTTCCAGATCTCGCCAGACAACCGCGGTACGGATCTTTCCTTTACTGGTGGCATAGATGTTCTGTGCAAATTTCTCTGACAACCCATCAAAAGAGTGATCTGACATAAAGGTTATTCTGCTGTATCTGATGGAAAAGGGCCGCTATTCTGTCATAAGCCGCGAAAACGTGGAATTTCGATCGTCAATTCGGGATGAAGATATGCTTTTTATGCTTAAAAAATGGCTGGGTCTGCTACTGATGCCGTTGCCTTTTTGTGCGCTACTACTTTTTGTCGGCTTATTTTTACTATGGTTAACCCGCTGGCAGAAAAGTGGCAAGTTACTTATCTCGATTGCCACTATCGTGTTAATCATGTTTTCAGTTCGCCCAACCAGCGTAATGCTCAATCGGCCATTAGAGCAGATGTACCCCGCTTTTCCTGATCAGCCCGTCGATTTTATTATTGTGTTAGGTCACGGCCATGTTTCTGATCCGTCGGTGCCTTTAGCAAGTCAGCTCACTGAAGCCGCCAGCGCGCGTATACAAGAAGCCTTACGCATAAAACGACTCAACCCCAAGGCACAGATGATTTTTTCTGGCAGTGTTGCTGGCGACCCAGTATCTGGTGCAGAAATGTACGCCCGTGTAGCTGAAGCTAATGGCGTAGCACGGAAAGATATGACATTGATTGAAAATGCCCGCGATACGGAAGAGGAAGTGGCACGCGACAGTCAGCTAGTTTCCGGGCACCCTACTGCGCTCGTTACCTCTGCATCACATATGCCCAGAGCCATGACATTATTCCATCATGTAGGTATAAACCCGATCCCAGCCCCGGCGCAATATGTAGGCAGAGAGCAACAATTGTCGGTTCCGGCCTACGGTTATTTACCATCCGGACGTTATCTTATGTATTCTGAAATGGCACTGCATGAATGGATTGGTCAATTATGGAACCGTTTTCGTAACTAACTTGTTAACAAATAGAGCACTTTTTATTTCGTTTTGTTTTTTTTCAAGTGAAGTTCCTGATATGGATCAGTAATAAGAGAAAAAATTACGAGCGGTAACAAAATGGCGACTATTCGTCGGGCGTCACACCTTCTATAATGCGGTGCAAATACTTATAAACATCACAAACCATCCTGAGGATACAGCAAATGAGACAACACCTGATCATGGGTAACTGGAAACTGAACGGCACTAAAGCGTCTGTTGAAGCTCTGGTTGAAGGTCTGAAAGCACCTGTAGCTGCAGCAGCAAACGTTGAAGTCGCTGTTTGTGCACCTGTTATTTTCCTGGGTCAAGTTGAACAACTGACTGCCGGTTCTGCACTGAAATATGGTTCACAAGATGCAGACGTTCATACCTCTGGCGCATTCACTGGTGAAAACTCTCCAGTTATGCTGAAAGAATTCGGCTGTAAATACGCTCTGGTTGGTCACAGCGAACGTCGTACTCTGCATGCAGAAACTGACGCTGTTGTTGCTGCTAAATACGTTGCTATTCAAGCTGGTGGCCTGGTTCCTGTTCTGTGTATCGGTGAAACTCTGGAACAGTTCGAAGCTAACGAAACTAACGCTGTTGTTGAAACTCAGCTGAAAGCAGTTATCGACGTAGCTGGTATCGACTCTTTCGCTAACGCTGTTATCGCGTACGAACCAGTATGGGCAATCGGCACTGGCAAAACTGCTACTCCAGAAATCGCTCAATCAGTACACGCACACATCCGTGCTTACCTGGCTGGTTTCAACGCTGATGTAGCTGCTAAAGTACAGGTTCTGTACGGTGGTTCTATGAACGCTGCAAATGCAGCTGAACTGCTGGCTCAGGCTGACATCGATGGCGGTCTGATCGGTGGTGCATCGCTGAAAGTGGCTGACTTCTCTGTCATCATCGAAGCTGCAGCTAAATAATTGTTTTTTTCAAGGCATCCTCATAGAGGGTGCCTTGTTTTGTATTACACGGTCCGGATATGAACGGGTGAACTTCCAGACGGCTGATAAAATCATAACGACATGCCATGTGTAGTACTCACTCAAGAATCTGTTTGTTTTGTAATTTCTATATAGAGGCACACAATGATCAAGAAAATTGGTGTTTTGACCAGTGGTGGTGATGCGCAAGGTATGAACGCGGCAATCCGCGCTGTAGTTCGTGCTGCACTGGCTAAAGGTATTGAAGTTTACGGTATTCGCGACGGTTATTTGGGCTTACACCGTGACCGTATCGAAAAACTGGATCGCCGCAGCGTGTCAGACATCATTAACCGTGGTGGCACCATGCTGGGCTCTGCTCGCTTCCCTGCTTTCAAAGAAGAAAGTGTACGTCGTGAAGCAATTGCTAACCTGAATAAACACGGCATCGAAGCACTGGTTGTTATCGGTGGCGACGGCTCTTATATGGGCGCGAAAAAACTGACTGAAATGGGCTACCCATGTATTGGTCTGCCAGGCACTATCGACAACGATATCGCTGGCACTGATTTCACTATCGGTTTCGACACTGCGTTAAACGTAGTAATGGAAGCGATTGACCGTCTGCGTGACACATCTACTTCTCACAAACGTATCTCTGTAGTTGAAGTAATGGGTCGTCACTGTGGCGATTTAGCTATGGCTGCAGCCGTAGCTGGTGGTGCAGAATTCGTTATCGTTCCAGAAAAAGGCTTCAAAAAAGAAGAACTGCTGGCTCAGATCGATGAAGGTATTGCCAAAGGTAAACGTCATGCAATCATTACTATTTGTGAACACGTTACCGATGTTAACGCTCTGGCAAATCTGATCGAGCTGCACACTGGCTTGGAAACTCGTGCAACAATTTTGGGTCATATCCAACGTGGTGGCTCACCAACTGCTCGTGACCGTGTATTAGCAAGCCGCATGGGTGCATATGCTGTTGACCTGCTGTTGCAAGGTGAAGGCGGTCGTTGTGTTGGTTTACAGAAAAATGAACTGGTTCACCACGACATCATCGATTGTATCGAGAACATGAAACGTCCATTTAACGAAGAACTGTATAACCTGACAGAAACTTTGTTCTAATCGTTATCATTAAAAAGCCTTCCCTTTCAGGAAGGCTTTTTTATGCCTGCTCTCTTGCCAAGGCGACCACTCTGTTAAACATGTTTTGTAGTAAACTTGGTACGCTATCGACACCTTGCTTCATCGCTTCTTCAATCACCGCTAATGCCATTCCCGGTTTTGAGCGACGAGAAACTGCACGTTCAATAATTTTATTGGCCGGTAAATTATGCAGGTCTCTGTTACCCGCTTCCCGCCGATAGATATCCTCAAAACCATGCGTAAAAAGAAAATGCTCAATATCTCGACTAGGTAACAAGGTCAAATTGCTAGCACTACCGTGCTGATGTTCCTCGGCCATTAATCTTCTGGCACCCTGAACATAACGAACCCCCGCCTCATCACCATCAGCCAGCATATGCCATGAGATCCCGAGGTCATTAGCCAACTTGATCAATGGGCTATAACCACATTGCGCATACTCAATGATACGCACACCTTCACCGGGTAAATGATAACCACATAACTGCGCGAGTTCAGAAAGCAACCACAGTTCTGTTTCACCTTCCACTAACAGCCAGCAACGGGCAAATAACGACATTGGCCGATTGATCCGCACATGAAAGGTGATCTTACGTAAATCATCCGCCGTGAAACGATTTTCATCCATCTGATAACTTTTAGCGGTGCCATTCGTTCGAACTAAACGCCGGATCTGGCTCAGCGGTAACGTAGTCAATAAATCACCGGAATTAGTCGTTAATATCTTTTGCCCTGGTAATTGCTGAATAAGCCCCCAGGCAATTGACATCATCGTTGGATGTAAACGACTTTCCGGATCTTCCAGAATATAGATAGGCCGAGCCTCATTTTCCAACTTGCGTCCAGAATGCGATGACAATAAAGCATGACCAATACGGGCCAGCATTTGTTGCATGGTGTCATTATCCATATTTCGCAACAGATCATGCCAGTCAGTTAAGCCATGCAGAGAACCCGGTTGATTGATGATATCGCGCTGACTACGTTTAGTTTGATGAGGCACATTCATGAAATAACGATCAAGCAAATATTCTGCGGCATGAACACCGTCAGTGATCCGCTGTTGTCGATCTGGGGTGCAATCCGGTAATAAGTCGGTAATGTCACCCACAAAATCATCCGGCTCTACAGCTGGTTCAACTAATGCACTGATTGAACGTGAATCACGTAAACGCAGTACCGGGTTCATAGAGCTTAACAACCGGATCAATTCAGCACTATTCTCGTCCGGTACGCGACTGCCATGCGCATCTTCAAAGTAATGCTCTGAAATAATACCTTCTGAATTGAGAGTAGCTTTGGCTACATAATGAATACGGTGAAACATGTCTAAATGATGGCGGGTCCAGATACTGGATAATCGATTTAGGCGGTGAGAATGCTGACTGATACCCGGGCGATGTTCCCGGAAGGTAAGACGGATAATGAGTTCTTGACCGTTGGCACCATCACAGGGCGCTCGGTAAAAATCGTCAGCTACAAATTGATAGGGTAATGCATCATGACCAAGCAGACTCCATAACGCTCGTAATAGACTGCTTTTACCCCAAGCGTTTTCCCCGATCAGTGCGGTAATTTGCCCCAGCTTAACTGACAGCCTGGAGATGCCACGGAATCCTGTTATTTCAATTTGTTCCAGAAACATAAGGCATTACCAGCTTTTATTTTTAACTATAACAAACTGATAGCAAAGCCGCCTTCCGTTGTGCAAGAACAACCGTATTTATCGTTCGCTGACCTTGACTGGTGTCAAATTTGCTTGATTGACAGGCGATAATTCATGCTGCCATAAGCTGAACCACATATGGCGTTGTTTAATTTTTTTACGGCGTAGTTTCATCGGCACTCTCTTTGGTTGTTATGTTCTGATTACCAGTGAAGAGTGCCTGTGGAAAATGACAATATGATGACTAAAAATTAGCCTGCGTAATAGTGTTGCCAAAGTAAGCGCGCAGACATAACCAATGACATAGTCACCAATAAAGGCCGAATAATTTTGCTTCCCTTACTTACTACCATTTTTGAGCCAAGACGTGCGCCGATGAACTGCCCAACGCCCATCACAATGCCCACTTGCCAGAGAATTTTTCCACCCAGCATAAAGAAAATAAGTGATGCTACATTAGAGGTAAAATTTAGTAATTTGCTATACGCCGTTGCTTTAGACAGATTAAAACCCGCAAGCGCGACAAAAGCGATAGCAAAGAATGAACCGGTTCCTGGGCCAAAAAAGCCATCATAAAACCCCACCCCCAATCCGACCAATAAAGAAAACAACGAAAAATTAATGCGCTGCTGGCGATCTTCCTCACCAATGCGCGGCGAGAACATGAAATACAGCGCAAAGCCGATCAGCATAAAAGGAATGGCTTGTTTTAATGCTGACGGGTCTATTTGCTGAACCAGCAAAGTACCTAACGCACTACCAATAAAGGTAAAAAAGACACCATTACGGATCAGCTTCAGATCAATATAGCCTCGGCGTAAAAAATAAAATGTGGCGGAAAAACTGCCAAAGCTACTTTGTAGCTTATTGGTCGCCAATGCTTGTGCGGGAGGAATACCAATACTCAGTAAAGCAGGTACAGTTAATAGCCCACCGCCACCGGCAATTGAATCAATAAACCCTGCGGCGATGCCGCAAAAAGCCAGAAGGATGAACGTAGAAAGCTCTAATTCCATGATAATTATGACAGATGCGGAAAATTGATCATCATCACACAGATAACTGTCTATTTCTATCTTTGCTGATTTGCTATTTCAGCCTTCATCTCCTACTCTATCGGCTTATTTTTATATGGCAGAACATTAATCAATATGTCCCAATTTCAATCCAAAGATCCGCTGCATGGCGTGACGCTGGAACATATCGTTACAGCACTGGTAGCTCATTATGGCTGGGATGAGTTAGGTCAGCGTATCGACATCAACTGTTTTCAAAATGAACCGAGTATTAAATCGAGTCTCAAATTTTTACGTCGTACACCTTGGGCCAGAGCCAAAGTAGAAGATTTGTATGTATTAACTCAAAATTCACCTTGGGTTAAAAAAGAGCCAAATAAAGAGTAAAAACCATGTCTGATTTAATGTATCTGAATGGTTACCCGGAACAATTACTGCAACAGGTGCGACAGCTGATCCATAAGCAACAGCTCGGTGATTTTTTAGCGAAACGCTATCCGGATCAGCATGATATTCAAAGTGATACTGCGCTGTTTGACTATGTGGCGGAGATGAAAAATCGCTATATGCGTAATGTTTCTGCAATCAGTAAAGTACGGTATGACAGTAAACTTTCCGTAGTTCACCATGCGCTAGGTTTAAACGTGCGTAAAGCACAGCTGCAAGGCAGTAAAATAAAACGTAAACATGACATCATCATTGCCAGTGTTTTCCGGGAAGCACCACCGGAATTTTTACGAATGATTGCCGTACATGAATTAGCGCATCTGAAAGAGACACAGCACGATAAAGCGTTTTATCAATTTTGCACTTACATGGAACCTTCTTATCATCAGCTGGAATTTGATTTCCGTCTCTTTATGACCAACAGAGAGCTGATTAAGAAGACACAAAATACCGAAACCTGATTTTTCCGCTACAATACACAAAATCGTTATCATCCACTCAAATTGGAACATGAATATGACAGATCACACCGAACAGCATATCCCGGAAAAATTTATCACCGAAGTGAAAGACAACGGTGTTCTGTGGGGGCTGCAGTTTGAAGATGAATGGGTGGTTTGCGACTCACAAGACGATGACGCCGTTGATGTATTACCCGTATGGTCATCTGAACGTGCCGCCAAATTATTATGCTGTGATGAATGGAAAGAATACGAACCAACCGCCATTCCATTAGATGAATTTTTTGACGAATGGGTAAACGACTTAAACGCTGATGGCGTAATGATCGGGGTAGAATGGGATGAAACGCTGAGTGGCGTGGAAATGGATGTTCTGGACTTTGCACTCGCGCTGTCTCATTTCGAATAAACGCTCAAAATTGAAGGGGAAGAATATACTTCCCCTTATCTTATTGATTCAACGCTTAGCCACTAAGCAGTTGTTTGTTCTTCCGCTGTTATCACTTCTTTTTCCGGTAACTGACTAATTACCACACCAACAAATACTGCGGCACAAGCCAGACATTGCCAGAAATTCAGCCGTTCATTCAATAACCAGAAAGCCAATAACAAGGTAAATACGGGAATTAAATTAATATATGCCGTGGCTAGTGACACCGGCACTCGGCTGATAGCCCAGTTATATAACCAATAAGCACCAATGGTGACAATCGTTGCCAAATAGATGAAATTAACCCAATGAAATAGCGGAATGTTAGCTGGCATATCATGTTGTAACGCCAACGGGCCAAAGAAAATCACACCAACAAAAGCCTGAAATGAGGTAAGCACCAATGCCGAATAGCGCGTTGATAATTTCCGAATAGCTATCGAGTAAACCGCACCACAAAGCATGGCTAAGAATTCCAGCGTATTTCCCAGTAATGGGTTGCTGGCTTGTTCTCCATTTTGTGCTGCTAGACTTAGCCCGGAACAACCGAGGATAGCGATAATAAAACCGATAATTTGTGGTTTCCCAATACGCTCTTTTAGGATCAGAAATGCAGCTACAGAAGCCAGCAACGGTAATGTTGCGGTGATCACGCCCGCTTGTCCAGCCGTGGTGTATTGCAATGCCGATGTTTCAAATAAGAAATATAAACAGGGTTCCGCAATGCCCATCACGACCAGCCAGCGCCAGTCGCCAGCTTCATAACGAAACTGTAAAAGCTTCTTACCAAAAAGTAAAAAACAGCCGCTGGCAATCAGCATACGAATAAATACAATCTGTGTCGGATGAAAATAATCCAGCAGATATTTCAATGAGATGAATGCACTGGACCAAAGCAGCATGGCAAGAGTAAGTGCCAGCATTGATAAGCCACCCAAAATTACCTCCTGGAAATGGGGCTAAAGAGAGCAAAGTCTAGCCATTCAGCGTACTAATAGCCAGAAACCCTTGTGATTAAGGGTTGTTAAGCTTCCGGCATACTAAGATAATGTGCGCGCTTGCAAGCTGAGGTATGAATTATGTCCGAATACCTGTTACTTCTGGTCAGTACTGTACTGGTCAATAACTTCGTATTAGTTAAATTTCTCGGTCTTTGCCCTTTTATGGGCGTGTCGAAAAAAATTGAACCCGCCATTGGCATGGGTGTCGCCACTGCGTTTGTCTTAACGCTGACTTCGGCTTTCTGTTATCTGGTCAACCAATACATATTGACGCCTCTGGGTGCAGCATCACTCAGCACATTAGCGTTTATTTTAGTCATCGCCGTGGTTGTGCAGTTTACCGAAATGGTCATTCAGAAAACGGCGCCTGACCTTTATCGCGTTCTGGGTATCTATCTGCCCTTGATCACCACTAACTGTATCGTTTTAGGTCTGGCGCTGCTGAACATTAATCTGCAACACAACTTTATGCAAAGTGTAGTGTATGGCTTTGGTGGCGGAATGGGCTTCATGCTGGTGTTGGTTTTGTTTGCCAGTTTGCGAGAACGTATCGCAGCCGGTGACGTACCGCTACCTTTTCAAGGTATCGCAATTGGCATGGTGACGGCAGGTTTGATGTCGCTGGCTTTTCTCGGTTTCACTGGCTTGATCAAGCTCTAATATCATGAATCAGATTCTATTAATCATCATCATTTTCACCCTACTGGCACTGATCTTCGGATTGCTGCTGGGGTATGCGGCTATTCGTTTCAAAGTGGAATCAGATCCGATTGTTGATCAACTTGATGCCATTTTACCACAAACACAATGTGGGCAATGTGGCTACCCAGGTTGCCGCCCTTACGCGCAAGCGATCGCAAATGGCGACAGCATTAACAAATGTGTACCTGGTGGTTCGCAGACAATCCAAAAAATTGCCGACCTGATGGGGGTAGAACCACCAACTGATGATGACGAGTTATTATTAAGCCCACCGAAACGAGTGGCTTTCATCCATGAAAATTTGTGTATTGGTTGTACTAAATGCATTCAGGCCTGCCCTGTTGATGCCATCATTGGTGCGCCAAAACAGATGCATACCATTCTGCGTAGTGAATGTACCGGTTGTGACCTGTGCGTTGACCCCTGCCCGACCGACTGTATTGAAATGATCGATTTACCTGCCACGCCGGATCGCTGGAAGTGGGATGTTGAAACAATTCCGGTGAGAATGGTGCAATGAGTATTCTGAATATCATCAGTAAAATCCGTAAAGGAAAAATCTGGGACTTCCACGGTGGATTACATCCCGATGAACATAAACGTGAGTCCAGTGAAGCGCCGTTAGTTAACGCAGGTATTCCTCCATTCCTGGTTATTCCAATCAAACAACACAGTGGCCGCATCGGGCGATTATTGGTGAAAGCCGGCGATCATGTTTTAACGGGTCAACAGTTAACCGCCAGCGATCACCCGATGGAAGTGCCGGTACATGCCAGCAGTTCAGGTGTCATCACCTCGATTGAATTACATACGGTGGCGCATCCATCTGGTTTAAGCGAACCTTGTATTCACATCAAGCCAGATGGTTTAGATCAATGGCGTGAACGTGAACCCTGGCCAGATTTTCACCGTTATGATGCGATTCAATTATTCGACCGGATTCGTCAAGCGGGTATTGCCGGTTTGGGCGGTGCAGGCTTCCCTACCTATGCCAAATTAAGTGTAGCCCGTGAAAAAGCAGAGATCGTTATCATCAACGGGGCGGAATGCGAGCCATACATTACCGCCGATGATCGTCTGATGCGCGAGCATGCCCGTGAGATCCTCGAAGGTGTTGAGATCATTAAACATATCTTGCGCCCGACTATTACTATCATCGCGATTGAAGATAACAAACCGGAAGCCATCGCCGCCTTCTTATTACACCCGCTACCTGACGATGTGATTGTTCGCGTTATACCAACCAAATACCCGTCTGGAAGTGCCCGTCAACTGATCGAAATATTAACGGGGAAACAAGTTCCAGCTGGTGGACGCTCGTTATCTATGGGTGTCGTCATGGTAAACGTTGGTACGACTTACGCCATCCGACAAGCGATTATCGAAGATGAACCGCTGATTCGCCGTGTCGTGACACTCACCGGTTCTCAGTTTAAGAAGGCCGGAAACGCCTGGGTTCGTTTAGGTTCCTCCGTTCGCTGGCTACTGACGCAATTTTCATTGGTTCCAGAACCACGTCAGCGTGTCATCATGGGCGGTTCCATGATGGGCTTTACCCT
>CALMKU010000359.1 GCA_937866945.1 uncultured Tolumonas sp.
AAACGAACGCCGATAGCTCTCACTATCGGCGTTGTTGTTTAAGCCCTACCCAGATTTAGCGCTTAATGCGCTTGGTCCCAGTTATCACCCACACCAATACCCACATCCAGCGGCACTTTAAGGCTGGCGGCATCCATCATGTATTGCCGGATCACCGGTAGATACGCATCCAGCTTGTCTTCGCGCACTTCAAACACTAACTCATCGTGTACCTGCATGACCATACGGATCGAGTCCGCGTCACAGCCCTTGATCCACGCTGCCAGTTTGATCATGGCACGTTTGATGATATCCGCCGCCGTTCCCTGCATTGGCGCGTTGATCGCCGCGCGTTCTGCAGCCTTACGCAGCCCCATGTTTTTGGCTTTGATATCCGGCAGATACAACCGGCGACCAAACAATGTTTCAACGTAACCGGCTTGTTCCGCCTGCTGACGGGTTCTTTCCATATAGGTCAACACACCCGGATAACGCTCAAAATAACGATCCATATAACGTTGCGCTTCATGACGCGGAATGCCCAGTTGCTTGGCTAAACCAAAGGCGCTCATACCATAGATCAAGCCAAAGTTAATGGCTTTGGCATTACGACGCTGATCGCTGGTCACCGCATCAGGTTCAATGCCCATGATTTCGGCAGCCGTCGCCCGGTGAATATCCTGACCCAGTGCAAAAGCTCGCAACAAACCTTCATCTTCGGATAAATGCGCCATGATGCGCAATTCGATTTGCGAGTAGTCGGCAGCAACGATTTTATAACCCTGATCCGCAACAAATGCCTGACGGATCCGGCGCCCTTCTTCACTGCGGATCGGAATATTCTGCAAGTTCGGATCTGTCGACGATAAACGCCCAGTCGCCGTCACCGCCTGATGGTAGGAGGTGTGCACTCGTCCGGTGGATTGTGCGATCATCAACGGTAATTTATCGGTATAGGTCGATTTCAGCTTCGATAAACTACGGTGTTCCAGCAACAATTTCGGCAGCGGATAGTCATACGCCAATTCCTGCAACACTTCTTCTGCCGTTGACGGTGCTCCTTTTGGCGTTTTCTTGATCACCGGCAGCTGCAGTTTTTCAAACAGCACTTCACCCAGTTGCTTCGGTGAACTTAAGTTAAATGGGCCACCGGCAATTTCATGCGCCTGCGCTTCCAACTCCGCCAACCGCACTTCAATTTGCTGACTTTGGTTTTGTAACAGGAACGGGTCAATGAGTGCACCGGTACGTTCCATATCCGACAGCACTTCTGCCAGCGGCAGTTCCATCTCCAGCAGTAAGGCTTTCAGCGCCGGTTCTTTCTCTACTTGTGGCCACAGTGTTTGGTGTAAACGCAACGTGATATCGGCATCTTCGGCGGCATAAAACGCGGCCTTTTCCAGCTCAACCTGATTAAAAGTCAGCTGTTTTACCCCTTTACCGGCGACATCTTCGAAGGTTTGTGTGGTGTAATTCAGATACTTTTTCGCCAGATCATCCATGTTATGACGTGAGGCGGTGGAGTTCAGCACGTACGACTCCAGCATGGTATCAAACGCAATGCCTTGCAGATGAATGCCATGATTTCGCAATACATTCCGATCAAATTTCAGGTGCTGACCGACTTTCAGACGCGTCTGATCTTCCAGCAGTGGTTTTAAGATGGCTAATGTCTGTTCACGATCCAGTTGCTCTGGGGCGCCCAGATAATCATGCGCTAGCGGTAAATAGGCCGCTTCACCAGGGGCCACTGCGAATGACAAACCGACCACCTGCGCTTGAATATAATCCAGCGAATTAGTTTCAATATCAAACGCAAATAGTTCTACTTGCTGTAATTTTTCCAGCCAGCGCGTCAGGTCTGCTTCTGTCAGGATAGTGTCGTACTGGGTTGTAACATCAACGGGAGTGACTGTCTCAACGGTTGCTTCACTGAGGCTTTCCAGTTCTTGTACCAGATTCTTAAATTCAAACTGGCGATAAAGTGCTAATAAAGCCTCTTTTTGCACTTCGTGACGACGCAACTCAGCCAGTGACAGTGGTAATTCGACATCGGTTTTAATGGTAGCTAGTTGCTGTGACAGGCGAACCATCGCTTCCTGTTCTTTAAATTTCGCCGCAAATGTTTTGGCACCGCGAAAACTAAGTTCAGCAACCCGCTCTGGATGTGCGGCAATAGTGTCAATGCTTCCCACACCTTGCAGTACAGCCACGGCTGTCTTATCACCCACCCCGGCCATCCCCGGAATGTTGTCGGAACTGTCACCCATTAACGCCAGATAATCGACGATCAACTCTGGTGGTACACCAAATTTATCAATGACACCCTGCCGATCGGTGAGTTGATCTTTCATAGTGTCCATCAGCGTGACATGTTCTGACACCAGCTGGGCCATATCTTTATCACCGGTACTGATCAGCGTTTCGATTTGTGATTCAGTGGCCTGACGCGCCAGTGTACCGATAACGTCATCGGCTTCCACACCATCAATCACTAACAGCGGTAAACCCATCGCCGTAATAATTTGATGGATTGGTTCGATCTGGCTGCGCAAATCATCGGGCATCGACGGCCGGTGCGCTTTGTATTCCGCATACATGTCATTACGAAAGCTTTTGCCTTTTGCGTCAAAAACAACCGCAACAATAGAGTCCGGATATTGTTTTAACAGACTACGCAACATGTTGGTGACAACGCGAATTGCACCAGTTGGTTCACCGTTAGAAGTACGTAAATCCGCCTGCTGAGAAGCAAAAAAAGCCCGGTAAAGATAGGATGATCCATCAATCAGAATCAACGGAGGGGTCTGAATCATTATATTTCGATCTTAGGAAAGGTCATCGCACTAGCATGCCACAGCTAGCTATTCAGCTCCATCGCAGGAATCTGTGGATAACTAATTTAAATTGTGGATAAGTTTGTTGAAGAAATTGGCAGAACCTGTTAGGTAATGTGTAAAACTTCTAAATACAAAATAAAAATACATTAATTTCAGATAGTTAAAATAGATTGAGATCTGAATTAACAAGAAACATGATTTATGTCAATGTGGAAAAAAGAATTGCAGAGCCAAAAAAAACGCATAAATGATGCCAAAAACACTTGATCTTTGGCATCATTCAGTTCAGACGGTTTGCCAGTTCACCGTGGTCTGCCCGAATAATTTACGAGTCAAATAACGCAGTAACACCCCATATGCAGGTACGAACAGGCCAATACTGATCAACAGTTTCACCGCATAATCTACCGCCGCAATTTCCACCCAGTGCGCGGCCATAAATGGATCTGGGCTTTTATAGAACGCGATGCCAAAAAATGCCACGGTATCCAGCATATTACCGATGATGGTCGAAGCCACCGGGGCTATCCACCATTGTGGTAACTGCCGCAATTTACTGAACACCGAAATATCTAAAATCTGCCCAAGCAAATAGGCCATAAAACTTGCACAGGCAATCCGCGCTACAAACAAATTAAACTGCGCGATTTGTGCCAACCCCAAAAATTCACCGGCATTAAACAACACCGATAATAAATATGAGAGCAGCAAGGCCGGTAACATCGCACGCAAAATAATACGACGCGCCAGTAATGAGCCCAAAATCCGCACAGTAAGATCCGTTGCCAGAAAAATAAACGGGAAGCTAAATGCGCCCCAGGTGGTATGAACACCCAAAATTTCGATTGGCAACTGCACCAGATAGTTACTGGAGGCAATGATCAGGATGTGGAACAGCGATAAACGCCACAGCGCCTGCCGTGACTGGTTTTCGGTAAATAGCATATTGTTTCCTTTTTGGATAAAAAATGGGGTGAGGGAACCCATGTTCGCTTGCAGTTAACTCACCATTCTGCACACAAATCGGCAGCTGGCTATAGCAAGGCGCGGGATTATACAGCGAAAGATTGCTGAAACAAGCCGGACATCAAACTTATAATAAAATTGAATGTTCTTTCTTGCAGAACTGGCAAGTCAGTACCATGATTAAATTAAGCGATCAGCAAGCTTCTCGGGCGACAGGATTCAACTTCGCACCCGGAAGGATGACGAAGCGAATCAATAATGAAACGCCAACTTGTTGACCGACTGGGAGATCAATTTTTGTTCTGTTGCAAACGACCTCGGTGAGCAGGCTTTAATGCCAGACCCGGTCAGGACACATGATGATGCCATGCGCAGCAACAAGAAAAGATCAGAAAGACAATCTGGGAGCGCTTTGCTTAAGTTGGCTGTCGGGCAATACCGGATAGCATCACAACCAGTGAAGACGGCTCTTCCTAACTAAGGAGGCAGCACCCTGAGTAATCTTTTAATAGTAGTCCAGTGTTACGAGTTCATGTTAAACGGTTAAAAGAGTTAATGTTCAAAGTAAATGTAAAAGCGTTAATTGTTCAGCGTAAATGTAAAATGTGTTGATTGGTTAAACGTTACAATGTTGTTTTTAAAAATGTTACTTTGTTAAATGTTAATTGGTTTAAACGTTAAATAGTTAATTGATTAAGCTTAGATCTGGGGCCCATCCATCGGGCCCCTTTTAATATCTACAATTTATAGTTTATCCCTTCGTCCGATCTCGCGATCTTCTTGATTTATACCCACATCAGATAATAAATCGCTTCTGAAGTCAGGTTAAAATTACGTTACACTGTGCAGGTAATTGGCATAAGGAATCGTTGCACATGTCGGACAACACTCATTTCGGCTTCAAGACCGTTGCAGAAACTGAAAAAGAACATTTGGTTGCGGATGTTTTTCATTCTGTGGCAGAGAAATATGACCTGATGAATGACCTGATGTCATTTGGCATTCATCGTCTCTGGAAACGCTTTACCATTGATTGTGCTGGTGTCCGTCCAGGGCAAAAGATTTTAGATTTAGCCGGTGGAACGGGTGATCTAACGGCTAAATTTTCTCGTTTAGTCGGCGACAGCGGTGAAGTGGTACTGGCCGATATTAACGATTCCATGCTGAAAGTGGGCCGTGAAAAACTGCGCAACAAAGGTCTGGTGAATAATATTCGTTATGTGCAGGCCAATGCCGAAGCACTTCCCTTCCCAGATAACTATTTTGATCTGATCACCATCGGTTTTGGCCTGCGTAATGTAACGCACAAAGATCAGGCTCTGGCTTCGATGTATCGTGCACTGAAACCAGGCGGACGCTTGTTAGTGCTAGAATTTTCCAAACCGACCAATGTCGTCATGTCCAAATTGTATGACTTCTACTCATTCAAAGTGTTGCCGAAAATGGGGCAACTGGTCGCAAAAGACAGCGACAGTTACCAATACCTGGCAGAATCAATCCGTATGCACCCAGATCAGGAAACGCTGAAAGCCATGATGGAAACGGTTGGTTTTGAGCAAGTGACCTATCACAACCTGACCCAAGGTGTAGTGGCTTTGCACCGCGGCTTCAAATTCTAAAAAGATCACGGGAATAACGCATGTCTCTGTCCCCTCTGAGCACCGCGCTGGGTGCTTTGCTCGAAACAGGATTGAACCAGCTATTGTCGCTCGACCCTCGCTCTCGTGAGCGCAGCAAACCGCTGTACGGCAAAGTGCTGAAGCTGGAGCTGCAAGGTATTCCCGCGATCTGGCTGATGTTTTCATCCCATCAGGTCGATGTTTTAGCCGCTTATGAACACCCGGCTCATGCCAGTCTCAATCTGAAATGGCAGGGCTTACAAGTCTTACGGCAACCGGAAAATCTGAGTCGTTATATCCGCGAAGAACGTCTTGATCTACAAGGTGACCCAGCCTTGTTTCATGCTTTTAGCCATTTATTCAGTGAATTGCAGATCGACTGGGAAGAGCAGCTTTCTGCTTACACTGGAGATGTATTAGCACACTGGCTATTCCGTGGTGCCAAGAAAATACAAAAATGTGCCGCGCAACAGTGGCAACTAAGTCAGCAAGATCTACGCGAAGCCATTACCGAAGAGTGGCAACTCGCACCAGGGCCATTACAACTGGCCGCTTTTTGCGATGATGTTGGCACATTGGTACATGACAGTGAACAACTGCTGCAACGCGCCGAGCAATTGTTTCAGCGGAGTGCACAATGATTTTTAGCGAATGGCGACGCTTTTATACTATTGGCAGTGAACTATTACGCCACGGCCTCGATGAGCTGGTTCCGCACCAGTGGCAGCCATGGCCAGTACGATTGTTGCGTCGTTCGTTATTCTGGTTGCGCAACCGCTACCCAACACAATCACGCGGCCAACGTCTGCGCCATGCGTTTGAAACACTCGGTCCGGTCTTTATCAAATTTGGCCAGATGTTATCGACCCGACGGGATTTATTACCCTCCGATCTGGCGGAAGAATTAGCTCAGCTACAAGATCGTGTTGCCCCGTTTGACGGGGAACTGGCCCGTAAACTGATTGAACGCGCGTTAGGGCATCCAATTGAAGAATTATTTTCTGAATTCGATCCCATTCCGCTCGCCTCAGCGTCTGTCGCGCAGGTGCATACCGCACGTCTGAAAGAAAATAATGCCGACGTCGTCATTAAAGTGATCCGTCCGGATATCAAACCCATTATTAACGATGATATCCGCTTAATGCGTTTATGCGCCCGGATCATCACCCGACTACTACCCAATAACCGCTTACGCCCGGTAGAGGTCGTAGAAGAATACCGCCGCACCTTATTAGATGAACTCAATCTGATGAGTGAAGCCGCTAATACCATTCAACTGCGACGGAATTTTGAAAATTCGCCTCTTTTGTATGTACCACACGTTTACCCTGATCATTGCCGGGAAAATGTGCTGGTGATGGAACGGATCTACGGTATTCCAGTCTCGGATCGTATTGCGCTCGAAGCCAATGGTACCGATCTAAAATTGTTAGCGGAACGTGGAGTGGAAGTCTTTTTTACTCAGGTTTTCCGCGACAGTTTTTTCCACGCCGATATGCACCCCGGTAATGTCTTCGTTGCCTATGATCGCCCCCACGATCCGCAATGGATCGGCATTGATTGTGGCATCGTCGGTACACTAAACCGCCAGGATAAACGTTATCTGGCCGAGAATTTCCTCGCCTTCTTTAACCGCGATTACCGAAAAGTCGCTGAATTGCATGTGAAATCAGGCTGGGTGCCGCCAGAAACGAAGTTGGAAGAATTTGAATCCGCACTGCGCACTGTGCTGGAGCCGATTTTTGCTAAACCACTGGCGGAAATCTCATTTGGCCATGTGCTGCTGAATTTGTTCAACACCGCACGTCGTTTCAATATGCAGGTGCAACCACAGCTCGTGTTGCTGCAAAAAACCCTGCTTTATATTGAAGGATTGGGCCGTCAGCTTTATCCACAATTAGATCTGTGGCAAACCGCTAAGCCATTTCTGGAACACTGGATGCGTCAGCAAATTGGGCCACAAGCAGCATGGCGAGCGATTAAAGAGAAAGCGCCGTTCTGGGCTGAAAAATTACCCGATATGCCCGATCTGATTTACGACACGCTGACACAAGTTCAGCATCAGCAACACATGGTGAAAGGGCTGTATCAGCAATATCATCAGCAACATCGACGTCACGCCCAATCCCGGTATCTGCTGGGGATCGGAGCTGCATTGTTGCTAGGCAGTATTATTTTACTGCCAACTCATGAACAGTTAGCAACGGCTGGCCTAACCATTAGTGTTATTTGTTGGTTCAATGGTTGGTGGAAAATTTCCCGCCGTTAAATCCTTTGCCTCAGGAGTTCTCATGCCGCAATTTATCGCATCTTCTTTTCCACTTCGTCGTCCCCGCCGTGTTCGTAAACATGACTTTAGCCGTCGTTTAGTTCGTGAAAATCGGCTGAGTGTGGATGATTTGATCTATCCAATGTTTGTATTAGATGGCGAAAATCGCAGAGAAAACATCAGCAGCATGCCGGGTATTGAGCGCTTGTCTCTCGATCTCTTGCTCAAAGAAGCAGAAGAATTGGTTCGCTTAAGCATCCCAGCGATTGCATTATTTCCTGTCATTCCAGCCGAGCAAAAAAGCCTGCTGGCGGAAGAAGCTTATAATGATGACGGACTAGTTCCGCGAGTAGTCCGGGCGCTGAAAGAGTACTTTCCTGAACTAGGTGTGATCACTGATGTTGCTCTTGATCCTTATACTACACATGGTCAAGATGGCATCATTGATGATGATGGTTATGTGCTGAATGATCTGACTACCGATATTTTGGTTCGTCAGGCGCTGTGTCATGCCAAAGCTGGTGCCGATGTTGTCGCACCATCTGATATGATGGATGGCCGCATCAAAGCTATTCGTGCTGCGTTAGAACAACAGAATCTGATCAACACACAAATCATGGCGTATTCCGCAAAATACGCATCCAACTATTATGGTCCATTCCGTGATGCCGTCGGCTCTTCAAGCAATCTAGGCAAAAGCAATAAAAATACTTACCAGATGGACCCAGCCAACAGTAACGAAGCCATACAGGAAGTCGGTCTCGACATACAGGAAGGCGCAGACATGGTGATGGTCAAACCAGGCATGCCCTACCTTGATATCATTTATCGGGTGAAAGAGCAGTTTGCCGTGCCTACTTTTGCTTATCAGGTAAGTGGAGAATATGCGATGCATATGGCGGCCATCCAGAATGGCTGGCTGAAAGAACGTGAATGTATTATGGAGTCACTACTTTGTTTCAAGCGTGCGGGAGCCGACGGCATACTGACTTATTTTGCCAAACGAGCGGCAATTTGGTTACAAGAAGAAAAATAGCGCCTAAAACAAAGCCCCGGAAAGGGGCTTTGTTTTATAAATTTCATTTCTTTGTAGGTTCTGCCGCTGAAACTGGAGCAACAGCAACTGGCTTGATCTGTAACTGACGGTCACGCAAATTTTGCATCATCTTTTGCCGTGCTTCTATACGAGCAGCTTTCAATTCATCTTCCGTGACCCCATTATCCGCATCTTTGTCAAAAGCTGAAAATTGCATTTTATCCATGCGTTGTTTGATTTGCAGGATCATATGTTCTTCCTGCAATTGCTTAAATGCGGAGAATTCGTTTTTATCTAGTTTACCATCATGGTTTTTATCTGCTTTAGTAAACAAATTTTCCGCTTTTGCAGGTGCTGGATTGGCCGGAGAAACTTCAGTTGCGTAAACAGGTGCACATAACATGGTTGCTAATACGGCAGTTACCATCACTTTCATTTAATTGTCTCCCATTGATTGAGCTCTGACAAATTAACGAAGAGATATTGTAAATCTGTGTCGAAAACAAACTTAATTGCGACAAACTGTGACAAGCAGAAAGAAAAAAAGCCGGTTAACCGGCTTTCTTAAAAAAGATTATGGACGGATTTCAATTGGTGTGCCCGGTTCAACAGACTCCCAAAGCTCATCCATATCAGCATTAATTAATGCAATACAACCATTGGTCCAGTTAGAACGCTGCAACGTCTGATCACTCATAACAGACCCCTTGCGCTGACCATGCAGGAGTACCAGACTCCCCGGATTAACCCCCAGTTTACTGGCACGTTGCATGTCTGCAACACTCGGGTAGGAAATATGAAAAGCTTTATAATAATTAGAATCAGTCTTCTTATAGTCCAGCAGATAGCGCCCCTCTGGCGTCCGGTTATCTCCTTCGCGGACTTTTGGGCCTTTAGGATTAGAACCTAACGCCACCCAATAACGTTTTAGCGCAACACCTTTTGAATATAAGGTCAGACTATACTGAGACTTTTTTACCACCACCAAATCCGCTTTAGGCATTATGGTTGCGTTTGCAGTAACGCCCAACAACAACCCTACCGCTAGAATAACAAACTTCATGCTTCCGTAACCCTGTTAATCCATATCAATACGCTGTCGCGGCAGATAATAGCTGCTACAGCAATGAGTTCAATGTAATAACGCAAATTTTCAGCTAATAAGAGAAATTTATAGTAAATAAATTTCGTCATCCAGATAAAA
>CALMKU010000360.1 GCA_937866945.1 uncultured Tolumonas sp.
TCTTTCTTGGCGTTGTTGGTGAAGGCTTGCAAGTCGTCACCGATAACTTCCGCCATACAGGTGGTAGAAACCGCTATCATTTCTGGTTTGTAGAGTGCTAACGCATTCTGCAGACCGTCGTTCATGTTGGCATGGCCACCGAATACTGCCGCGTCTTCAGTCATCGAGTCAGATACACAAGCCACTGGCTCACGGAAATGACGATTGAAGTAAGTACGGAAGTAAGCCACACAACCTTGAGAACCATGCACGTAAGGCAATGTTTTCTCGAAACCCAGTGAACACAGCACCGCGCCTAATGGTTGGCAAGCTTTGGCTGGATCAATGGTTAACGCTTCACGGCTGAAGTTCAGATCTTTGTATTCTTTCGTGGTCGTCCACTCGAACACTTCACGAACTTTCTCTTCGCCATGCGCTTCTTCATATTTCGCATGTTTATCAGCGAACAGATTCTGATATTCATCCTGTTCAAACAGCGGATAACAGGATTTGATGTTCTCTATATTCTGACTCATACAACTCTCCTTCCCGCGCCACTCATCTGTGAACTAACGGGGTAATGGAATCAAATACCGGGGCCATTACGCGCTTTTCTTCCATGGCGCAGTCTGTTTTGACCAGCACGGATTGTTCAGGGTCATATCCATATCACGGGCGAAGATGGCGAAGCCGTCGAAGCCGTGGTATGGGCCTGAGTAATCCCAGGAGTGCATCTGACGGAATGGGATGCCCATTTTCTGGAAGATGAATTTTTCTTTGATACCAGAACCGATCAGATCAGGTTTCACTGCCTTCACGAACTCTTCGAATTCATAACCAGTCACGTCGTCAAACAACAGTGTTGCTTCAGGTAACTCTTTCAGCGTACGGTCGTAGTCATCGTTATGCGCGAATTCATAACCGGCACCGACGATTTCCATGCCCAGATCTTCATAAGCACCGATCACGTGACGTGGACGTAAGCCACCGACGTACAGCATGACTTTTTTGCCTTGCAGACGTGGTTTGTACTTAGCGATAACTGCCGCAGTTTGGGCTTCGTATTTGGCGATAACTTCTTCCGCTTTTTTCTGGATAGTTTCGTCAAACTGAGCCGCGATTTTGCGCAGTGATTCAGCGATCTTAGTCGGGCCAAAGAAGTTGTATTCCATCCAAGGGATGTTGTACTTCTCTTCCATATGGCGAGAGATGTAGTTCATTGAACGGTAGCAATGCACCAGGTTCAATTTCACTTTTGGTGTGTTTTCCATTTCAGCCAGGGTGCCGTCACCAGACCACTGAGCTACCACACGCAGACCGATTTCTTCTAACAGGATGCGTGAAGACCAAGCGTCACCACCGATGTTATAGTCACCGATAATTGCAACGTCGTAAGGTGTGCCAGCAAATTCCTGCTCATCACGGTTACCCAGGATCCAGTCACGAACTACGTCATTCGCAATGTGGTGACCAAGAGACTGAGACACGCCGCGGAAACCTTCACAACGTACAGGAACAACAGTTTTACCAGTTTTTGCTTTCGCCTGACGGGCTACTGATTCGATGTCATCACCGATCAGACCAACAGGACATTCAGATTGAACTGTGATGCCTTTCGCCAGTGGGAACAGCATTTCCATTTCATCGATAATTTTCGCCAGCTTTTTATCGCCACCGAATACGATGTCTTTTTCCTGGAAATCAGACGTAAAGTTCATGGTGCCGAAGCTGTTCACACCAGTCATACCAGTGTAGTAGTTACGACGACCAGCACGGGAATACTGACCACAACCAACAGGACCATGTGACAAATGGATCATGTCTTTGATTGGGCCGAATACTACCCCTTTAGAACCGGCGTAAGCACAACCACGGATGGTCATAACGCCCGGCAGAGACTTACGGTTAGAAGTAATACATTTGCTGGCTTTTTCCAGCGTTGGGTCGTTCACGGTTAAGTGTTTGGAACGATCCTTACGCGCTTTTTCTGGATAGGCTTCGAGCACTTCCTGAATTAACGCCAGATTCTCTTCACGAGTTCTGTTAGTCATAGCAGTAATTCCTTGAATGGGCGGACAATCCGGGCTGGCAGCATCCCTGCCAGCCGCCGGGTAGAGACCTTAAGCTGAGGCAGCTTCTTCTGCTGCGGTCTTACCGATGATCGATTCGTCTTCAACATCCATGATGCCGAATTCCATCAACAGCTCTTCCAGCTCATCCATGGTCACTGGTGTTGGAACAACGAACAGTTTGTTGTTAACAACTTTGTTAGCCAGCGCGCGATATTCGTTCGCTTGCTTACAGGTTGGGTCGTATTCGATTACAGTCATACGACGGATTTCTGCGCGCTGAACGATGTTGTCACGTGGTACAAAGTGAATCATCTGAGTACCCAGTTTGTCTGCCAGTGCGATGATCAATTCATCTTCACGGTCAGTTTGACGTGAGTTACAGATCAAGCCAGCCAGACGAACGGAACCAGATTTCGCGTATTTCACGATACCTTTAGAGATGTTGTTCGCGGCATACATCGCCATCATTTCGCCAGAGCAAACGATGTAGATTTCTTGTGCTTTGTTTT
>CALMKU010000361.1 GCA_937866945.1 uncultured Tolumonas sp.
GGCGTCTGCCGTCTCAGTGGGGCCGCATTATAGGGAGTGATCTTTTTTGATCAAGCGCTTTTTTAAAGATTGTTTCTGACTGCACTTTTTTTAATCATCATGTACATAAAAGACTCCAAAATTGCCTTTTAACCGTTCAATAGAGAAAGTAATCATCAATTGAATATCATTAATTCTCCGGATTACGGGTAAGTCATAGGTTGATTTAAAGATTTTGTGCCATTCTTATTGGTACATTCATGTTGTTTTTCATGGGGTATGGATTTATGAAACAACTGACAATGGAATCTTCCCGCTTTCAACTCTTTGTGCGTCAGGCTCTGATTTTAGCCTTATCTGTTCATACGCTCTTTCTTATGCTTTTTGTTGCACTCAATATTCCAATGCTGATTATGGCTCATATAGCCAGTGTCGTTCTTTATATACTAGCCATCCGGCTTAGTCGTTCATCTGCCTTTAAAACCATTGCGGCATTAATTTGGATCGATCTCTTTGGGCATGCATTAATATCTAGTGAGGTTTTGGGTTGGCAAAGCGGATTTCATTTGTATTTATTGCTACTCATCCCTATTACGTTTCTTTATGACGTCAAACCACAATCCCGGCGCATTTTGCTGGTCGAAGTCTCTGTCGTGCTTTACCTACTATTGGACTATCACTTATATGATCAGGCAGCCATGGTCGAACTGCCTCCGATTTATGCCATGCTGATTCGCTACCTGAATGCAATCGTCTGTTTTGCTGGTTTGAGTTATCAACTGCATTTTTATGCGACTTATTGGCAAGACCGCGGATATCAATCTGTTGATAAGCCTGATACGGATAAATTAACCGGGTTACATAATCGAGAAGCGATACTGTCAAAGATTGATGAGATATTTTCTTCATCTTCACTGACCAGACAGCATATGTCGCTGATCATTGCTGACATTGATTATTTCAAAATGATTAATGAACAGTATGGTCACAACATTGGTGATGCCGCGTTGGTTTATGTAGCTCAGATCTTACATGACTCCATTCGCCAGAATGATCGGGCATCTCGTTGGGGAGGCGGTGAATTTTTGCTTCTGTTACCAGGTGGTCCATTGAAATCTGCTGAGCAAATTGCTGAACGGGTACAAAATAAATTACGTAGTTTGCCTTTGCATAAAAATGGTAAAACTATTTCTATTTCGATGACATTTGGTATCGCGGAACTATTGCCAGGCGAGGATTTTAATCAATGTTTGATCCGAGCAGATATGGCGTTGCGTCACGGTAAGGAACATGGTCGAAACCGTATTGAGCTTGCAGCATCAGACATTCCTGTAACTACACCGGTGTAATGCCGGTGTAGGCTTGAACTGTATGTCATATTGCACAATTTTTAGATTGTTTTTTAGCCTCCCCCCCTTTCTTTTCTGCTCTGCTATCGCTTTTTAATAGATTTAAAGAACAGTTAATCTGCAAAAAGGCGGCTTTTTGTAGTAAATTCGCCCAAATATCCGAACATAGCACCTTTTGCCTTCAACGTTTTCTGTCTATAAGGTGGCTTTTATCTGCCCGGATATTTACGCATCGCTGATGCGGCACAGGGAAGAATGTCATTGACGGGATGTCTATTAGATCTATCTACTTAGGAATAAAAACATAATGAAAATGAATAAACTGACAGCCATGATTCTGGTCAGTATGTTAGTGGGGATTCTCACTGGCCATCTGTACCGTTCGAATGTGACTGATCCGGCAGCAATTGCTGCTTTTGCATCGAATATTTCAATTCTGACTGACATTTTCCTGCGTCTAATCAAAATGATTATCGCACCATTGGTATTTTCTACGCTGGTCGTGGGGATTGCCAAGATGGGTGACAGCCAAACCGTAGGCCGTGTCGGTATCAAAGCCATGGCTTGGTTCATGACAGCATCCCTGGTTTCACTGGCATTAGGTTTGGTGATGGTGAACTTGCTGCAACCAGGTGTTGGTTTGAATTTGCCATTACCCGATGTTGCAGCCAAATCAGGTATTAGTGCAACGGCTATTACACTGAAAGATTTTGTCACTCATGCAATTCCAAAAAGTGTTGTTGAAGCGATGGCGACTAACGAAATCCTGCAGTTAGTCATTTTCTCCTTATTTTTCGGGGTTGCGGCAGCCGGTTTGGGTGAAAAATCTAAACCTGTCGTCGATGTTATGGAAAGCATTGCCAATATCATGCTGAAAGTGACTGGCTATGTAATGAATTTTGCGCCATTTGCTGTTTTCGGTGCAATTACCGCTTTAATTGCAAAACAAGGTCTGGGTATTCTGCTGACGTATGGCACGTTTGTCGGTGAGGTTTACGGCTCGATTCTGATCTTGTGGGTTCTACTGTTACTGATGGGCAGCCTATTTTTGGGCCGTCGAGTATTGAGCCTGCCGAAATTCATTCGTGAACCTATTCTACTAGCTTTTTCTACTGCCAGTTCAGAGGCGGCCTATCCAAAAACGTTGCAGGGTTTGAAACGTTTTGGCTGTTCAGAAAAAATTTCCAGCTTTGTGTTACCTGTGGGTTATTCATTTAACCTAGATGGTTCCATGATGTACTGTACTTTTGCCACTATGTTTATCGCACAGGCTTACGGTATTGAAATTACTATCGCGCAACAGATCACCATGCTGTTGTTGTTGATGGTGACATCGAAAGGTATGGCCGGTGTACCTCGGGCCTCATTAGTTGTGATCGCTGCTGCCATGGCACAATTCCATATTCCTGAAGCAGGTTTATTGCTGCTCTTAGGTGTGGATCATTTCCTGGATATGGCGCGTTCTGCCACTAACGTCATGGGTAATGCGATTGCATCTTCAGTTGTTGCGAAGCTGGAAGGTGAATTGACCGAGCCAACCGATGATGATGAAGATTTGCTGGATGATGCAGTTTTGGTAAAAGAGTAATTTAGTCAATATCCATTGCTATACCCAATAAAAAGCCCGCAACTGCGGGCTTTTTATTGGAACACTACTCGACGTTCTGGATCTGAATGTCGAAAATTGAATTAAAACAGAATAAAAACAAAAATTTATATATATATCGCTCAATTTCAACCTTAGCATTGGTACCGCTCTTGGTACCAACATAGCAAGGTCAGAACTGCTGAACATCCATCGCTGATGCATCTGAATGCCATGCATCAATAAATCCTGAGACTGAAAATTCTGTTACCCATGGCATCTGCTGCAACCAACCCTTTAACTCGGTTACTTGTGTTTCAGTTAACGTGCCACGCTCTGACTTACAAAGAAATCCTGATATCTCATTACAAGTCATGCTGCCACCTCCGCCAAACACATATCCCTGAGATTCAACATAAGCCAACAATTCGTCTAGGGCCTGTTCGAACTCCAGCACGGTTTGATTGAAGGTCAGATCAATGGTTACACCAAATTCCTGAAATTCGCCTACCCGCAGTTTTTTGCGTAAACGTCGCGAACGGTATTTTTTCATTTCATTTGGTTTAAGCGATTTCATTGTTGCTCCAGATGTGAGTTAAAACAGGCTATTGGCACGATAACTCAACGATTTTTTTATCGTTGTAAATCACTTTATTCTCCTGAAAAGCCAGAGCACCGTTCTTAATCAGTGTTGTCAGTACATCGTTTGTCACATTCGGCGTATCTTTGAATTTGTTTTTAATACTATTAAGTAAGGTTTCTTTTTTGGCCGGACGGTTGCTCTTGTATGTAACCAAATGAGCACAATAAACCTTTATCGATTCAGGTTCTGAACATATAGCACCAGCCGCTGGTTTATGTTCCTCTTTTTTCATACCGATCCGTTCAGCAGTCCGATGTTGGCTACGCAATAAACTCACAACATGGTCTAAATCAGTATCATCAGACATGATCACGAAATGCGCATTATCAGCCATTTGCTGCATCATCATGCCTGCGTAAAAACTAATACCGAAATCAGCAGCATTTTTGCCTGTTGTAGCCATTTTAAAAACCTTTAAACGCTCAGCATTAATGGTGTCGTTTAATGGCATCAACCAATCTAATGGGATCTTGGCATTGGAATGAGCATAGCAAATTACAACCTGCGTATAGTCATTCAACACTTTCTGCAACTCATTGATTTGGCTCGGGCAGTTTTCAAGATCAATCAACAGGATTTTGGGTGTCATTATTGAATCAATAGGCTGCGTATCTTCAGTCATAAATATTATTCCCGTTGCAATCACCCCACTGTACGCTGATATCCATTAGGTTCTCAGAGATCAGCTGCGGGCCGTAAAAATCAGTATGGTCTTTTGTGTAGTTATCAGCATTGATTTAATATGTGCAAGCACGTTGCATCCTTTGTCACCAGCCCTCAGTTCATGCCTCACTATGTTTCATTAGACCTATATTCCTCTGTTATTCATCTATCAATTTGTTGATCAGTGATGTACCAAAGATCCTTGGCCTAGACCCGAACTATAGAGATGCGAAAATACAGCACCAGCTTTCTTATTGATTTCATCAGGATTAAATGCCGTAGCAGGCAGATTGGCAAACAAGTGTTTGATTATTTCAGCCTTCATCTGCGCTTGTACCGTCGCCATGCTTCGTAAGCGATCTAGCGTAAACCGTTGATCAGCCAACTTAACCAATAATTCCTTTGCAACTGTTTTTATCGTCTCGCGATCTTTTGTTGTTAACGATTCTTTCTGCAACAAGTCGAATACCGCCAATTCAGCTTCGTTGTCCAAGCCCTCTCTCAGATAACGTTTTTCCTCTTCACTGCAACCATCATTGAAAGAAAATAAGTCATCCATTACTTTCTGGATCTCGGCGGTATCTTTGTCTTTGTTGTAGTCCTTTACGATTTCCTGGTAGCGTTCATACAAATCAACTCGTGTCGGGTTGAGAGCTACCATAGCAGCCAAACGCTCTTCGATTTTCTCCATTAAATTCATGGCGACGACATTCTTGAATGGTGTTTTTTCGAATTCAGCCCGTAGCCGTGAAAAATCAATGTTAGAAAGATCATAACGTGCCGATTTTTCTTTTACTGCCAACGATTCAGTATCGACAGCAACATCAACTACATCATACAAATCCTGTAACAGACTGCTGACATCAGGTGTTGTCCGGGCATCTCGTAGCTTGTTGTATATTGCAGAGATGGCATTTTCCTGAGCATCAAACTCAAACAGCCCAGGATTAGGAAACAGCCCACGATGACGAGCCTGAACATCTTCAACAATCACTTGATATGTCTTTCTCCGCTCATCACTTTCGCATAACAAATTGACTGCTTCCAAAATTTTATGCTGTTTCTCAAAGCCCTGCGCCTTAATCAATTCATCCAGATCAAAACCCAACTCCATCAGAAACTCATGAGCAGTTTTAAGGCTATTAGCATATTCCAGTAATGCTTCAGCATCATCTCGAACAGTGTCACCTTCACCTTCCCCTTTGCCTGTACCAGATCTGTCACCCTGTGCAAAGGTTGCTAAGGCTCTCCGTAAACTTTTGATCATTCCGTTGTAATCAATAATCAAACCGTGCTTTTTACCTCCACCCACTCGGTTTACACGGGCAATTGCCTGCATCAAAGTATGGCCTTGCATAGGCTTATCAAGGTACAAAGTAGCCAGACTTTTTACGTCAAAGCCTGTCAGCCACATGGCACATACGATCGCAATACGGAACGGGTGGTCTGCTTTTTTGAATTCAGTTTCAAGCTTACGAGAGACCATCTTTTCGCGGTGTGGTTTAATGTCGAGAGGTTCATCGTTAAAATTCCGCCACTTGGCAAATTCAGCAACCTCTCCCTGCTCCTGCGATACCACTACACAACATTCCGTTGCTTTCATCCACTCAACCTGTTCCCGGCGTTGCTTAAGCAGATTTGTAGGCGCTTTACCTTTAGCAGCAAATAACGCCTCTTCTTTTTCTACTGCTGCTTCCAGCTTTGCTGTTTTCTCCTGCCATTTAGCCATAATCAAGTCGTACATTTTTACGCAGGTAATTTTGTCCAGACAAACCATCAGCGCTTTGCCCCCACCATTGTCGACAACTTGCCAGCGTTGATGAAAGTGATCGACAAAATGCTGAGCGACTTTATCAAGGCGGGTTGGTGAGGTCAGGATGGGATAATCACGAGCTAGCTCCCGATAAAGTTTTTCTTCTTTTTCATCAGTCCAGGGATCATTTAGCGTGGCGGTTTGTTTCGCCATCTCGATGTGTTCTGCAATTCGCTCACTGACTGTTGGATCAATAATTTTCAGCTTCTCGCCCGCATTCTCGTAAAACAACGGTAATGTTGCGCCATCAGCAACGGCACGCTGGAAATCATAGATGGAGATATAATCACCGAAAACGTCGCGGGTTAGCTGTTTTTCACCTTTATCAATCAACGGTGTACCGGTGAAACCGAGAAATTTCGCTCGTGGAAGCCCTTTACGCATGTTGAGTGCCAGCCGTCCGTATTGGGTGCGATGAGCTTCATCACTGATGACAATAATATCTTCGCGTTCGGAATAGGCTTTCGTGACTCGTTCTTTGTATTTCTGGATCAAACCAAATACGTAGCGTCGGTTTTGATCGCGCAACATCGAGCGCAAGGCTTCGCCGCTTTTAGCTTGGTCTGTTTTACTGTTGGCTCGACCGCAGTTGGTATAGGTCGATGCGATTTGCTCATCGAGTTCTGTGCGGTCAGTGATTACCACGAAAGTCCATGAGGCTGATATCTTGCGATGGATTTTCTCTGTCAAAAACACCATCGAGTAAGATTTCCCTGAACCTTGTGTATGCCAAAACACACCCAATTGACCTGCATCAACTTCCGCTTTTATCTTGGGATCGTCGGAGGTCAATCGATCGATAACCCGATTCACACCGAGATATTGATGATTACGGGCGAGGATTTTGTGTGTATTGCCTTCTGAGGCATCGAACAAGATAAAATTTTCAACAATATCGAGCAGGCGCTTCTTGTGTAGCATCCCCACCAGCAGTAGAGGTAGCAGTGGTTGATCTTTTTTCGGTTCAGGGTCGTCTTCATCCAGACGTTTCCAGCGATAGAAATGCTCTTTGGTCGAAGTCAGAGAACCGTATTGCGCCTCATGACCGTTAGAGATCACCACCAATGCATTCCAATGAAAGAGATGTGGAATAGTATCGAGGTAGTCGGAATAATTTTTCTTGTAAGCACTATCAACGTGTACTTCAAAGCGCTTCAGTTCGATGAATATCAATGGTAACCCGTTGATAAACCCAATGATATCTGGCCGACGCAGCCACAATTTGCCACGAACCCAGAGTTCACGCACAGCGATATAGTGGTTATTGAGTTCATTATCAAAGTCGATCAGACGCAAACGCTTGTCTATGGTTCGACCTTTGTCATCGCGATATTTAACTGGCACGCCATCGCGTAGTAGACTGTATTTTTCTTCATTTTTCGCAATCAATGATTTGGCGATATCATCTTGCAACACTTGTGTTAATGCCTGATGGTAGGCCTCGTCAGGCAGATTCGGGTTCAGACGCCTCAATGCCCCCATCACCTCACGACTCAGCACGACTTCGCTATCAGAAGATCGCCCCAATAAGCTATCTGGCCCAAAATCTTCGTCATCCTGGGCAAAGATACTGGCCCAGCCGAGTTGCTTTTCTAGCAATTCAGCCGTTGGGGCCTGAATCAATAAATCTTCTGAATAGTCTTTTTTAGCCATCAGTTTCCCTTTCTTATTGTTATGGCATTGCGTCCTGCCAAATCGGTAAGTTCTGCCAATCCGCAGGGAAATCCATCGAAGTCACTACCACATTGTGTCGGGCAATTAAATCTTTCAGTCGGGCGCGCCAATGGTGCTGTGGCGCAATCGTATCCATAAAGTACAACAAAATAACAAGGGTATTGTAAAGTTTACGTGATCCATTCCGGCACTGAGCGGATAACCCAGCAGGTTTGTTGCGAGGCAGCAGCGGTGTAATCGTGAATTCTCGATTCCACAAACGACTATGGTGGGCACAGGTGTTACGAACCAGAGAAAGATGACGTAGCCATGATTCAAGCACCTTTTCATCCACCCTATACACAGCAGCAATGGCGCGCCGGGTCGGCATTGGTTTGAGATTGTTATACCAGCGTGACAACAACCCCAGCGACATCACCTCGCAGACAGCCCAAACAGGCGGTAACGCTTCGATATAGTTATTTCTGAGGTGTTTGATAAAAGTTTCGTCGGAGCGATAAACCTCTTCCTGCAACTTATCAAGGTTACTTTGCCAATGATGAGTATTAGAGGCTAGCGCATTATCCAGATGGGCGTGCGTGCCATGTAAATGCGCCAGCTGATAAGCCCACTGACTGCGCACTGATACTTCCACTCGTTCGATGGCATCCAAAACCAGCAGCCGGAGCTCACGGTCGAACAAATAGAGATTCAACACATCCGCAAAACGGGTGCCGGGCCGAAAAGTGTGAGTACCGTGATTGGCTTCAAAAGGCAGCCAGTAAGCGCCGAGGCGGTAGTAATTGAGATGTTGCAGGTAGAACTCGGCCTGTGCCGGGTCATCGAATTCCATACCGCGCTGCTGAAGCTGGTTCACTTGCTGGGTGTAGCTGGTGGCGGGTTTATTGAATGGAACCTTCATTGTGTGCCCCCGAATAACTTCAGAATTGAAGTTGCCGAACGCACAAAAAAGTAACCCGCCGGTTTGAGGATGCGTTTGCACACATAGCCTTGGCGGGTTTTGTTACTAGTAAGTATACGTGTAACCGGCCCTGAGCAGCAAGGCAGCAGGGAAATTAATTCTCTATTTATGTCAGACTGCCCAGCGGTAAGTGAGGTCATAGCGCGACCTCATCAGATAATTGAATACTGGAAACATCCAGTTGGCCGGACATAAGTTTGGGAAGCAAAAGATCTCGGGCTGTTACTAACGAAAGATTTGCGACACTCAATTGCTCTGCTTGCTCAAGCATAGGGCGAACAAACTGGTCAAATTCAACAATCAAATGCTTCGCAGGTTGCCAAATTTTTACAGCACCGATGTCAGCTCGGCTCAATTCCAACTGGTTGGTTGCCCCTTTCCCCATATCTGAAAATATTGGTTCCAAGTTCAGCAAAGCCTGACCAAAATAGGTTGAAGAGTCTTCATTAATTGGTCTAGCAATCGTGACGTGAGTATCTACAGTACAATCTTCGATTGGTGAACGCACCTGTGCAACACGCCCAAGCGTGCCCGCTCCTGTCGAATTGATAAGTACGTCTCCCATCTGCACCAGCCGATCAGGTTTTACCTCTTTCGACTGTCGACGAGCTGGTCCCATTGATATGCGTCCGTCACGAATGCATTTCTGGTTGATAACTCGACCTTTCGCCATGTCGTCATACTTCGGGGCAATGCCTCGATTGAAAAAAGACGTCTGCTCTGAAATTGATGATTTTAGCCACCCTTCCGGCACTCCATCTTTAACTGGCACCGACTCGTGTCCCGTAAAACGCAAAGCGACAAACCATTCTCGGTAGATTCGACGAGCAGCCTCTTCAAGCAGCGTTATGCGACGTTGATTGGTAGCGATCAGGTCGTCGTAGGCTCGGATAATGGAAGCTGTACGATGCTGCTCAGCAAGAGCAGGGAGCGTTGGTATACTCAGTGCTCTGATATCCTTCATATTCAGATGATGTACTGTTGCTCCGCTGGACTTTCCTAATAACTGACCTTGAAGTTGAGGGCTAAGTAACAAGAAGCACAAGTAATACGAGTCAACAAGATTTCTCTTTGGTCTAATTAAAACGGTGCGTTGTCCTAGACAATAATGCTCGCCAGATGGAATTACAGCCACATTTCCAACGGGTGCTTCTCGAGCTAATATTAGATCACCTCCTTGTGGGATTGCTCTCTTTGTCCATGCGACATATGTTTCTTCTGAGACCCGGTTAACCCCTTCCAGCAAGAAGTAGCCTCGCCCAATATTCGGTGTTCGAATAGATGGGATGCCATATTCTTGAATAGGCGCAGTTTTGTGCTCGCAATCAACAATCAATTCACATAGTTCGTCGAGTGTCGTCATCCCAGCAACTCCTTAAAGTTCTCAGCAATCCGTGCCGCCAACTCCACCGCTTTATCATTCAGCTCAGTCAGTTCATCGTGGATCTCACGTAACTTCTCAGCAAAATCATCTTCATTCTCTTCTGTCACTGCCGCCACACCTACGTAGCGCCCTGGCGTCAATGAATAATCATTTTTCTCGATTTCATCAATGGTCACGGCTTTACAAAGCCCCGGCACATCATCAAACAATGCATGTGGGAAACGGCTATGCAACCAGTGCACCTGATGAATGAAATAGACGGCCTGTTTCAGCGCATTGAGCACCGCATCACGCACAGTAGGCTCTTCGTTCTTCTTCACATCTGCCACCAGCAAGGCACGTTTCGCTTCACGGATAGCCCTGCCATCAAAAGCTTTACTGTTACGCGCTCGCAAGGTTTTTTCTGCTGTTTCCAGCAGTTTGAGCCACTGTTTATGGCGTGATTCCAACAGCTTGCTCGCGCTCTTCAATTGCGGAACCAGCGCGTCGAACGTCGCTTGCAAAGCAACCTGCGCGGCGTGATTGAGAGGTTCTGTTGGTACCAGATTGATTTGAGCCTGCGCCTGTACACACACTGTCAGCAGTGCAGAAATGGCTTCGGATGTATGTGTATCAGCCTTAGCAGCCGCCAGTTCAGCTCTAAACGCAGATAAATGGCCCTGCATCTCTGATGTAGCTTGCTGACGCTCTGCTGTTTGTTCAACCGTAAGTGCTATCCCATCAGATAACGGTTCGAGTAACTCTTCAATTTGTACGTCACGGCTA
>CALMKU010000362.1 GCA_937866945.1 uncultured Tolumonas sp.
GCGGTCAGTCGTGAAGTCGTAGGCGCGCAGCCAGGGGTCGTCTCAGAAAACGGAATCTATGGTCACTCCCGTTTTTGCAACACCGATTTTGACGACAAGTTGGCTTGCTTGAATCTATCCGGCGTCTGAATGGGATTTTATTCCCGCGCCTTGATGAGTTCCGCGCCTGATGAACCTCCAGAAAATATACGGCTTCAATGAGCCTTTCCGTTTTACAGGTTCCTCAACAGGCCGGTGGGCCGTTAGTATCATCAATATCAGTATTCGCAAAACCAGATGAATGATTGTTTAAACTGGTGTATTTCTGCCTTTATGCTTCGTAAGTTTGCTGTCGCGCCGTCAGTGCCCAGGCTATTCTGGCCAGCTTGTTTGCCAGAGCACAGGTGACGACAAAGTTGCTTTTCCGACACAACAACTCCCTGACCCAGTCGGCCAACTTGCCAGACTGGTGTTCCAGTTTTTGTATGAATACCCTGGCACACTGAACCAACAAAGTTCGGATCTTTTTGTTGCCCCGCTTGCTAATCCCTAACAATGTCGTCCGACCTCCCGTGCTGTACTGTCGGGGTACCAGCCCTGTTGCCGCCGCAAAGTCACGGCTGCTGGCGTACTGCTTCCCGTCGCCAATCTCAGTTGAAATAGTACTGGCAGTCAGCGTTCCAACGCAGGGAATACTCAGCAAGCGCTGTCCAACCTCATCTTCGTCCAACTTTCGTTTCAACTGAGATTCCAGATCTTTAATCTGCTCAACAAGATAGTGATAATGCTGTTGTAATTTCAGCAGTAACTGGCTGAGATAAAGAGGCAAACTACTGTCCTCAAGAAGGGTACTCAGTCGACTAATAACGGCAGCACCTCGCGGAACGCTGATACCAAATTCCAGCAGAAAAGCATGCATCTGATTAGTTGTTTTCACCTTATCCTGAACCAGGGATTCACGGACACGATGCAGAGCTCGCATTGCCTGCTGAGATTCGGTTCTGGGCTGCACGAAACGCATAGATGGACGTGATGCTGCTTCACAGATAGCTTCAGCATCAACGAAGTCATTTTTGTTGCTTTTAACGAATGGGCGGACAAATTGCGGTGATATCAGCTTTGGAAAATGCCCTAACTCTGCCAGCTTGCGTGCCATAAAGTGAGAACCGCCACAGGCTTCCATCGCGATGGTTGTTGCCGGGCATGTCGCCAGAAATTCGATTAGCTTTGGTCGGGTGAATTTTTTACGGTAAACGGCCTTCCCACGATGATCCTGACAATGAATATGGAAAGAGTTCTTACCCAGATCGATACCAATAAGCGCAATGTTTTCCATGATGGTTCTCCGAATGAAAGCCTGTCCTCAGCATAGTACTGGGAAGGAGGGAGTGACCATCTCATTAAGTATTATGTCTGAAAACTCCACCTTTTCTCCCGTCCTCACCGGCCGGGAACGTACGGCTGTCCCTGCAAAATCTCTGAGCTTCGTCGAAGGGGTATCGATGATTGTCGGTACCAATATTGGCGCGGGTGTCCTCTCTATCGCCTATGCGTCAAGCAAAGCGGGCTTTTTACCACTGCTGTTCTGGCTGGTGCTGGTGGGCAGCCTGACGACGGTGACTATGCTCTATGTCGCGGAATCCACGCTCCGCACGCGTAAACATCTGCAGCTCAGCGGATTATCAAAGCGCTACGTCGGCGGCTTCGGCGCGCTAATGATGTTCCTCTCCGTCTGCGTCAACAGCGTCGGGGCATTGACGGCTTATATGACCGGCAGCGGCAAGCTGCTGCACTCGCTGTTTGGCATCTCGCCGGCGCTGGGCAGCGTGCTGTTTTTCGTCCCGGCGGCAGGGGTGCTCTATCTGGGGCTGAAGGCGATCGGCCGCGGCGAGAAATTTATCAGCATCGGCATGGTGGTGATGATCTCGGTGCTGGTGATTGCCACGCTGCTGAAAGAGACCACCCGCGTGGGCTATCTGCTCGACGGCAACTGGCTGTATATGGTTCCGGTCTTCAACGTCGTGGCGTTCTGCTTCTCGGCACAGTATATCGTCCCGGAAATGGCGCGGGGCTTCGCCGACAAACCGGAAAAATTGCCTAAAGCCATTATGGTCGGCATGGCGCTGACCTTTACCCTGCTGGCGCTGGTGCCGCTGTCGGTGATCTCGCTTAACGGCCTGGAGAATATTTCGGATGTGGCCACCATCTCCTGGGGCAGGGCGCTTGGCGAATGGGCCTTCTTCTCCGCCAACCTGTTTGCGCTGTGCGCGATGTTGACCTCCTACTGGGGACTGGGCGGCAGCTTCCTGACCAATATCTTCGATCAGTTCCGCCTGGGGAATGACGAACAGCCCGCCCGGCGCCTGATGGTGCTGCTGGTGGTGGCGATCCCGCCGTTCGTACTGGCCTATAGCGGCATGGTCTCCTTCGTCAACGCGCTCTATTTTGCCGGGGTGTTCAGCGGCGTCATTTTATCGATTATGCCGATCCTGATGCTCAAGGGCGCCCGCCAGCGTGGCGATCTGACCCCGGGCTGGACCTGTCCGGCCTGGATGACCCATCCGCTTATCCAATGCTTCATTGTGTTGTTGTATCTTTGCAGCGCCGCCTACGCGATAGCATCCGCGGTGGGCTACCTACCCGCTGGCTGGTAATCAGGCTCTGTTTTGCACCGCGTCCGGTTCATGCTGGCGCGGTTTTTTTATTTGTCACTTATCTGTTACATAGCCCGCAATTTAGTCGTTTCAAATTCCTCAGAATGACGGTATGTTTAGCATAGTGTGCTGCAAAAGCGCGAGCAGCCCCCGGTAGATTAGCTATCATATGCTTTTCCTATCGATATAAACAAAATAATGCGCTAACAAACAACATCACAACAAATGCAAAAACCATAATAATGGGGAGCCTCAGGATGAATATGAAGGGTAAAGCGTTACTGGCAGGATGTATTGCCTTAGTTATGAGCAGCGCGGCGCTGGCGGAAGATATCAAAATCGCGGTAGTCGGGGCGATGTCCGGCCCGGTGGCCCAGTACGGCGATCAGGAATTTACCGGCGCCGAGCAGGCGGTAGCGGATATCAATGCTAAGGGCGGCATTAAGGGCAATAAGCTGCAGATCGTAAAATATGATGACGCTTGCGACCCGAAACAGGCGGTAGCGGTCGCCAACAAAGTGGTCAACGACGGGATCAAATACGTTATCGGCCACCTGTGCTCCTCTTCCACTCAGCCGGCGTCTGATATCTATGAAGACGAAGGCATTCTGATGATTACCCCTGCAGCGACTGCTCCGGAACTGACGGCGCGCGGCTATAAGCTGATCCTGCGCACCACCGGCCTGGACTCCGATCAGGGGCCAACCGCGGCGAAATACATTCTCGACAAAGTGAAGCCGCAGCGTATCGCAGTGGTGCATGACAAACAGCAGTACGGCGAAGGTTTGGCCCGTGCGGTGCAGGATGGCCTGAAAAAAGGCGGGGCGAACGTGGTCTTCTTCGACGGGATCACCGCCGGTGAGAAAGATTTCTCCACGCTGGTAGCGCGCCTGAAGAAAGAGAATATCGATTTCGTCTACTACGGCGGCTATCACCCGGAAATGGGCCAGATCCTGCGTCAGGCGCGCGCCGCCGGTCTGAAAACCCAGTTTATGGGCCCGGAAGGCGTAGCGAACGTCTCCCTGTCTAACATCGCCGGCGAGTCGGCGGAAGGCCTGCTGGTAACCAAGCCGAAGAACTACGACCAGGTGCCGGCGAACAAACCGATCGTGGATGCGATCAAGGCGAAGAAACAGGATCCGAGCGGCGCCTTCGTGTGGACCACCTACGCGGCGCTGCAGTCGCT
>CALMKU010000363.1 GCA_937866945.1 uncultured Tolumonas sp.
GTTTCACCAATCGCCACCACCCGCGGATGAGCTGCCAATTCGCGTAACTGTTCACTGCTCCATGCTGACTCCAGATCCAACGGATGTACACCACAGGAGGCAAACACATTCGGATAAGGTAATACCGACTGCAACATGGCCGGAAATGCTTCCAGTGTCACCGAGACAGATAAGAAATGGCTCACACCTCGTTGCTGCGCTTTCTGTAATACATCAGCTAAATCACGGTGTTTTTTGTCATAGTCGAGACGATCAAGATGACAATGAGAATCAACGAACACGGGTTATTCCTTGGTAAAGAGTTGATCAAGCCAGTCAGCAAACAGTGTGGAAGGAACCGCTGATGGCATATCCTGCAGTGATTGTTTCAAGAGTAGTAGCTGCTGCAAACTACCTAATAAAATCTCAGCCGGGCGGGTAGCCAAAAATGACAACAAACTCGCATGATCAGCAAATTGTAATTGTTGCATGGTAACGCCCTGCTGCAACTTCAAGGCATCCAACAATAAACGACTCAACCATTCAAATGAGGTTGGCATCGCCGACACCCAGCATTTAGTCAGCGCTGTGATAGTCCAGGGTTGCTGTCGGTAGAGCTCCAACGCGCTAATGACAGCCTGTCGCTGCTGCTCACCCCCGTCATTCAGATATGCCAGCGTGCGCAGTGGCGCACCTTGGTTCATCTGTAACAATGCAGGCGTAATAGTTTGAGCTGGTGATTGTTGCTGCAACCAGGCCAATGCTTGTTGTTCTTCTGCCTGTAACGACCAAACCTGACAACGGCTCACAATAGTCGGTAACAGTTTCATTGCAGAATCAGTCAATAACAGTAATAAGCTATTTCCAGGCGGTTCTTCTAACGTTTTTAGCAACGCATTTTCTGCCGCTTCGGTCATACGTTCCGCTTGCAGAATGATCGCGACCTTGCCACGGCCAAGCTGCGGGCTATTCATCAACTGGGCTGACAATTGCCGGATCGTATCCACCCCAATTGATTTGGCATCATCCGCACCATAGATATGCCAATCAGGATGCGACTGCTGTTTCGCTAATAAACAGGCATGACAATGCCCACAAGGCGCATTTTGCTGCGGCTGTTCACACAAAAATAGCGAGGCCCACTGGGTCGCTAGCGCTGATTTACCAATACCTGTTGGCCCAACCAGTAAAAAAGCGTGTGGCAGGCGTTTACTTTCAAAAACTTGCTGAAAACGCGCCCAGTATGGCATTAGCCACGGGTACATAGCGCCAGCTCCAGCACAGTATTAATGGCAGCCTGAACTTGTTGCGGCGATTGCGCCGCATCAATGACATGTATGGTTGGATCTTGCTTGGCCAATTCCAAATAACGCGCACGGGTACGTTGAAAGAAAGCTAATGCTTCCTGTTCGATGCGATCTAATTCCCCTCGCTGTCTGGCTCGCTCCAGACCAATCGCCGGATCAATATCCAGATACAAAGTCAAATCTGGGGCAAAATCACCTAACACAGCATGCTTGATTTGGTTGATCAGTGCAGCATCAATACCGCGGCCACCACCTTGGTATGCTTGAGACGAGAGATCGTGCCGATCACCAACTACCCATGTACCATTTTTTAAGGCAGGCTTGATCCGGTTTTCAACGAGCTGAACGCGCGCTGCATACATCAGTAATAATTCAGCCTGGATGGTCAGCGGTTCATCATGCACTTCTTTGACAATCGCCCGCATCTTTTCTGCCAGTGGCGTTCCCCCCGGTTCACGGGTTGTTTCCAACTGTGTAATGCCATGCTGACGCAACCAATCCAACACATAACTTACCGCGGTACTTTTACCAGCGCCTTCCAGCCCCTCAATGACAATGAACTTGCTGCTCATTTATTGCTCCAGCACATAGCGTTTCACCGCATGGTTATGTTCTGCCAACGTAGTTGAGAACTGATGCGCTCCGCCACCTTTAGCTACAAAATAAAGAAAATTGGTTTTATCCGGATGTAGTGCTGCTTTAACTGCACCTTTTCCAGGCATTGCAATAGGCGTCGGTGGCAACCCCTCGATCACATAAGTGTTATAAGGGTTTTCATCTTCCAAATCACGACGACGAATATTGCCGTCATAGCGATCTTTAACACCATAAATCACCGTTGGATCGGTCTGTAATTTCATTTTTTTCTGCAAGCGATTTACAAACACCGAAGCGATCCGTGGACGTTCATCAACTTTGGCCGTCTCTTTTTCAATGATAGAAGCCATAATCAAGGCTTGATATGGTGAATTATATGGCAATGATGGATCTCTGCTTTTCCAGTTTTTATCCAGATAACTCTTCATTTCATTATGCGCACGACGCAAGATATCCCGACTGGTAGAACCCACGGTGTAAGAATAGGTCTCCGGCATAAACCAGCCTTCAATATTGTCCTGCTCTATATCCAATTCACGGCGCAGGCCAGCCAAATCATCGATGGTCAGCGGTTTATCCAGATAGGGTGCTTTACTCAACGTCTGCAGCCAATCCTCTATGCGTTGCCCTTCTACCAAGGTTACTGAAAAGACAGCCTCTTTGCCACTCACAAACAGCAACAGAGCATGTTTTACATTCCAGCCTTTTTCAATTTTGTAAGATCCAGCCTTGATCTGACTTAGCTCAGGATGCAGTTTTAACCAGACCACTGACCAGAAAGGTGAAACTGGCTCTGCTGCGAGATCCATCAAGACATCTTTCGCTTTGCTACCTTTAGCAACCGTATAAAGTCGGGAGTCGCCTTTCAGCAGCACTGAATCAAGTTGCTGCCATGACAACGCACCCCATGTCGCAATCGCAAAAAATGCCAAAATCGCGGCTGAAATAAGTATTCGTATTATTTTAGGCCAACGCTGCCAACGCATTTTGCAACCGGTTAACAAAGCGGTGATCTTGATATTTGACATCTTTTATTCCTGTTACTGGCACGACACCCATCAGCGCGTTCGTGATCCAAACTTCATCCGCATCTAACAAAGCCGACAGCCCTGTCGAAACCGGAGTAACTTTATATTGCCAGCTGGTCAGTTGCTGTATAACAAAGGCGCGCATCACACCACACACCCCAGCGAGTTTCAAGTCAGGGGTGAAAATCTGTTCGCCCTTACGCCAGAATAGATTTGCAGTGACAGCTTCAACTACATGATCTTGCCAATCCAGTACGATAGCTTCTGGTATGCCTCGCTCATCCAGCTCATTTTTCAACAACACCTGTTCCAAGCGATTTAGCGTTTTCAGTCCTGCCAGCATAGGCTGACAACCCAGCCGTTGTTCCGCAATCTCAAGCTGAATACCGCTAAGTTGCCAATCATGATAATGGATAGGATAAGGGTGAGCAGAAACCATAATGGTCGGAGTATTACACCCTTGTGGGCTATAACCGCGCCCCCCCGTCCCTCGGGTAATGATAATTTTACCGCATGCTTCATCATAGTCGGTAGCTAACTGGCAGCATTGTTCATAGAGCAGATCAAAATCAGGCAGTGGCAATTTGAGTCGAGCACATCCTTCGCGCAATCGCGCAACATGATATGACCACAGAGTTGGTTGATGATGTTTCAAATACAGCGTGGTAAACAGGCCATCGCCCAGTGTTAACCCCCGATCCTGAGCTGAAACTGTTGTGGCAGATGAACCATTAACCAAAAGCATAAAATAGTCACAAATAAAAAGGGCCTGATCGCAGTGTATCAGGCCCTCTTAAATAAGATCGAGCGTTAAACGCGTTTAAAAATCAGGGAACCGTTAGTACCACCGAAACCAAACGAGTTAGATAAAGCACACTCAAAATTACCTGGCTTAGCCACATTGGCAACCAGATCCAAATCGCACTCTTCATCCGGATTATCTAAATTGATAGTCGGCGGTGCAATTTGATCACGCAGTGCCAATACAGTAATGATTGCTTCAATCGCACCAGCCGCACCCAACAGGTGGCCAGTCATCGATTTAGTAGAGCTAACCATCACGTTATTCGCATGCGAGCCAAAGGTGCTTTTCACTGCACGCAGTTCCGCTTTATCGCCTAATGGCGTAGAGGTCCCGTGCGCATTGATATAGCCAATTGCTTCCGGAGCAATACCTGCATCACGGATCGCATTCTGCATCGCTAAGGCGGCACCGCTGCCATCATCTGGCGGAGCAGTCATATGGTGAGCGTCGCCACTCATACCAAAACCGATCAGTTCAGCATAAATCTTAGCGCCGCGCGCTTTGGCATGCTCATACTCTTCCAGAACCAACACACCAGCACCATCACCCAGCACAAAACCGTCACGGTCTTTGTCCCAAGGACGACTAGCTTTTTGTGGTTCATCGTTACGGGCAGACAATGCTTTCGCAGCAGCGAAACCACCCATCCCCATAGGGGTTGAGGCTTTTTCTGTACCACCCGCCACCATCGCATCTGCATCACCGTATGCAATCATACGCGCGGCAAAGCCGATCGCATGTGTACCCGAAGTACATGCAGTAGTGATCGCGATGTTAGGACCACGCAATCCTTTCATGATAGACAGATGACCTGCCGCCATGTTGATGATGGTAGACGGAACAAAAAACGGACTCAGTTTACGCGGACCGCCATTCATCAGATTGGTATGGTTTGATTCAATCAAACCCAGACCACCGATACCAGAACCAATGGTTACACCAACGCGATGCGCGTTAGCTTCAGTGATTTCAAGACCTGAGTCATCGAAAGCCTGAATACCAGCAGCCACACCGTACTGGATAAATAAATCCATTTTACGGGCGTCTTTTTTGCTGATGCCATGTTCTTCAGGATCAAAATTCTTCACCAAGCCTGCAAATTTGGTTGGGAAGTCCGTCGTATCGAAATGTTCGATGGAGGTGATACCACTTTGGCCTTTTAACAAGGTCTGCCAAGATTCTTCAGCAGTGTTACCTACGGGAGACAACATCCCCAGGCCGGTCACCACTACTCTGCGCTTTGACACAGGAAAGCCTCCGGGAGGAAAATACGGATGTTAAAACAAGAAACAGGAGCGTTAGAACCACGCTCCTGCTGTCAGGCGATTAGTCCTGATGAGAAAGGATGTAATCGATAGCAGCTTGAACAGTAGTGATCTTTTCTGCATCTTCATCAGGGATTTCAGTATCGAACTCTTCTTCCAGCGCCATTACCAGCTCAACGGTATCCAGAGAGTCAGCACCCAAATCATCAACAAAAGATGCTGCTGATTTAACGTCTTCTTCTTTAACACCCAGTTGTTCGATGATAATTTTTTTTACGCGTTCTTCGATAGTACTCATGACCCGATTTTTCCTTTAGAAATACGCAAATGCGTGTGTTGTCGTAGTGTATTCAATTGTTCATAGTTTGCAAGACTCTTGGGGGCTGTCGATTCAGGATTTTAGAGATATTCCTCTATTTTTCACCGAAAACAGCCCTCAATGACTCTTAAACCATGTACATACCACCGTTAACATGCAATGTCTCACCGGTGATATAAGCAGCCTCATCAGAGGCCAAAAATGCCACTGCAGAAGCAATTTCCTGAGCAGAGCCCAAACGTCCGGCAGGCACCTGACTCAGAATTCCGTTACGCTGTTCATCATTCAGAACATGCGTCATATCTGTTTCAATAAAACCGGGAGCAACAGCGTTTACTGTGATGCCACGGGAACCCACTTCACGCGCCAATGATTTGGTAAAACCTAACAAGCCCGCTTTCGCTGCCGCATAGTTAGTTTGACCTGCATTGCCCATTGTACCCACAACGGAACCAATGCTAATGATACGGCCGTGGCGTTTTTTCATCATGCTGCGTAATACAGCTTTAGATAAACGATAAACTGAGGAAAGATTCGTCTGAATGATATCGTCCCATTCGTCATCTTTCATACGCATCAGCAAGTTGTCACGAGTGATACCGGCGTTATTAACCAGAATATCGACTTCGCCATATTTTGCTTTGATAGCATCAAATAATGCGTCAATAGAAGATTGGTCTGTTACGTTCAATACCAGACCAGCACCAGCTTCACCCAGATACTCACCAATCGCAGCAGCACCTGATTCACTGGTTGCAGTACCAACAACGGTTGCACCACGTGCAACAAATGTCTGAGCAATGGCTTTACCGATACCGCGGCTAGCGCCAGTGACCAGTACTACTTTACCTTGGAAACTCATTGTAATTCCTCTTACTGAACTTTGCTCAACGCATCTTGCAAACCAGCCACGTCGTTAATCGCGCTGCCGTCTACACGTTTATCAATTCGTTTTACCAGGCCTGACAATACTTTGCCTGGCCCCATTTCGATCTCAAAAGTGATCTCTTCGCTCGCCATTCTCTCAACAGTCTCAGTCCAACGTACTGGGCTGTACAGCTGACGTACTAACGCATCTTTGATGGCCGCTGGATCAGTCACAGTTGCAACATCCGCATTATTGATAACAGGGATAGCAGGTGCTTTAACTTCCAGTTTATCTAATGCAATCGCCAACTCTTCTGCTGCTGGCTTCATCAAAGCACAGTGAGAAGGCACGCTGACTGGTAACGGTAAAGCACGTTTAGCACCAGACTCTTTCATTAATACATTGGCGCGCTCAACTGCTTCTTTATGGCCTGCAATAACAACCTGACCTGGAGAGTTAAAGTTAACCGGTGATACAACCTTACCCTGCGCAGCTTTTTCACAGTTGGCAGCAATAGAATCATTATCCAGACCAATAATAGCCGCCATCGCACCAACACCTTCCGGTACTGCACGTTGCATAGCCTGACCGCGTAATTCCACCAGCTTAACTGCATCGGCAAAATTCAATGCACCGGCACAAACCAAAGCAGAATATTCACCTAAGCTATGACCGGCCATAACAGCTGGCGTCGCACCACCTTGAGCTTGCCACAAACGCCACAATGCAACTGAGCTCGTCAATAAAGCTGGCTGCGTTTTCCAGGTTTTATTCAACTCTTCCGTTGGGCCTTGCATAACCAATTCAAACAAGTCATAACCTAATACCGCACTGGCTTCTGCGAAGGTCTCTTTAATGATTGGATAGGCTTCAGCCAATTCAGCCAGCATGCCAACGCTCTGAGAGCCTTGTCCCGGGAAGGCAATTGCAAACTTACTCATTTTTTATTTCCTTTCTGTCTCAATAACAAACCGAAGCATCAATAACGAACCAAAGCTGAACCCCAGGTAAAGCCGCCACCAAATGCTTCTAATAACAGCAATTGACCACGCTTGATCCGGCCGTCGCGCACACCTTCATCCAATGCAATAGGCACAGATGCAGCAGATGTATTACCGTGACGATCCAGTGTCAGGATCACCTGATCCATCGACATACCCAATTTTTTGGCTGTAGCACTGATAATGCGCCAGTTAGCTTGATGCGGAACCAGCCAATCCAGTTCAGATTTATCGATGTTATTCGCTTCCAACGTCTGTGTTACCAGCTCACTCAATCGAGTAACAGCTACTTTAAATACGTCATTACCTTTCATATACATGTAGGCATTATCTGTATCTTCTGCGCCACGTTGCGCCTGTGGTAATTTTAACAATTCACCATAGCGGCCATCAGCGAATAAATGCGTAGATAAAATACCTTGCTCTTCTGATGCCCCTAAGACAACTGCACCAGCACCATCACCAAACAGAATAATAGTGCCGCGATCATTAGGCTCGCAGGCGCGGGATAACGTATCCGCGCCAACGACCAGAATATGTTTTACATTTCCGGTGCGAATAAATTGATCTGCCACACTCAGCGCATAGGTAAAACCAGCACAAGCCGCCGCCAGATCAAATGCCGGGATGCCAGGACGATCCAGCATAGCTTGTAATTCGCAAGCAGCTGCCGGAAACGCATTTTCAGCACTGGTAGTAGCGACAATAATCATATCCAGTTCTGCAGCAGAGATCCCTGCCGCAGATAATGCCAGTTGGGCAGCCTGAAAAGACAATGAGGCTACTGTTTCATTGTCTCCAGCAATACGGCGTTCCCGGATACCGGTTCTTTCCACGATCCATTCATCACTGGTTTCGACCATACGCTCAAGATCAGCGTTCGTACGAACCTTTTCGGGTACATAGCTACCCGTACCAAGAATTTTACTGAACATAAAGTGAATTAGCGCTCGTGTGTGTGTTCTGCGATAAAGCGTTCTGAGATCCGACGAGGCAACTGTTGTTCGATCTCAGCCACTGCATGCAGAATGGCATTAGACAAAGCCCGCCGGTCGGCGCGCCCATGACTTTTAATTACGATACCATTTAGCCCCAGAAGACTGGCACCATTATAGTGGTC
>CALMKU010000364.1 GCA_937866945.1 uncultured Tolumonas sp.
TGAAATGACTGAGTCAGCCGAGAAGAATTTCCCCGCTTATTCGCACCTTCCTTATCTGATCATACTAAATGAAAGAGAACAAGTGACATACGCAGGGAAGGTAGGTAATACCGGCCAATATGGTTCGCTTCATATGAAAAGAGGTGGCAACTGGAGTCAATTTTATAAATATCTCATGTAGCAATAAATACATGGCGTTGTTAGTTAGAGGTCGTTTTTATTGGAAATACCGGCAAAAAAAGAAATAAGCCATCGATAATTAGCTAACTAATTCAATATATTACAGCAGAAAATATATATGCTTAATTCCACTATTTCTATTTAGTGCCGATAACGTAATTTATCGGCATTGGGGCAATTGATGAGACTAAATATCATCGTCTTATTTTTCAGGGCACAGAGCGTAGACTTGTTTTTTATCTTCCGGTGAATTGGTCTGGGAGTAACGAAGAATGGCCAGATTACAGTTTTGCTCTTGTTGTTCAAGATCGCTAAGTTGCGATGCTTCGCGGATCTCAGCTATTTTGCGTAACTCTTGAGCCACATTGTGTTTAGTATGCTGAACAACATGCTTTTGTAGATTCGTATTTTGAATTTGTGCATTAGTTAATGCCGTATTAAGTTCAACAGTTAGTTCATGTGTAATGATCTTGTAGCTAAACCAAGATGTTAGCGCAGATAAGATCAGAAACACGGGTACAAACCCAAGCCCAAAGAAAAAACCTTTAGCAATGTAGTTAGTAGATGAGTCGTTAGATATAGATGGCATGAAACCTCGATAACTGCGTTGGATGACCAATTGTAGATTCTACTGAAGTATATCATGCATTGTTGTGATTTCGCATAATGTATATTATGTTAAATTAATTATCTAAGTTAAAAGACGTCGCGTGTATTGTGGGACTTCCGATACAGAACCGTATTTGTCCGATAAAACTGTATTGTTGCTCATCCAGTTTCCACGACCGAGCTCCTACGTGAAAAGTTTGAAGAATTGGCTATGGTTCTCTTCACTTTTTCACGTAGCGCGTCTGGTTTGGGTGCTCATTTCTGATTTTAGTGCTCTGCTGAGTTTGGTTCGTCGTTTCTGGCCAGATGACTATTGTTGCGCTTGCTTGTGACTAGGTTTGTTGTTGATGCAGATCTTGAGTTTTCATTACCGTGCGGAATTCGTGTGTTCTCACGCTTGTGCTGTTATCTAGTCTTCAAGATATGTATTGCTTTGCCAGTTTGCCGAACAAATGCATCATCACCGCGCTGTGTAATAAACACCCTGTGTCAAAGTTGTTCTCGTGCCTGCTATTCAGCAGGTATTCCAGCTCATATGATTGCAAAAATGACAGCGTATTTAACATAATGTTAATGCGGGCGTATAACTTGTCATTCTCTTTGATGCTGAATTTATCGAATTCATTATCTTGTTTTAAACTCGTTAGCTGCGAGTGCCACTGGTCGAGTTGTGATTTATTGATGGTGTAGATGCAGGCGGCTTCAGTGACTTTATCAATAATTAACGTATTGATTTTCTTGAGTTCGTTACTGTTCAGGCCATTGATAATGGCATAAGCCTTGGCACCCTGTCGGGTTTTGAGATAATCAAACGTTACTCTTTTGCCAAATTTACCGGTTTTTAAAAATGGTTTTATATCGAGGCCGATATCAAGTAATGAACTTATTTTACGAGAGTAATTGAAGTTTTCACTGTTAAATTCAGACTCTAGCTCTTCAATGCAGAAAGAATGCAAATCATAGAATGTGTGTCGCAATGGCCTGTTATCGGCATATTCTGATTTTGATGTTAGCGCATCCAGCTTTCTGGCAATATCATTCAGTTCATATTCACCATTCAGAATAGAATCCATTTGCTCAATGACAGGTTTGCTTTGCAGCCAGATTTGTTTAATCGCTTGTTTGTAATCGTGTAAATGGGTTTGCACAGCGATATCGTGGTTCAAGGTGTGCGATTTATAAAAAGTGAGCACGCTGACGGCGATGGCAATCAGCGATAAACCGGCACTGAACAGCGAAATGAGCGTGGGAAAGTCGCTCATGCCGCCTTCCCTTTCTTTTTCTTGCCATCAAGTACCGCTTTAGCGGCTTGGATTTTTGCCAGCAACGCTTCGGCGCTGTTTTCACCACTGATCAGCTCTGGGTGTTCGGCGCGCCAATCGGCAGTCAGTTCGCCACGAAATGCTTTGGCCAGAATGGATTGTGTGAGTTTATCAACACGGGCTTTGGCATCGTTGACGCGTTGTTCGATTTGATCGGCAAATGCGAAGAATTGGTCAACACGACGAACTATTTCTTCTTGCTCTTTATCTGACGGTTTCGGTAAATCAATATCTAATAACGATGATTGCCCGATATTACGCATGGATAATTGGTTTCCTGTAGATCGAGACTCTATTTCATATCGCCCCACACTAGAACGTAAAAATAACGATAGCCATCTTTTATTTTTATCATCCATAACTAAGCGTAAAACTTTGTCACTTAACATTAAGTTTTTTGTTACTTTTTCAACTATTACGGGATTGCCTAATAATTCTATTGTATTTGCACGTGATATTAAAAAATCACCCGCATTAACTCTTCTATCTTCTATAAATAAATTTCTGTTTGGTAATGTTTTGCTTTCATTTTCGTCGAAAATACCCCAAGTGACAGCACTAATTTTTATGATCCCATATTCGTCATTTTGAGGTGGTGTTTCAATACATTTAAGGCTTTTACCAGCTTCAACTTTAGTGACTATATTTTTAACTTTCAGCTCTAACCAAGGATCGGTATAGTTATTATTTGATCTCCACTCCTCCGTCAACTTCCCACTCACCGCAGCAGATAGCACGGATTGGCGGAAGCGTTTGAGAATGGCGGGAATGGCATCAAGGCGGGCTTTGATGGTGTCAACTTGCGCCAATAACTCATCTAATCTTTGAGCGATTTGATGTTGTTCGGCGAGTGGAGCAAATGGAATTATTAAGTCTTTAAGTTTAGAACCGTTTACATTTGGCTGACCGATTCCAGCACTGAATTCGGTTATTTGACTCCAATAGTGAGGGCTTTTGAAAAATAAAGATAAATATTTAATTGTATTATCTGATATAGCTCGTACTTTTATTAAATATGAAGCATAAACAGCATCTGGTATATCTGATTTTATTAAGTAACTTTTCCCAACAGTAGCTCCTGTTCTTGCAAAAACCAGATCACCTTTTTTTAATAAATATTGGTCTTTTTTCTTACTTTCTATCTCACAATATGGAACTGTTGCCCAATTTACATTGTTATCTTGGATGTCAGTTATTCGTAGCAAATGCGGTCCGACATTTTCAGTTGTGGATTTAGCTGTATATCCATAAGAAATATCTTGCGTTAACTGTTCTAGTTTTGAATTTATCCATTCTTTGGGCAAAGTCATTTCCGCACTCATGCCTTCACCTCATCACCCATTCCCAACACTTCCGCCAATAATTTCTTCTGGCTTTCCGCTTCATCACCTGCGCCTAATGCATTGAGCAGCCCGTCTAATTCACGTAACGCTTCGGTGAGTTCACTCATGGCTTCGGCTGCCAGAATTTCAGGGTCGGGTAAGTTGGCAGCATCGACGCTGTTATTGTCTTTCAGCCATGAAATATCGAGCGAATCGCCTTTGCTTTCCCGAATCCACTCACGGCTGAATACACGCCAGCGGCTGTTTTCCAGCGTTTGCTCGGCACCTTCAGCGGTGAAACTCCACTCGCCTTCACTGCGTTGGCTATTGCCCAGCGGGCTTTCGCCATAAACAGCTTCAAACGGCGTTAAATGCGATTCACCAAACGGGGTGCGTTTGCCAAAACTGGGCATATTGGTGCGCAGGTCATAAACCCAGACCTGTTGCGTGCAGCCTTCGGTTTGCTGTGGGTTGGCGGCGGTGCCTTTGGTGAAAAATAGCACGTTGGTTTTCACGCCCTGTGCGTAAAAAATGCCGGTTGGCAGGCGCAAAATGGTGTGCAGTGTGCATTTTTCCATTAAATCGCGGCGCACATCGGTGCCAACACCCGCTTCAAATAATACGTTATCGGGCAACACCACGGCGGCACGGCCACCGGCTTTCAGGTTGCGATAAATATGCTGCAAGAAGGCGAGCTGTTTGTTGTTGGTTTTATAGGTCAGGTCGTCGCGGGTGATGGCCGCATTACCACCTTTGGACGAACCGAATGGCGGGTTGGCTAAAATCACATCGGCGCGTGGTAAGTTTTTACCCGCTTCGCCCAGCGAATTTCCCTGATGGATCACGCCTTCATCGTCGCCCTCCATGCCATGTAACAAGCAGTTCATCAGCGCCATCTGGCGGGTTTTCGGCACCAGTTCCACACCCACAAAGGCGTGATCGCGCTGAAAGACTTTTTGTTTGGCGTCGAGATCAAACAAGTCGTCAGTTTGTTGCTTGATATAGGCATCGGCCGCAATCAGGAAGCCTGCCGTGCCCGCTGCGGGGTCTTGAATCAACTCGCCTGCCTGCGGTTTGACGCAGCGCACCATGCTGTTGATCAGTTCGCGCGGGGTGAAATATTGCCCGGCACCCGATTTAGTTTCAGTGGCGTTCTTTTCCAGCAGACCTTCATAGAGGTCGCCCAACCCGTCTTTTTGCGCACTAAACCAGTCGATCTGATCGAGCGATTTAATCAATTGTTCTAAATGACGCGGCTCGCGCAGGCTCGATTGTGCTTCGGCATAGATGGCAGCAATCATGGGGTCGCTGTCTTTCGATAAGTCGAGCAGCATCTGTTTGTAATAGTTGAGCAGCGCAATGCCCGATTTGCCCTCGCTGATATCGGGCCAGCGTTTTCCTTCCGGCAGAAAATGTTTGTTTAATACGCCACTTTCCGTGTTCTCATGCACCATCTTGATAAACAGCAACTGAACCAGCTCTGAGACATAATCGGAATAATTAATGCCGTCGTCTTTTAATACGTCACACAGGTTCCAGAGTTTCTGAACGATATCGTTGTTAGTCATGGTTTTCTCGAATGTTGGCATGCAGCGGCGTAGATGGCCGCTATTGTATGCCGGAAATGGTGTAATTCTGCGTTATTTGCAATGCGCGCGAATCAGTTGGCGAATTAAACAGCAATGCTTAACTGGCTTGCCACAAATAGGTGTTTAACTCGTCAATGACGATATCCAGCTGATTGTTGAGTAACTTGTTCAGCCCTTTCACGCCGCCGGTGTTGGCAAACACATCATTAATAAACAGGCTGTCGATCACCACTTCATGCGTAAGTTGTTTGGCTAAACGCTCAAGCCATTTGCGCTGTGGTGGAGTCCAACTGTGGGCGGCATAGATTTTCATCATCGCATTGGCTACGCGCTGTTCAAACGATAATAGTGGCTCACCCAGTGCGGCACGACGAATATGGCCGATGATGCTGGCGGCAATATCCTGATTGGTTTGCTGACGCCATGCAGTTTGCAATTTGGCTTCACTAAACCCGGCACCATCTAACAGCAGTTTGATTTCCCGAAGTTGTTCGCGGGTGAGATCGCGCGGTTTATTGACCACCACCGCTAATGCCGCCGACTGGTTGATCTGGTTTTGCACAAAGTCGCTGAAGCTATCGAGATAATCTTCGGGTTTGGCATAAGCACCGTAGGTTTGTTCCCGCAGCAGAAATTCATCTTCATGATGTGAAATCACCGGATAACGGTCAGAACCAATCAGCTGGCTGATTTCATCCAGCTGGTTCAATAAATTGCCGTGTTGCTGAATAAATTGCGCGGTCTGTTTCGGGCCAATGGCGTGAAAGTGTTGGTGTAATTTCTCGGGTTCAACGCCCCAGATCGACGCCATTTCGCGCAGTTTTTCCCGCACAGCTGGTTTGGTTTCAGCTTTGTTTTTGGCTTTGCGTAAAATACGCATCACTTTCTGGCTGAACTGGTTGAGCAGATCATCGGCATGAGAGGAATCGGGTTGTTCACCTTTGGTATTCAGCGCGTTTTCCAATAACTCAGGGGTCGTCAGTTCGCTGGCCAATTGTTCCAGCGTGATATTCGGGTCTTTTACTAACGGTTTCATGGTGGTGACATCTTGTAACGTGGCATAGATATCAACCGGATCATAAATTTTGAACACGGTTTTGCCGATATCATCGCAACGGCGGGTAGCACGGCCAATCATCTGTTCATAGAGAATGCGAGAGCGCACGCGACGCATAAACACCAGATGAGCGATAGCGGGCACATCAATGCCGGTGGTTAACAAATCGACGGTAATCGCGACATTGGGGTATTGCTCGTTTTTATAACGACGAATCAGTTTATCGACCTGATCGCTCTTGCCAGTGATTTTTTCAACTGCCGCTTCGTTATAAGATTCGCCATATATGTCTTTGAATGCTTCGCTCAACAGGCGTTTCACCATATCGGCATGGTTGTCAGTGGCGCAGAAAATCATGGTTTTTTCTGCGCCGAATGGGTCAAGTTCATTCGCGAGCTGTTCGCAGATCACGCGATTGAAGTCGCTGTTGATCACTTGTTTGTTAAACTGGCTGACATCAAAGCTCAGTTCATCATCCAAGTCGCTGGTTTCAATTTCCCCCGTCAGGGTGTTGATGACTTCGATTTGTTCACCTTTGACGAATTTTATGCCTTTTTGACTCAGCAATGTGCCATAACGGATTGGTGGTTCATGGTCGATCAACCAGTCGTCAGCCACTGCTTCACGATAGGAATAGGTATAAACCGGTTTACCGAAGATCTCACTGGTGTGTTTGGCGGGTGTTGCCGTTAAACCGATTTTGACGGCATCAAAATAATCAATCACCCGACGATAAGCTGACAGATATTGCGCGGCATCGCGGGTGGCCAGTTCACCATCGGTCATCTCTTGATCAAGCGTATAACCACGGTGCGCTTCATCGACAATGATGCAATCGTAGCTATCGAGCGGCAATGGTGTGTCGCTGGCAAAAATTCGACTGACCATCGCTTGCACGGTTGCCACCTGAATGCGGGTTTCCGCAGCAGGCGTCATATCGCCCAGTTCCGCGATAATATAGTTATTGAATAAGGTGTGGCCCTGTTCAAGCGGCATCTCTTTAAAAGCATCGAGTGATTGATCGCCCAAGGCGGTGCGATCGACTAAAAAAAGAATGCGTTTAAAACGCTCTGTTTTTAAGAACCGATACATCAAGCCGATGATGGTGCGGGTTTTGCCAGTGCCGGTCGCCATGGCGAGCAGACAGTTGCGCTGGTTATTGGCTAAGGCAACTTCCACCGCCTGAATAGCTTTTTGTTGATAGTCTCGTAGTTTGAGATAACCAAAACCCTCTTGCTTGAGTTTGGCTTCGGCGGCTTCGCGCTGGCGTTTGAGCTTATCAAGCAGCCCTTCCGGAGTATGAAATTTACTGAGCGCATGTGCCAGATTGGAAGGATGCCGCACATCGCGAAACCAGATCCCCGACTTTTCGGCCAGTTGCGGCACATATTCACGGCCATTGCAGGAATAGACGAACGGTAACTGATAACTGCCGCCATGGCGATCATCCCACGGCTGAGTGCGGCCTTCCAACGTCCACGGTGCAATCAGAGGCGTAGCGATATTAAAGCCATAAGCATAACGTTCTGCTTGTTTGATTTTGCCAGAGACATCGACGTTCTCTTTTTTCGCTTCGATAGCGGCAACGGGCGTTAAACCGATAAACAGCAGATAGTCGGCACGGCCTTTTTTACCATTTATATGTGTTGGGCATTCTGCAATGGCCCGGTTATGACCTTTTTCAGGGCGTGCCCCTTTGCGCCAATCGAGCTGTTCGGTGTCGGCTTCCCAGCCCGCTTCGCGCAGTTGTTCATCGATCAGAATGCGGGTGAGCTCTTCATTTAACGAAAAGGATTTTGATGCGCTGGCGGTTTTTTTCACGACAGCGTCACGTTGCTGCTGCAAGGTTTTGCGGGTGGCGTCAGACTCTTCCTGCCACGCTTTGTTCATATCAGCCAGTCGCTTCTCGAAGGCTGCTTGCTGGGCTTTTAAAGCTGCTTCATGCGCTTTGGCTTGCTGGCTAAACTGGTTGGCTTCCGTTTCCATCTGATAAGCCAGCGTTGCGTATTCTTCTTTTTCTTTACTCAGCAAATCGGTGAGTTGATGATTTGATTCAACCTGTTGATTGGCTTCGCTCAGTTTGGTTCGCAGCTCTGCTATCTGTGCTTGTAAGTCGCGCAAATGCTGGCTTGGGTCGGAAGGCGGAATAAACGGCCCTGCTTTGAAGCTGGTTCCTGATTTACCCATGGCCTGGTGATACCAAACCGCTAAACTGCGACCTAGTTTTAGCCCTTCTAATGCTTCTTTATGTTGTGTACGAAATTGGTGTGCCGCTTTGTTGCCTGCAATGCGTAAAGCGTGAAAAACATTTCGAATATCGGGGTCAAGAGATAGCTCTCGGCTAACTTGATAGAGCAGATCACTTTGCGAAACCCGTTCATCAAAAATGATGCCGCAGCGCGTTGCCAGATCTTGTGCTATCGCTTCACCAAATTGCCGCATTTTTATCAAGGTTGTGTTGGGGTCGCGCACAAAGGCTTGTTCAGCACTATTCGCCAACTCAAAGAACAGTGGGTCGTGTTCTTTTAAGAAACCAAAGTTACTGTTTTCACTGTTGTTTGGCGTTGATTGCGGCATCCCTTCCCCATACTTCTGACAGGTATATACACTTAGCCGTAGAATGACAAAAGAAGTGTCATTTGTGAATGATTTTACACAGGTTTAGGTGTGTTTTGATTGATGATCATGTAGTTCATGAAAACTTTTGGGCTGTTGTTTATCCGTTAATACAAGAGAGAAGATGTAAATATCAATGCTTCCTGACGATTAGGGAAGGTGCGAACAAGTTCCTGATATGAGATCATGTTTGTCATCTGGAGCCA
>CALMKU010000365.1 GCA_937866945.1 uncultured Tolumonas sp.
GGCGTCTGCCGTCTCAGTGGGGCCGCATTATAGGGAGTGATCTTTTTTGATCAAGGGCTTTATTGCGGTTTTATGGCTTTTTTTATCTGAATGCTGTTTTTTACAGCAAATAGCCGTTAATTTCGGCTATTTGCTGTATGTAAAGCGGCTTAAACGCTGGTTGCGAAGAAACCAAAATAGGATAAGGCCAGAATCAGCAAGCCTGCAATGATGCGATAAACCGCAAATCCACGGAAGCTGTGTTTGCTGATATAGCGCAGCAACCAACCGATCGACAGTAAGCTGACGATAAAGGATGTAATAAGACCAATACTGATATTCACAACGCCATGAGCGCCGACACCATCCAGATCTTTAAGTAAGGAATAAATGCTGGCCGCGCCCAGTGTCGGTATAGAAAGAAAGAAGCTAAAGCCAGTAGCAGTGGAACGATCTAAGCCGGTTAGCATGCCCCCCATAATAGTAGAGGCACTCCGGCTCACACCAGGGATCAGTGAACACAACTGTGCACAACCAATCGCGAACGCTTGTTTTAAAGTGATTTGCTCAAATGCCAGTGTGCGGGGTTTGAAAGCAGCACCTTCTATCCACCACATGATCACGCCACCGACAATCAGACTGCAGGCCACAGTGACACTATTGAATAGATATTCGGTGATGTAGTGATGAAACGCCAAGCCGATACATGCCGCTGGTAAAAAGGCAACGATGACGGCCATCCAAAAGCGACGCACTGCGGCATCAGTAGCAACACTTTTTACTTGCTGCAAAATCGTGGCGAAATAAAACCACATTACCGCAAGGACACCACCTAACTGAATGACAATTTCAAAGGTATCGCTTCCCTGAAATTGAAGTAGTTCTTTGGTGACAATCAAATGACCTGTACTGGATACCGGCAGGAACTCGGTAATACCTTCTACCACACCCATGATCAGGCTATTTAAAATATCAGACATACTGCAGATCCCATTGCTCTCATGCTCAAAAGAACCGCAAGTTTACGTAAAGTGCTTTATAAGAGCATGCTATTTTTCATTACAGTTTGTATATCAATACCGAAGCTAATACATAGCGTCTGTTTTTTCGTATATCGGTAACTTGCAAATAAAGCGTTAAAGTTTCAGCCTGTGAGCAGAACCTAAAAAAGGATATATGTGAAATGGCAGATATTGCAGTTATTGCCTTAGATATGGATGGGACGTTGTTAAGCAGTGACCATCAGGTAACTGAAAAAACAGCGGATGCGATACAACAAGCAAGAAAGAAAGGAATTGAAGTGATTTTGGTGACTGGACGACATCATATGATGGCTTACCCAGTTCATCATCAGTTAGCGCTGGATACACCTCTTATTTGTGCTAACGGTGCTTATGTTTTTGATACAAAAAGTCAACAGATCACTTCCGGTGCATCATTGTCTGACCGGCAATGGCAACAATTAATCCCGTTAATTGAATCACTTCAACTGGATGCGATCTGCCATTTTTCCGATGGTATCGGCCATCAACCAGAAAATGAACATGTGGGCCGAGTAAAAAAACTCGTACACGCCTTACCTTCTAATCAACGTCCACATTTTATTGAACATGAATCTATCGCGGCTTTATGTCACACACATACACCATTGTGGAAAATCGAGTTATCGCACGCCACAACATCCGCGATTGATGAATTTATCGCAGCTTTACCCAGCGAGTTAGCGATTACCTATGATCGAACCGCGCCAAATGGTTTAGAAATTGTGAACAGAGGTAATAGCAAAGGTAATCGATTAGCCGAATGGGTCGCACATCGAGGTTTAACGCTGGAACAAGTAATTGCATTTGGTGACAACCATAATGATATAAGTATGTTCCAGCAGGTTGGTTTAGGTGTTGCCATGGGCAATGCAGCCGCTGAAATTCGACAGCAGGCGCATTTCGTCACAGGCAGTAATGATGATGACGGGATCGCAGCTGCGTTACAGCGTTGGGTATTGTAAAAACGGCTATTCGCCGCTGGCACGAACTTGCGGCGATAGTTCCACCAGATATTCCAGCAACGATGTGAAGTTTTGCGGTTTACTAAACAAATAACCCTGACTGTATTCACACTGATGCTGCAATAAAAATTGCTGTAGCGCTTCATGTTCAATACCTTCGACGACCACTTCATAACCCAAATTTTGCACAATACAAAGGATACCTAATAACAATTGGGTGTCCTTATGATCATGGGGCACCGTCAGCACAAAGCTCCGATCAATTTTCACAATATCGATGGGAAATTTTCTTAAGTAATTGAATGAGGAATATCCAGTACCAAAATCATCGATCGCGATCCGACATCCGGCTTCACGCAAAGTATGCAGGCGTGCCAGATGTTGGCTTTGTGTGTCCATCAAAAGCGATTCGGTTACCTCAAAGATGATTTTTGCCGGCGTAATATGGTGTTGATGGATCACATCCAGCCAGCTCTTAGCCTGCACATCTAATTGCAAAAATTCGATTATCGAGCGGTTAATGCTGAGCTCGAGCCAATCAAACCCCGCTTGATGCAATAGCGCCAGATCGGCACAGGCTTGTTCCAGAATCTTTTCACCAAGCAGGCCAATCAGGCCACTTTCTTCGGCTAACGGAATGAATTGGTCCGGCGGTATATTACCTAATTCGGGATGTAACCAGCGGGCAAGTGCTTCCAGTTTGCCGACGCGCTGACGTTGATTATCCCAGATTGGCTGATAGGCAACCCAGATCCCGTTGTTTTGAACGGCATCCAATAAATCTTGCTGTAATTTTTGGCGATATGACAATTCTTTACGCACACCGGCAGAAAATGCCAGCATTGGTAAATGCCGGTTACGGGCAATGAACAGGGCTTGCTCCGCCCGTCGCCATAACGCACCGGGGCTACGCGCATCTAGCGGCCATAATGCGCCTCCCAGTGTACCGGTGATGGCTATTTCATGGTCACCATTTTTAAAGGGCCGTAAAACTTCAGCATATACCTCTTCCGCAAAGTGCTGTGCTTGTTCCGACTGATTCATGCCCGGTATCAGTAACGCGAAATCATCGCCACCAACACGAGCGACCATACCCCGAGGCCCTAATAACCTCTGTAAACGTAACGCTAATTGCTGCAAAATGCGATCACCGGTCTGGTGATCAAATTGGTTGTTGATTTGGCGGAACTGATCCAGATCGAGGGTTAACAAAGTAAACGGCTGTGTACCTCGGCAAAGTAGGCGTAATTGGTTATCAAAAGAGAGACGGTGTAATAAACCCGTTAGTGGATCGAGTTGTTCTTCATCCGCAGACATGCCTCGTTGGACAGAGAAAACCCCCAATAATTGAACATTTCCTGACTGCGCAGCGGTCTGGCGTAACATAAGCTGATAGGGCAACCAGCCTTGGGTTTTATGCTTTAACCACAGCGCACCTTGCCAACGGCCGGAGGTCATTAATTGCGATAAGACGATATCCCAATCCACCTGCAGCATCGCCCGCAGCTGGCTACGGCGCATTCTTAACAGTTCGAGTAAGGAAAAACCGCTCTGACGGCAAAACGCTGGATTGGCTTCCAGCAAAAAACCGTTTTTATCCAGCAAGACAACGCCATCATCAAATTCCTGATATAGCGTATGCCCTATCTGAGATAACTGGCGTTCATCGATGCAAGTACAACGGGAGACATGCAAGCTATGTAGTATTTCGCGGCATCCGTGTACCAGTCTACGCATTCCTTTGCGTAACATTTTAAAACCTTTTATATGTCGCACCTAACCAGCCAAGGCTATATAAATTCAATTATTAAGCCAATTTATGCAAAACCGCTCTACAAACTAATTTCCAATGCTTGTGAATGCAAGACAAACAAAACAGGAGGAATAAATCCTCCTGTTTTTATTATGTGGGTTAACATTATATTCGTAAACTAAAAGCCCCTATTTTGCTGAAAAAACAATCAAAATAAGGGCTTTTTTGACATTTATATTCAAAACAAATATTAGAAAATAAGCATATAAAGAGACAAATATTTAACAAAAAAATCTTAAACTAACTTGTGACTCGCGATATGCAGTTTCTTGCACTCCTACACCACCAACCAAGAATCTATCAACAACTGGTTCTTTTTCGTCGAAGAACTATATCAACATCCTAATGGTATACGAGCTATGAGTGCGACCTACTCACATAAATTTTAAATTACCTGTCTTATGATAAAAATCAATGAAATGCGACACCTGTTAACGCCTTTTTGTGACTATCCAATTATAGTCTAGACAGAAACTTCATTTGATCTATAAACATACAGAAGGAGTTCAGTATGAGCGCTCAAGCCATCAATATCGGTATTAATGAATCTGATCGTTTGGATATCGCAACTGGTTTGTCACGTCTATTAGCTGATAGTTATACGCTTTATCTGAAAACACACTATTACCACTGGAATGTTACTGGCCCAATGTTCAATACATTGCATCTGATGTTTGAAA
>CALMKU010000366.1 GCA_937866945.1 uncultured Tolumonas sp.
CTGATTTTGCCAAATGGCACACAGGATCGTTTCTAACATTAACGTATTGATAATGATGTGGGAATGATTCTGGCTGGATGTGACGTACCGGGATCGAAGGGAAATTGAAGATATCAAGGGACCTTTAGCATGAGCGAAATAGCGTTAGCTATCTGTATTTTATCAGTGGTCGCCATAGTCGGTTTATGGATTGGAAACTGGCGGGTTTATGGTGTCGGGTTGGGAATAGGCGGTGTGTTATTTGGTGGCATTGCCGTCGGCCATTTTGCCAAGCAGTATGGTTTGGTTGTTAACCTTCATACACTTGAGTTTATAAGAGAATTTGGTCTTATCTTGTTTGTTTATACCATTGGTATACAGGTCGGCCCCGGCTTTTTTGCATCTTTGCGCACGTCAGGTTTAAAGCTCAATGCATTTGCTGCTCTGCTGGTGATATTAGGCTGCATTGTTGCCGTGATCTTGCACAAGGTTTGGGGTATTCCACTACCGGTGATTTTGGGGACATATTCCGGAGCTGTCACCAACACCCCTTCACTGGGGGCGGGGCAACTCATGCTGACTGAGTTGGGTGCTGATGCCAATGTCATGACGCTGAGTTATGCGGTGGCTTATCCGTTCGGCATTTGCGGTATTTTGTTGTCGATGTGGTTGATCCGCTTCGTCTTTCGCATCAATGTCGATAGTGAAGCCCGGCTTTATCAGCAACAGTCGGGTTTAGGGCATGGCAACCTCCAGACTATGAATGTGGAGGTACGTAACAGTAATCTGAATGGGCTGATGTTGCAGGAGATCCCTGATCTGGAGGAAGGCGAGGTGGTTTGTTCCCGCCTGAAACGCGGCGATGAATTGATGGTGCCAAAGCCTGATACCGTGGTGCAGTTGGGAGATCTATTGCATCTGGTCGGCGATAAAAAATCACTGAGAAAAGTGCGATTGGTGATAGGGGAAGAAGTTGCTGCGTCATTATCGACACAAGGAACGGAACTGCGTGTTGAGCGGGTTGTCGTCACTAATGAAAAAGTGCTGGGTAAAACGCTGGGTGATCTGGAACTGAAGAGTAAGTTTGATGTTGTAGTATCGCGTTTAAACCGTGCCGGGATTGAGCTGGTACCGGGAAGTGCTTCCAGCTTACAGTTTGGGGATATTCTGAATTTGGTTGGGCGGCCTGAATCAATTGAATCGGTCGCGGGGTTGGTGGGGAATGCGCAGCATAAATTGCAGCAGGTGCAGATGTTGCCAGTGTTTCTGGGAATTGGTTTAGGCGTGATCGTTGGGTCGATCCCTTTTTATATTCCGGGATTTTCTGCTGCGCTAAAACTGGGGCTGGCGGGTGGGCCACTGGTGGTTGCGTTGGTGCTCTCGCGTATTGGCAGTATTGGTAAGTTGTATTGGTTTATGCCGCCGAGTGCTAACTTGGCACTGCGCGAGATTGGAATTGTGTTGTTCCTTTCTGTCGTGGGCCTTAAGTCTGGCGGTGAATTTGTTTCTACGCTGGTGGATGGCGATGGCCTACTCTGGATGGCGTGTGGCGCGGTGATCACGCTGCTGCCTTTGCTGGTGGTTGGATTGCTGGCGCGAATTTTCGGGAAAATGAATTATTTATCGCTGTGCGGTTTGTTAGCGGGCTCAATGACGGATCCACCGGCTTTGGCGTTTGCTAATGCGATGCATCCGACCAGCGATGCGGCCGCATTATCGTATGCCACGGTTTACCCGATGGTGATGTTCCTGCGTATTATTTCACCGCAATTACTGGTGATTTTATTGTGGAGTGGTGGGTAGTATTTAATTCGGAATGTGGACGTAGAAAAGAGTAAAGCCACCGGATTTCGGTGGCTTTGTTTTATGAGGAAAACGATATGGTGGGATGGATTAAGCCAGCAACGC
>CALMKU010000367.1 GCA_937866945.1 uncultured Tolumonas sp.
CATATTCATCAATGACCGCACGCATTTTGGCTTCGTGTTCTTCACGGCTCAGACCTTCATGACTGATGTGATGAAACGGAATATTAAATTTGCTGGTTAAATCGGCTAACACATCGTAGTTGCCCACCACTGCGGCAATTTCTAAATTCAGCGCGCCTTCGTAGCACTTGATCAGGATATCGCCCAGACAATGCGCTTCTTTGGTCACCATGATCACGACACGTTTTTTGCCTGCCGGCACTAAACGACGTTTAGCGCCCTGCGGTAATGTGTCATCCAGATCACCCAGCAGCGTTTCATCGTTAAAACGACCTTCCAGCTCGGTACGCATAAAAAAGCGCCCTTGCGAGTGATCAACAAACTCATCATTTTTGATGATGTTTAATTGATGTTTGTAGCAAATATAAGTGATTTTTGCGATCAGACCCTGTGCATCAGGGCAGTCAGTCAGCAGGATCTTACGTTTCATCCCGTGGTTTTCCTTGGATACGAGTCACAACCAATAATGGCGCAACACTATGCCATAAAACAACCATCATGCCAGAGAAAAAACTAGCGAACCGAGGAATTGAGCGATCGGTCGGAAGTAGGTGAAGTGAACAAGATGCGTTATTATTTAAAAGAATATTACTGCCAGATGAGAAAATTGTTATGTCTGCTGAAATGAATACCGATTTGCGTCTAACCCGCACCATTGCGGCATTTGATGAAGCCAATGCACATGACCCGCGTCAGGAACAAGACGAAGATGGGCAGAGCGTCGCCTATGAGTTGCTGTATGCCCGGCGGATGAGTGACATGCTGCATCATTTTTGTCCTCAGGCGTCGGAAGCATTGCAGCTGGCGGCCCGCAGCCAGCATATTGAGCGCTGGATGTTACCGCGTGAGCTTTATCCGCTGGATCGCACCGGTTATTTACAATGGCGCAGCGAGCTTAAATTACGCCATGCCGCGCGCGCCAGTGAAATCATGCTGGCCCAAGGGTATGATTCGGCCATGTGTGAGCGGGTAGCCGCTTTGCTGAAAAAAGAGAAACTGAAAAGTGATGCGGAAAGTCAGACACTGGAAGATGTAATTTGTCTGGTCTTCTTACAGTATTATTTTACGGAATTTACCAAAGCGCATGATGAGGCGAAGTTAATTGATATTTTGCAAAAGACCTGGCGAAAAATGTCAGAGGCTGGTCATCAGGCTGCGTTAAAGTTGATGTTACCGGAAGAACAAACAGCGCTGGTGGCAAAAGCACTGGCGTGATGTGGTTGATTCAATAAGTTCGTAAGAGTAAAAACAGGAGTAGTGGTATGTTGAAGTGGTGTCGTTATCTGTTCGCTGGTGTGGCTTTATCGCTGGCTGGTTGTGCTGCGTTGCAGCCGAAGCTGGAAGCACCAACAGTGGCAGTTAATTCGGTGCGGGTGATGCCGGGGCAGGGGTTAAATCTGCGTTTTCTGATCGGGTTGCATGTACAGAACCCGAATGCGATCCCATTGCCGATCCATGGTGTGAATTATACCGTTGCTCTGTCTGGTCAACCGGTAGTATCGGGTAACAGCCAGAACCAGCCAACTATTCCGGCACATGGTGAACAGGATGTTGAGATCGAAGCGGTTGCTGATCTGGTGAGTGGCTTGTCACTGGCGAATAGCTTGTTGAGCAACCCACTGCAACAGGAAGTACCGTATGCCGTGAATGCATCGGTTGATGTCGGCGCTTTCCTGCCAAATATTCCTGTGCAAAAAAGTGGTGTCGTGAACCTTACCACCGGTGTTATTCGTTAATCGCTGCTCAATAATCAGCCCGGATAAGCATTGCTCCGGGCTGATGTCTAATCTCAGTAAATTGGCCAAAAATATGGCGATGTGTATTTAGTTGTGCTTATAGCGAGGCGGTGGCTTGCGGGTTGTAAACCCGGACGTTTCGTTTGCCAGCTTGTTTCACCTGATACATAGCGATATCCGCACATTCAAACGCGGTGTTGAAGCTGGCCGCATTTTCCGGGCAAATGACAATGCCGATGCTGGCCCCGACGATGGCTATTTTATCTTTGCCAATATCAATCGGCTGACTGATGGTCTGCAAAAAACGTTGCGCCAGCAGCGTGGCAGTTTCCTGCGTGGTATCATTCAGTGCAATGACAAACTCATCGCCCCCCCAACGGGCAACAATGTCGCTTTTACGCGTCAGGTTGTTCAGGCGATTGGCTACTTCGATCAGAACTTGGTCACCAGCATCATGGCCTTCGCTATCATTTACGCATTTAAAACCATCGAGTTCGAGCACCATTAATGCCATTGACTGCTGGATGCGGGTGGCGGTATGGATCATCTGATCGATTTGATGTTCTGCAACCCGCCAGTTTTTCAGATGTGTCAGGTGGTTATGGCTGGCGGCATGCACTGAGGCATTCAATGCTTCATGCTGACGGGTAATGTCGTTGATGAAGATCAGAATAATGCTTTCCCCATAATCATTTACCGCTTCTTTGGCATTGATGCTCACCCAGCGCGGTCGGCCATCTTCCAGCGATAACAATTTCACATCAAAGTAGTCATCCGATTTGTCTTCTAATAACGCGGTGACCTGCTCCATAAATTCGTCCGGATTTTTCACCAGCAAAGCGACCCATTCCGCTGTATGAGGTAAATGCCGGTTACCGGTGGCGGACAAGATCAGATCCTGAAATGACGGGTTATAGGTTAATAAGTTTAGGGATTTATCAGTAACTACCAGCGCATTGGTCGATAAATCAAAAACCATGCGGAAATTATTGGCGATCAATTCGACCCGATCCCGCAGTTTACGTTCTTCGCCAATTTGCTGCTGCACCCGATCGAGCAGTTAGTTCACGGTCTGAGAAAAGGTCTCCAGTTCGGTTTTCCGTAATAACGGCGGGATCGTCAGTCGTTTATCATCACCGGGGCGAATATGATAAAGCTCATCAGCGAGTCGGCTGACCGGACGGGTGATAAATAGCCAGATGATAGCCATCAGAAACAGCAGTGTCAGGATGATGATCAAGGTCATCAGCACGGTAATTTCCAGCGCAATCGTATTGGCTTGTTCGTCAATCACATCGCGACTGGGGATAAGGATCAATTCGCCAATTTTGTCTCTTTTACCAAACGGTGAGTAAAGCGCCTGAATGATGGGGGGCAGTGCTTGTCCACCATTTTTTCCCTGACGAATGGAAAATTGATCGGTATTCATAGCGGCACTGTGGATCAGATTATTGCGTAATAAGCCATCCAGCACATCTTCTGCAATGACCTTATTGCCGGCATATGCGGCTATTTCTGCGGTTTTATAAACGGTGGCTGAGATTTGTTCTATGGCTTGCAGATTACGACTTTGTTCCCGGCTATAGGTGAAGTTATAAAAGCCATAAGAGGTCGCTATCGTGACGCCAGTGACAAAGAGAGCCACTATTAAAGACAGACGCAGATGAAGATTGAGCTTCATTGATAATATCCTTAATGAAACGCCTGTGGCGATCACTCCATAATATTCTTATGTTTATACTGAATATTAGTCTTCAACTGCGCCGGATAAATGATGGTTACTTTGCTTTAATTATAGAGTCAAATTACGGTTGTCAATTTGTCCAGCGTTGCAAATGCCGGACTATGGCATGTCAGCAATATTCACCCTCAGTCAAAAATTCATCAATGATATCGGTAAATTCCGGCCATAACTCTTCTGGTACGGCCGCTTCCGGGTCATCTTCATTGTCACCGTAGTCATCCCAGAAATAAGCGCGCAGGGCATTGGCAAACTCGTCATCCAGCTCGGCTAACTGTGCCACCGTACCGAACCAGATGATACGACGCAGGCTTTCCGTTAGATCATTAAGTTGTTCAACTAAAATCTCATCGCTGTGACTTTGTTCGATCAGTAGCTCAAAACGTTCGCGCGCACTTTCGGCTTGTTCTTCGTCTAATTCACCGGCATCAGCCAGCAGATAAATATAGTCGCCCAATAAATATTCGATCAGATCATCGCGGCTATGAAACCAGTGCCACTGACTGCCTCGGTTACCCAGTAATGAAGCGTCAAATGAGCTGTCAACGTGGCAAATTGCCCATTGATTTTCCATCGTTATTTCTCCGGTAAGTTCATCGGTGGATAATTGGTTGC
>CALMKU010000368.1 GCA_937866945.1 uncultured Tolumonas sp.
TGTCAGTTACAACACACAGAAATGACAGACGGATGACAACTTCCTTTGTTACTCTAACCGTAGTTGGCTTAAGCCAGCAATACAAACCAGACACAAACTGTTCGATTACAAAACAATCAGTTAATGCATCATGCCATGCTAGTTGCTTATCAGCGGTAGTGCTTATGTAAAGTGATACGAACGCTAATCCTTTTCGTCCCACTCTTTTTTGATATTCAGTATTTTGGGCAGGATATTCAAAAATATGGTCAGCAATGCCGGATTAAAATGCGTGCCGCTGTTGGCTCGCATTTCTTCGAGTGAGGCTTCAACACTCCAGGCCTCTTTGTAAGAACGTTTCATGGTTAACGCATCAAAAACATCGGCTATTGCAACGATCTGTGCCGACTGTGGAATATTGTCACCCGCCAGTCCTTTCGGATAACCGCTGCCATCCCATTTTTCATGATGATAGAGTGCGATTTCAGCCGCCATTTTAAAAATAGGGGTATTACTGCATTGTAAAATTTCATAGCCAATGAGGGAGTGCTGCCGCATGGTCACCCACTCTTCCTCAGTTAATTTGCGCGGGGCTTTCAGAATGCCATCCGGTATCCCAATCTTTCCTGTGTCGTGTAGCGGTGCGGCAAGCTCCAACCGTTCCGCCAGATGTTCAGGCCAACCAATGGCTTCAGCCAGTGCTCTGGCGTAAGCCGCCATGCGCCAGATATGCAAACCGGTATCGTTGTCGTTATAGTGACCCGCAGCACTCAGCATATAAATCGCTTCGCGCTGGCTATCTTCCAGCTCTTTGATATGCACCAGTGAAAGATGCGTTTGCACTCGGCGGATCACGATCGCAGGAGAAACAGGTTTATGGATATAATCCACGGCCCCCACATCAAACCCGGCAGCTTCATCATCAACATCGCCCATCGCTGTGACAAAAATGACTGGAATATCATGCGTTAATGGATCAGCTTTTAAACGACGGCAGACTTCATAACCATCCAAATCTGGCATCATGACATCCAACAAGATCAAATCCGGATGATGCGCCGCTACGGCGGCAAGAGCTGACTGCCCGTTATGCGCGAAGATAAGCTGGTATGAAGATCTCAATATCTGCCGGAGTAATTGCAGGTTATTCGGCTCATCGTCGACCAGTAGGATCTTTTTCTTCATTCTGACCTCCTATTGGCGAGCAGATTTTGTGCTAATTTTCGCAACTCTTTTTTTGCACTGTGAAAATCAAATCGCTCAATATGGTGATAAATCTCAGCCAGATCGCTTCCTCGAACATATTCGCTGATCTGCTTCATGATCGGTTCGGTGCTATCAGGGTTTAGTTCGTCTAAGGCAAGCGACAGTTGTTGAAATAGTTGTTGCACGGCAACTAAATCAAAATCTTTCAGTGAAACGATAGCATCATTAGGCAGCGATAATGCCTGAATACAGGTGTCTGCCTCAATTAATGCCTGACGTAATGGTTGCAGTAATTTGCCTGCTTCATCACGTTGCCCAGACTTTAAATGTGCATCGATATGAATAGCCAAGTCAGCCACTTTAGATAATGCCAGATTACCGGCTAACCCTTTGAGCGCATGCGCAACGGCTCGTGCCGGTTCGGCATCAGCCGGATGTTGTTCCAGCAATCGCATAATGGTGTCTGCATCATCGATTTGTTGTTGTGAAAATTGAGTTAGTGCTTTGATATATGCATAAACATCAACCCAGTTTTTCATGGCTTTCTGGTAATCGGCCGCCGGGCTCAACGGTGTTAAATCAATATTTTTATTCACCGGCATTTCAATCATGATGGCATGGTTTATCCGCCCCGCCCCTTGCGGCACCATTGCTTCCATCAACGAAAACAGCTGGTCAAAATCGATCGGTTTTCCGGCAATGGCATCCATTCCCGCTTCCAGACATTTCATCTCATCTTCTTTCATCACACTCGCCGTGAGTGCAATGATAGGAATATGTTTCTCTTGCAGAGACTCCAATTGGCGAATCTCGAGGGTTGCCTGTAAGCCATCCATCACCGGCATCATAATATCCATCAAGATCAAATCGTGGCCGCCCTTTTGATATGCCGTGACCGCTTCCTGTCCATTTTTGGCCCATTCCACTTCATGACCGATCTGTTTCAGGCGGATGGTGGCCAGATAAGCGTTATTTTCAAGATCTTCCACCAGCAAGACATTGAATAAGCGCGGCGGAATAAAATCTTCGCTTTTATTTTGGATCTCTTCATACAAACAGATCTGATCCGGCTCCGTTTCCGGCAGCGGGATAATAAAATGTACGGTAGTACCAACGCCTAACTGACTTTCAAGCCAGATGTCGCCATTCATCAGTTCAATGATTTGTTTACAAATGGTCGTGCCCAGCCCGGTGCCGCCAAAACGGCGAGAGATCGAACTGTCAGCCTGCATAAAAGGCTCAAATACTTTCGCCATTTCCGCTTCCGACATACCAATGCCGGAGTCAATCACATCAAACTGAATGCGGTCTGGTTTGCTTGTTGCCGAAATCACGACTTTGATTGAACCTTTATTGGTGAATTTAATCGCATTGCTGAGCAAATTCAGGATCACCTGACGCAACCGGGTCGGATCGCCCATCACGCGTTGCGGTAAGTGACGGTCGTATTCTATGCTGATGATCAGATCTTTTTCCGCAGCACGCTGATGCATCAATTCAACTGTTTCAGCAATCATGTTGGACAGATGAAAGCCGATGATTTCCAGCTTGTATTTCCCTGCTTCCAGCCTAGAGACATCCAGAATATCGTTGATGATCGTCAGCAGTGCACGCGCTGAGCCGTAAATCGTGCCCAGATGTTTGGCTGTTTCGGGTGACAACGAGTGATCTTGCAATGCCAGTTCGGTAAACCCAAGAATGGCATTCATCGGGGTGCGAATTTCATGGCTCATGTGTGCCAAAAATGCTGATTTGGCGCGGGAACCCGCTTCTGCTGCTTTTTTAGCTTGTAACTCAGCTTCGTGACGTTTCTGTTCACTGATATCGGAAAT
>CALMKU010000369.1 GCA_937866945.1 uncultured Tolumonas sp.
GGGTTCGCAGAATCACCCAAATATTTCATTAAAATGTTGTAGTTCCTACTAAAAAACAGGTATTAGATCAGCAGGATAACAATAGAAAACAGGGGGAATCACGGATGTTGAACAAACAGGTCAATTTTATCGTCGATAGTCAGGGCCATCGTGTGGCGGCTGTGGTGCCGATCGATATTTTTGATGAATTAATGACCCTGCAAAAAGCGTTGATGAGCAACAAACCCGGCGAGCGGGAAATGTATCGTTTTCTGGTCAAAGATGCCGAAGCCAGCGGCTACCCGGTGGGGCAGCGTTATAAACCGGGTTTTATGATTGCCCAAGGCTCAACGGCAACCTTGGAACAGGCTGGATCATTACGGCAGGCAGTGATTGATCTGCGTAATAACTTATTAGTGAAAGGTGTGTTGGTACGCACTAATAACTGCTATTTATTTACTGATGATTATCTGTTTAACAGCCCGAGCCTTGCCGCCAGTCTGATCGCCGGTAATAACCGCAGTGGTCTGGATGCCTGGAGCAACGACACAGGGTTTACCCTGAAACAATCCGGTTATGGGAAAAAATAATCACTGATGTTTATCGCCCGCCAGATGGGGTTTCTGCTGACCCGGCAAAGCCGGGATGTGGCAGATCAAGCTCAAGTTGAATACTGGCTGGCGACGGAAGATGGCCCGGTTCGCTTAATTCTGGCTGGTGAGCAGCTGAGTTTCTACCTGCCGTTGCGCGATAAAGAGCGCGCCTTAGAGCTATTTCGCCAGCACCATCTGCATGGTCGTCTGCGCACTACAACCTTAAACACCTTTCAGCAAGAACCGGTATTAGCCTGCTGTTTTCCCACGTTATCGGCTTATCACCGCGCGGTTGAGTTATTGCATTTGCATCAACTGACCATCTATGAAAGCGATCTGCGCTTTGCGGATGTCTGCCTGATGCAGCGATTTATTACGGCAGGTATGCGCTTTAGTGGTCATTACCGGCAACGGGCTGGCTATCGGGAGGTAAAACTCACCGAACTTGAACCGGCCGAAGTGACGCCACATTTTCGCGTGTTATCACTCGATGTGGAATGCGCGATGGATGGCGAACTCTATTCCGTTGCCTTATTGTTGCGGGAACCGGATGGCCGTGAGATTGCGACGGTGATCATGGTCGGCACCGCCGAACCATCCGAGATGAACATTGAATGGGTGAATAACGAATACTCGCTGCTGCTGGCGCTGGAGCGTTGGTTGCTGCGCCATGATCCCGATATTATCATTGGCTGGAATGTAGTGAATTTCGATTTCCGGCTGTTGTTACGTCGGGCCGAATTTCATAAATACCCTCTGCGTTGGGGGCGTGGGCAAAGCCTGATGCGTTGGCGCCCGTCACGCATGGATGATCAGCAAGGCCAGTTGATTTTACCGGGCCGAATGGTGATTGATGGTATTGATGCTCTGAAATCAGCCACGTTCCGCTTTGATCGGTTTGGGTTGGAGTATGTTGCGCAGGAACTGCTGGGGCGCGGGAAAGCGATCCACGATCCGGATGATCGTATTGCTGAAATCTCACGTCTGTTTCATCACGATAAACCGGCTTTAGCGCATTACAATCTGGAAGATTGCCGGTTGGTGATCGAGATTTTTGATAAGTGTCATCTACTCTCGTTTCTCTGTTTGCGTAGCCAGTTAACCGGGTTGGAACTCGATCGCTACGGTGGTTCGGTTGCTGCGTTTACTAATCTGTATATCCCTCGTTTACATCAAGCTGGTTTTGTCGCACCAAATTTACCGCACGGTGCAATCGCAACGTCACCGGGTGGTTATGTGATGAATTCACTACCTGGTTTTTACCATGATGTATTAGTGCTCGATTTTAAGAGTCTGTATCCCAGCATCATTCGCACATTTCATATTGATCCGCTGGCACTGGTGCATGGTTTACAAGAGCCGGAAGCCGAAACCATCCCCGGTTATGTTGGCGGGCGTTTTTCCCGAAAGCACCATATTTTGCCAGGATTAATTGATCATCTGTGGCAAGCGCGGGAACAAGCGAAAACCGAGCATGACCAGCCGCGCTCGCAAGCGATCAAGATCCTGATGAATGCCTTTTATGGCGTGATGGGGTCGGTCGGCTGCCGGTTCTTTGATCCCCGTTTGGCGTCTGGTATTACCATGCGCGGACATTGGATCATGCAGGAATCGCGCATTTTTATTGAGTCACACGGCTATACCGTCATTTATGGCGATACCGACTCTATTTTTGTCTGGCTGAAAAACCGGGTGAGCGCAGAAAAAGCGCAACAAATGGGGAAAGAGTTAGTACAGAAGATAAATCTGTGGTGGAAAGAAAAGCTCCAGCAGGAATTTCAGCTTGAGTCGTGTTTAGAGTTGCAATTTGAACGACATTATCACCGCTTTTTGATGCCGACCTTACGCGGCACTGAATTGGGCAGTAAAAAACGTTACGCTGGTCTTTGTCATGAAAATGGAGGAGATAAGCTCATCTTTAAAGGTATGGAAACCGTGCGATCCGATTGGACGGAACTGGCAAAAATATTCCAGACCGGATTGTATGAGCGTATTTTTCAAGAGCAAGATCCGCGCGAATTTATCCGTGACACGATTGAGAAAACCCAGCGTGGTGAATTGGACGAATGTCTGGTTTATCGCAAACGCTTACGTCGTAAACTCAACGATTACGACAAAACACAACCTCCGCATGTAAAAGCCGCGCGTTTGGCGGATGAGATCCGTCGTCAACGCGGTTTGCCTCCCCGTTACCAGCACAAAGGCTGGATCGAATATGTGATCACCACGCAAGGCCCGGAGCCGGTGGCGTATCAGCAGCATCCGCTCGATTATCAGCACTATATTGATAAACAACTCAAGCCGGTGGCCGACGCTATCCTGCCGCACATCCATCTGCAGTTCGATCAAATCGTCAATACTCAGCTTTCCCTGTTTTAATTTCCTTACTGTTGTTACGTAACTGTTGCGCTGCTGTGTAAGTATTGTAATGGCATAATTTTTGAAGGATTTATTTCACTGGGAAAGTGTGTTTTCCTCACAAAACCACTTTATTTTGGCGGGATTATCATTAAACTGAATCTTAGTGATAACGATTATCAATAACTGGTGGTGCAGAATGCTAATGTCAGAATTAAAGCCGGGTGAAACGGCTCGCATCGTGAGTCTGGCGCAACTCGAACCTGCGGTGAAACGCAAACTAATGGCGATGGGGTTATTACCATCTTCAGAGATCCGTTTTATTCGGCAGGCACCATTGGGCGATCCATTACAAATCGCGACATCCAGCATCACACTTTCCATTCAGACCGCCTTAGCGCGCTTAATCGAGGTGCAAGCAGTATGAGTCATCATATCGTCACCGTGGGTAACCCGAATAGCGGGAAAACATCACTGTTTAATGCGCTAACCGGCGCTAATCAGCAGGTTGGTAACTGGAGTGGCGTGACGGTCGATAAGAAGACCGGCCAATTCCAGTTTGAAGATTATGCTTATGAATTGGTCGATCTGCCGGGGATCTACGCGCTGGAAAGCCGTGACAGCTCGATTGATGAGCAAATTGCCTTTCGTTATGTCATGAACAATAAACCGGATCTGGTGATCAACGTGGTTGATTCCAGCAGTCTGGAGCGTTCTCTGTTGCTGACATTGCAGTTGCGGGAATTAGGTTTACCAGTGCTGGTGGTGCTGAATAAATACGATGTATTGAAACGCCGTAACCAGTCGATTGATACGAATCTGTTAAGCGAAAAACTGGGCTGTCCGGTGGTGGCATTGTCTGCGCATAACCGTAAAGAAGTGCTTTCTTTCAAAGCGATTTTACCGGCATTAATTGAGCAAACGCAGGCGTCTCAGCCATTAGCGCTAGCCTATGGCGACGAGATTGATGCGTTAGTTGGCCAAATGGCACCGCAATTGTCCCACCCGCATTTATCTAATCGTGGTTGTGCTTTGCGTCTGCTGGAACAAGATCCGGTGGTGGAAGAGTCTATGGCTGCGCAACTGACGGCGTCGGCTAAGCAGCAGATTGCACAACTGCAAAAAGAACATGATTTGGATTTGTTACTGGCCGATGCGCGTTTCAGCTATGTGTATAACGAATGTCGCCCTACATTGCGTCAGCATGGCAAACTGAGCCAGAAACGCAGCGAACAATTGGATAATTTGTTACTGAATCGCTGGTTAGGTTTGCCGGTGTTTCTTGGCATGATGTATCTGATGTTCCTGTTTGCGATCAACCTCGGTAGTGCTTTTATCGACTTTTTCGACATTCTGGCAGGCGGTATTTTTGTCGAAGGTTCGCGCATCTTATTTGAGCATATCGGCTTGCCAGAATGGGTGATTGCACTGGTCTCTGATGGTTTTGGTACTGGTATTCAAACCGTTGCGACTTTCATTCCGGTGATCGGTTTTCTGTATATGTTTTTGGCGGCACTGGAAGCCTCGGGTTATCTGGCGCGAGCTGCGTTCGTGGTCGATCGGTTAATGCGTTATCTGGGCTTACCCGGTAAAGCGTTTGTTCCTATGCTGATGGGGTTTGGTTGTTCGGTGCCGGCTTTCATGGCCACCCGTACCTTGAACTCTGAACGTGAACGTATGCTGACTAATGCGATGGCACCGTTTATGTCCTGTGGTGCGCGATTACCCGTGTATGCATTGTTTGCGGTAGCGTTCTTCCCGCAATCCGGCCAGAACGTCGTGTTTGCGCTCTATATCTTCGGTATTGTCGCTGCGGTGTTCACGGGGCTGGTATTACGGCATACCATTTTGCCGGGTAAAAGCGAATCTTCCATTATGGAAATGCCCGATTATGAGTTACCTCGCTTAAATTACATCTTCCTGAAAACCTGGCAGAAATTGAAAATATTCATGTTAGGTGCAGGCAAAGTGATTGTAGTGGTGGTTGCCATACTGAGTGTCTTTAACTCGATGGGTACTGACGGTTCATTCGGTAACCAAAATAACGGTAAATCCCTGTTGGCGGTCGCGGCGCAACAAATTACCCCCGTGCTGTCACCGCTGGGCGTCAAACAAGATAACTGGCAGGCAACAGTAGGTATCATTACCGGTATTTTTGCGAAAGAAGCGGTCGTGGGTACACTGAATACTCTGTATCAATCAGACGCAGGCAGTGAAGACGATGCAACTGAATTCAGCTTGTGGGACAAAGTAACGGAAGCCGCAGCGACTATTCCGGCAAATCTGGCGGATATCAATGTTAAAGACCCGGCTGGTCTCGACATCGGTGATGTTACTGATCAGCAGTCAGCAGCTGAAAGTCAGGAAGTGGATGTTTCTATCTACGCCAATATGCAGCTGCATTTTGCCGGCGCGGCAGGCGCATTTGCTTACCTGTTATTCGTGCTGCTCTATATGCCATGTTCTGCTGCGATGGGCGCTTTGTTCCGCGAATCAGGTCGTAACTGGGCTATCTTTGTGGCGATGTGGTGTAACTTGTTGGCCTTTGCGGCGTCAACACTTTACTTTCAGGTCGCGACATTCAGCAGTCATCCGATCACCAGTCTATTCTGGATCGCGTTCTACGTCGGCGGTTTCCTGTTGCTGACATTAGGCTTACGCCGTCGCGGCGATATTCTGCTGAACAAGAGGGTATTGATATGATCTTGCGAGATATTGCCGATTGTCTGCAACAACAGCAACGAATGACCGGGCGCGAGCTGGCCCGGCAGTTCCAAACCTCCGAAGATGCTATTGATGCCATGATTGGAGTCTGGATGCGCAAGGGGCGGGTTCGTAAAGTCTCTGCCGGTGGTTGTAGCGGCAGTTGCTGCGGCCAGCGCAGTGAAATGTACTACGAATGGCAACCTGAAGGTTTGATTGGTTTTATCCAGAAAAATTAATCCCCAAAACGCGTCCGGCTTTGCTGGGCGCGCTGCTTTAGGGCGCGTGAACGCCGTCAACGATGCTGCAACTTCAAGTACGAAGGGTATAATGTTTTCCCTGCCTAGTGATGAGGTGCCTGTCATGCTTTCTTTTGCCATCATTTCAGATATTCACGGCTGCTTTCCCGCACTGCAAAAAACACTGGATCATGCCCAGCAATTTGCACCAGATTATTATCTGGTACTGGGCGATATTTTGAACCATGGGCCTCGTAACCCAGTGCCGGAAGG
>CALMKU010000370.1 GCA_937866945.1 uncultured Tolumonas sp.
TATGCTGACTAGCTTCATTATTTTTTATTTTGGCCTGACGCTGTTCCTCTCGTTAAATCAGGGCAAATTGCTGGATGCGGTTGGTAAGATCCTGACTCCAGTCTTGGTTTTATTACTGGCGGTATTGGGTATCGCCGTTCTGGTCGCACCACAGGGCTCCATTCCTCCCGTTTCAGCTGATTATATCGCCCATCCGGTCGTGAAAGGTTTGCTGGAAGGTTACAACACTATGGATACCTTTGGCGCGTTGATGTTCGGCATGCTGATCATTGATGTGTTGAAATCACGTGGTATTGAGAACGTAAAACAGCAGACCCGGTATTTGGCTGTGGCCAGTGTGATTGCTGCCAGCGGACTGGCATTGGTTTATATCGCACTGTTTCAACTGGGTGGCACGGCGGGTGGTATTATAGCCAACCCACAGAACGGTGGTGAGCTGGTGGCAGCCTATGTAGCCTTATTGTTTGGCCCGATGGGCTCGGTCGTGTTGGCTGCCATCGTTGGTCTGGCATGTCTGACCACCTCCGTTGGCCTGACTTCCGCTTGCGCTGATTTCTTCCATACCTTGTGGCCTCGCTATAGCTATAAACAGTGTGCTGCGGTGATTGTGATTTTATGTGCCATTGTCGCCAACGTTGGTTTGACACAATTACTGGTGATCTCGATCCCGGTATTGGTGGCGATTTATCCGGTTGCCATTGCGTTGGTCGCCGTGACGTTCATGCGCAGTTGGTTCTTTAATCAAAGCATGGCATTTCGTCTGGTGCTCGGTGTTGCACTGCTGTTTGGCTGTTTGGACGGCATTAAAGCGGCGGGTGTGGATCTCAGTGCATTGAATTTCCTGCCCTTATTTGAGCTGGGGCTGGCATGGTTACTGCCTACACTGGCAGCCATTGTTGTTAGTTTACTGTGGCGAGTACCAGAGCAAGCGGCAGTCGCCGCAGAATAATTTAAATCACTGGCATTTATCCTGCGTAAGTGCCGGAATTTTTGTCACCATTCTGTTATTGATCGTTCAACGAACTGTCATTCCCCGTCGTTAGGGTAGTCATGAGACTATCTGGCGGGGAAGAATATGCAGTTTATTCAGCGTTGGGATCAAAAAACCAGTCAACTCTTCTTATCACACAGTTATAACCAATATCAGGCTCGCATTAGCCGCTTGATTTCCCGCACCGGTGATGGCCCGCTTTACCTGCTCATCGCTGTCATTTTGACGTGGAACGATGGTGTCCGGGGACATGATTTCTTCCACTGTGTATTAAAAGCGTTTGCTATTGAATTACCCATTTATTGGCTGATTAAAAACAGTTTTAAACGTGAACGTCCGCGTAATTTACCGGTATTTATTACCCCTTCCGATCGTTACAGCTTGCCATCTGGCCATACGGCGGCGGCTTTTTTAATGGCCGAAGTTACTTCGGTTTTTTATCCCATGATGCTGTGGTGCGTGTTTATTTGGGCCGGTTGTATTGGTGCATCCCGACTATTACTGGGGGTGCATTATCTGTCTGATCTGGTGGCTGGGGCCTGCCTTGGCTTATTGACGGCGTGGTTTATACTGCCTTAGGAATCATATTGATGCGAATTTTGTATGGTGTGCAAGGTACAGGGAATGGCCATATTTCCCGCTGTCGGTTAATGGCAAAAGCATTACAGGCGGAAGGTGTGCAGGTTGATTATGTGCTGAGTGGCCGTGATGCAGATGCTTATTTTGATATGCAGGCGTTTGGTGAGTACCGTTGTTTGCCGGGCCTAAGTTTTGCCACCAAAGACGGGGCCATAGATCTTTGGGCCACGGTAAATCGTAGCCAGCCATTACAGCTGTTACGAGA
>CALMKU010000371.1 GCA_937866945.1 uncultured Tolumonas sp.
AACGCGTCGTCAGCACAAACAGCTTTTTGATATTCTTCGAGCGGGCCAAATCTTCGATCTGTGACACCATGCGATCACCACGGTTGGAGCTACGGTATTCCGGATGTACTGCCACACACGCCATTTCCGCCATCGCTTCTTCTTTAAACGGATATAACGCCGCACAAGAGATGATCATGCCGTCGCGTTCAATAATGAAGAAGTTGTCGATCTGCATTTCCAGCTGTTCGCGGGAACGCTTAACCAGAATACCTTCCGCTTCCAACGGACGGATCAGATCCAAAATACCGCCGATGTCATCAATGGTGGCCTGACGGGCTTGTTCCGCACTGTGACGTACAATCTGCGTACCGATACCATCGCGGGTAAACAGTTCTTGTACCAGCGCGCCATCTTCCCGGTAACTGACCAGATGGCTGCGAGGCACACCACCACGACAAGCAGCAATCGCGGAACGGAAATAACGCGCTGTGCCTGAGCTGTCATCGCCAAGTTCTTCCAGACGAGTTAAATACTCTTCTGCTTGTTCTGGGAACAATTCAGGTACTACTTCGCCTTTTTCGTTGATAACACCCTGATGAGAACAGAATGAAATCAGTTTATTGGCATTAAGGGCAATCGCGACTTTCGAGGCCACTTCTTCTGAGCTGACACTGAAGCTTTCGCCAGTCACAGAAAAACCGAGTGGAGAGATCAAGACAATATTTTGCATGTCTAACTGACGTTTAATGCCATCAGCATCCACACGGCGCACACGGCCACCATGGAAATAGTCAACACCTTCGTCGACACCCAGCGGTTGCGAGGTCACGAAGTTACCACTGACCACGTTCAGATGGGCACCGGCCATCGGGGTATTGATCAGACCCATCGACATTTTTGCCATGATATCCATCTGCATGCCGCCGCAGACTTGTTTGATTACGCTGAATGTTTCATCATCAGTGACGCGAACATGCTTATGAAAGCGCAGAGGAATATTATCCTGAATCAGGGCTGCATCAATTTGCGGACGCGCACCAAAAACCAATACCAGCCTGATCCCCAGACTTTGCAGCAGCGCGATATCTGCGATCAGCGAGGAAAAGTTTTCATCAGCAACCGTTTCACCACTCAACATGATCACGAAGGTAGAACCACGGTGGTGGTTTACATACGGGGTTGAATGACGGAACGCATGCACCAGCATTGCATCTCTTTCACGTACCATAGTCGGTAATGTCCTAACTACAAAAGTAGCGCTATGATGGTGAAAAACCCCACTCGCATCAAGTATAAATAAGCATAAATTGTGATTTTTTATGTATTTTGGTGCGACGTGAAATAAAGGGTGAAATAAATAGCGGGAAATAAATAATAAATAGAGAGGAGAGAGGAATGGTCAGGGCAATTTGTTTTGATTTTGATGGCACACTCGTAGACTCAGAGCATTTACATTATGCCGCATGGCAAGCGGAATTGCAGCCTTTTGGTTGTTCATTGGAAAAGAGCCGATACATGGCGCAATTTTCCGGTGTTTCAACCTATGCGACAGCTAAAACATTGATTCAGGATTACCAATTACCCATTGCGACAGAGCAACTGATGGCGCAGAAAACCGCGCGTTTTCTCTCTTTATTAGAAACTGAGTTGCCGACGCCTATGCCGGGTGCCTATGAGTTGCTTCGTGATATGCAACAAAGTGAACTGGCGGTGGCCTTAGTCACCGGCTCATATCGGAAGGAAATCGAACCGGTGCTGGATAGTCTGGGCTGGCGTGATTTCTTCCCGTTGATCATTACCCGTGATGATGTACAAAATGCCAAACCACATCCTGAGCCTTATTTGACCGCACTGGAGCGATTGAACTTTTCTGCCGGGGAGTGTCTGGCATTGGAAGATTCGGCGACCGGCATTCGCAGTGCTCACGATGCCGGGTTAACCGTGTTAGCCATCACAACGCCACACACGAATCTGGCACACGATGTAGGTTACAGTGCCTTGTTTTATTCACTGCCAGAGGTGGGGGAGCATGTCAGACAATTGCTTTTGTCGCC
>CALMKU010000372.1 GCA_937866945.1 uncultured Tolumonas sp.
GTAATTGAGAGTGGCTGTAACGAATCAGTGCTAACTGCAATACCGTTATTGACCAACCTGCTGGGTCACGATGCTGATTACCAATAGTGGCGACTTGCTCGATATAGTCGGGCTTTAAGCCAACTTTGTGCTCCAGAATACGACAGGTCGCTTGTTCGAGTGTTGTATCTTGATCTTCAAATACCCAACCGCCCGGTAAGGCCCATTCACCAGCAAACGCGCGGCTATCTGTTGGCCTTTGCCAGAGCAGCACTTGTAATGCTTGGTCGGCAATACGTAATAACACGGTATCAATGGTACTGATCATGATGAAATCTCAGCATAAACAGGGTGAGTGGATAAATAATCAGCAACGCGAGCTGTGGTCATTTTTGTAATCGATTTATGTTGCTGTAATGCAGTGCGTATTTTGGTGCTGCGCATGGATACGCGTTCTTTGACGACCAGCAATTGCCAGCGTTGTTGAATGTCGGCAGCGCGGTGAAATTTATCAAATGATGCTGCGTTATCGGGGCCGATGACCAGTAGCAACTGATCGTCAGTTTGAATTCGGGCTTGCAAAGCAGCCAGTAGATCATAGCTATAAACGGGTTTATCAGAGGCAATCTCATGTTCGATGGCGCATAAGCTGACTCTGGGATCGGCGATATCTTGCACAAACAGATCGACCATCTCACAACGTTGTTGATACGCAGCCATCTTTTTTCCCCATGCGTGACGAAAGGCGGGCACCAACCAAACCTGATCGCATTGTTTTAGCGCTTGTTCAACCACATCTTTGTGGCCCAGTGACGGCGGATTAAAAGCAGAACCCATCACAGCAATTCGGGACATTTCGACACCTTATTCTCATTTCTGTCGGCAATAATAATTGACACATTGGTTCCTCTGCAATACCTTTATGGCTATTGGTATCTTATAGGAACCAAATTAGGGGAATAAAATGAACATTGCGGCCATTGATGTTGATGTGCAAAACACATTTACCCCGGTTTGTCCGGATGAATTACCCGTACCGCAGGGGCATCTGATCGCTGCTGCGTTAAATGAACAAGCCTCACTCGCGCATTTTCGCATTATGACTAAAGATGCCCATACACCACTGGCTCCGTGGGTGGTCAGTTCCCATAACGAAATGTTTCAGTCTGTTGGCTTGCCCGAAGCCGACATCACTTGGGTGGCTCATGCAGTGCCCGGAAGCAAAGGGTTTGAGCTGATCGACGGTTTACCTGCTGTGAGCGATTATGACTTTTTGGTCTACAAAGGCATTGAGCCGACATTCCACCCTTATGGCGCTTGTTATCACGACCTTTCCGAAAAATTATCAACCGGTTTGATTGAGTGGTTGCATCAGCATCAAGTCACGACGGTGATTCTTGGTGGGCTGGCGCTTGATTACTGCGTAAAAACCACAGCATTACAGCTAAAAAATGTCGGTTTTAACGTTGTGGTTAATCTTTCTGCCACAAAAGGCATCGCTGATGAAACCGTTCAACAAGCGCTTCAACAAATGCAAAGAGCGGGTATTTTATTAGCCGCAGATATTGAAGAATTGAAATTACAACTCAACGCCTGAACGCGTGACGGTGGTGACCCTTTATGTCTGACACTTTCTGTATGCAAAGCCTGACCGACACCATGCAAAGCCTGACCGACACCGATTTTTATAAACTCACCATGCAGCAGGCTTATTTGCATCAATTGCCGAATGCGGAAGGGGTTTGGGAATTTCGCTGTCGCACCGATGAAGACTTAACACCTTATGCTGCTCAAATTCGCGAGCAAT
>CALMKU010000373.1 GCA_937866945.1 uncultured Tolumonas sp.
TAGCGCACTGCTCACCCTGCTCACCAGAAACGATGACATGTGCTTTGTGGTGCTTCAGCATTTATCGCCCTCGCATCGCAGTATGATGGCTGAAATCTTACAACGTTCAACTGCGCTCTCTGTTAAAGAGATGGAAGATCAGGACGAACCCTTGCCCAATATGGTGTTTGTGGTGCCTGCGCACAAAAATGCCGGTTTTGAGAATGGTCGATTTACCTTGTCAGCCATTTCGCAACCGAATAACCCGAAGCCATCGATTAACTATTTTTTACAGCATTAGCGGAAGAAAAAAGAGATCGCGCGATTGGCATTATTTTGTCGGGAACGGGTTCTGATGGCTCATTAGGTTGTCGGCAAATTCACAATATGGGCGGCATCACGATAGCGCAAAACCCCGATGGTGCGAAATATGATGGAATGCCACGTTCGGCCATCGAATCGGGTGTAATCTCGCACATTATGAGCATTGCAGAAATAGCGCAATACCTGTCTAGTATTGAGGTTGCCAATAACGCAGTCGATGCGCTGCTGCATGATGATTTGCGGGTTCAACAAATCATCGAGTTGCTTAATGAACGCTTACAGCGTGATTTTACCGGTTATAAAAGTGCGACGTTGATTCGACGCATACAGCGACGTATCAGTGCCGTGCAAAGTGTTGGGTTAAACGAATATCTGGCCTTTCTAACCAGTTCAGACAGCGAAGCCGAGCTTTTAGCCAACGATTTGCTGATTTCAGTAACCGCCTTTTTTCGCGATAAAGAGGCTTACAAGGCACTTGAAGCAACGCTCAGGCAATCCAATACGGCAGCCGAAGACGAGTTTCGCATTTGGGTTGCCGGTTGTGCGACCGGTGAAGAAGCCTATTCGCTGGCGATCATGATGTATGAAATCTGGCTGGATAGAGATAAAAAGCCAACGTTGCAGATATTTGCTACCGACATTGATGATGCGGCCCTTGAAACCGCACGACGTGGGTTATATCCGGCAATTGCGTTAAAAGAATTAAGCCAAGAGTTAGTTGAGCGTTATTTTAATAAACGCGGCGCGTATTATGAAATTATTAAACCACTGCGAGATGCAATTGTTTTTGCCAAGCATAATTTAGTCAATGATCCACCATTTCTGCGTTTAGATGTGGTCTCTTGTCGTAATGTTCTTATTTATTTTGACACCGCACTTCAAGCGAAAGTATTACAAAACTTTCACTTTGGTTTAAAAAAGAATAGTTTACTGTTTCTTGGTCGCTCAGAAACAGTGGCTCAAGCCGACAAGCTATTTAACTCTCATGATGCGCGAGAACGAATTTTTTCTAAAACGGGAGAAATACAGGTTTTGCCACTAACAAAAGTAGTGAG
>CALMKU010000374.1 GCA_937866945.1 uncultured Tolumonas sp.
TGCGAACAAGATCTGGAGATCGATCCTGAAAAAGAGGTAAAATCAAAGGTCTTATAAATGATCAGACAGGGGTGAAAAGTGACCGCTTCGCTATGGCAGCAATGCCTGACACGGCTACAGGAAGAATTACCATCCGGTGAATTCGGCTTGTGGATCCGGCCGCTTCAGGCAGAGTTTGGTGATCGCTCGCTGACCCTGTATGCCGCTAACCGGTTTATTTTAGACTGGGTACGCGACAAATATCTGTTACGCATCAATAGTCTGTTTAGTGAAATCTGTGGTTCCGATGCGCCAACGCTGCATTTTGCTGTGGGTCGACGCCCGACTGCTGCAGCGGCACCGCAAGCTTACGCGACTGCTGCACCAGTGGCAGATGTGCGCAGTGAACAACCGGCGATCACGATTCCTTCCTGGACCAGTAAACAGGATGCGATGCCGGAGATTAACCACAAGAGCAACATCAACGAAACCTACAACTTCGTGAATTTCGTTGAGGGTAAATCGAACCAGCTGGCATTGGCGGCAGCCCATCAGGTCGCGGAAAATCCCGGTGGTGCGTATAACCCGTTGTTCCTGTATGGTGGTACCGGTTTAGGTAAAACCCATCTGTTGCATGCGGTCGGCAACGGTATTCGTGCACGTAAGCCGAATGCCAAAGTGATCTACATGCAGTCTGAGCGTTTTGTGCAGGATATGGTAAAAGCACTGCAGAATAATGCGATTCAGGAATTCCAACGTTATTACCGCAGCGTCGATGCCTTGTTAATCGACGACATTCAGTTTTTCGCCAAGAAAGAGCGTTCTCAGGAAGAATTTTTCCATACTTTCAATGCGTTACTGGAAGGTAACCAGCAAATTATTCTGACCTCCGATCGCTATCCAAAAGAGATCGATGGGGTGGAAGATCGCTTGAAATCTCGTTTTGGCTGGGGTTTAACTATTGCTATTGAACCGCCAGAGCTGGAAACGCGTGTGGCGATTCTGATGCGCAAAGCGGAAGAGAATAAAATTCATCTGCCGCACGAAGTGGCGTTTTTCATCGCTAAACGGCTGCGTTCGAATGTGCGTGAGTTGGAAGGGGCGTTGAATCGTGTGATCGCGAATGCCCGCTTTACCGGCAAACCAATCAATATCGATTTCGTGCGTGAAGCGCTGCGCGACATGCTGGCATTGCAGGAAAAGCTGGTCACCATTGATAACATTCAGAAGACCGTCGCGGAATATTACAAAATCAAAGTTGCAGATCTGCTGTCGAAGCGTCGTTCTCGTTCCGTGGCGCGCCCGCGTCAGTTAGCGATGGCACTGGCGAAAGAGCTGACCAACCACAGCTTGCCGGAAATTGGCGATGCGTTTGGTGGCCGTGACCATACCACGGTGTTGCATGCCTGCCGTAAAATCGCGGAGCTACGTGAAGAGAGTAACGATATTAAAGAAGATTACTCGAATCTGATCCGAACCCTTTCCTCTTAAAGCAGGAGATACCGTCCATGCAATTTTCCATTAGTCGCGACAGTCTGCTGCGACCATTGCAATTAGTATCCGGTTCTATTGGCGGGCGCCCAACGCTGCCGATTTTAAGTAACGTATTATTGAATGTCACCGAACAACGTCTGTCACTGACTGGTACCGATCTGGAAGTGGAAATGGTCGGTCTGGTGCCATTAAATGGCGCCGTGGTGGCTGGCAACATCACCACACCAGCACGCAAACTGCTGGATATCTGTCGTGGTCTGCCTGATGGTGCTCTGCTTGATTTTGTGCTGGAAGGAGAGCGTTTAATTTTACGCTCTGGTCGCAGCCGTTATTCATTATCAACCTTGCCGGCGGCAGATTACCCGAATATCGAAGAATGGAATTCGGTATTAGAGTTCGACATTAGCCAGCAAGAGTTAAAACGTCTTATGGACGCCACACAGTTCTCAATGGCCAGCCAAGATGTGCGTTTTTACTTGAACGGCATGTTGTTTGAAACCAGCGGTTCAGGTTTACGTACCGTTGGTACCGATGGTCATCGTCTGGCCACCTGTCGCCGTGACGTGCTGAACGAAGCACAAGCTGATCATCAGGTGATCTTGCCACGCAAAGGGGTGCTCGAACTCGCTCGTCTGCTGGAAAACGATGATCGTCCGATCCGCTTACAAATCGGTCTGAATAATCTGCGTGCCGAAGCTGAAGGTTTTATTTTCACCTCGAAACTGGTAGATGGTCGTTTCCCTGATTATCGTCGTGTATTCCCGCGCCAGAGCGACAAAATTCTGATCGCGGAACGTGAGTTGCTGAAACAAGCTTTCTCACGTGCGGCGATCCTCTCCAACGAAAAATTCCGCGGCGTGCGTTTGCATCTGACTACCAATTTGTTGCACATCACCGCCAACAACCCTGAGCAGGAAGAAGCGGAAGAGCTGATTGATGTGCAATATGACGGCCCTGAAATGGAAGTCGGATTTAATGTCTCCTATGTGCTCGACGTGCTGAATGCGTTAAAATGTGAGCAGGTGAAATGGTATCTGACCGACGCGAACAGTAGTGCGTTGGTGGAAGATGCAAGCAATGACGATGCACAATATGTCGTCATGCCGATGCGTCTATAGTTCGCATGCTGCACAAGCTGCAGATCCAACATTTTAGAAATCTCAGCCAGTCGGAACTTATTCCGGCTGGTGGGATGAATTTGCTGTTAGGTCAGAATGGCAGTGGTAAATCCAGCGTACTGGAAGCCATCCATTATCTGAGTCTGGGCCGCTCATTCCGTACGCATCTGACCAACCGCGTGATCATGCAGGGGGAGAAGGCGTTTACGTTATTTGCGCAACTGGAACGCGATGAGCAGCAAATTAGTTTGGGTTTACAGAAAGATCGACACGGCGACACCCAGCTGAAAATTGCTGGGAAAACGGCAGACAAACTTTCGCAGTTAGCCAGTTTATTACCGTTACAGCTGATCCACCCAGAAGGTTACAACCTGCTGACGGGGGGGCCACAACAACGTCGCGCGTTTGTTGATTGGGGTGTGTTTCACGTGGAGCAAGCCTTTTTCCCGTTATGGGGGAAAGTGCGGCGTTTGCTCAAACAGCGGAATGCCTTATTACGGCAGTCTGTAAATTATGCGCCACTGGCTTACTGGGATCAGCAACTGGCTGAAAGCAGTGAGGCATTGAGTGTGTTCCGGCAACAATACTGTCTGGCTTTGCTGCCACTATTGCAGCAGATCTGTCAGGAGTTGTTACCCGAGTACACTTTCCAAGCCACATTTTATGCTGGCTGGCAGCAGGAGTCGGCGTTAAACCAACTTCTGCAGGAAGGCTTTGAACGTGACCGACAGTTGGGTCACACGGCCATTGGCCCGCATCGTGCTGATTTACGACTGCGGGCTGAGGGTGTCCCGGTGCAGGATTTGCTATCCCGCGGCCAGCTCAAGTTGCTGGTTTGTGCATTGCGGTTAGCGCAGGGGTTATATCTGCGGCAACACAGTGCAAAGACCTGCTTGTTTCTGATAGATGATTTCGCTTCAGAGTTGGATGCGCAGAAACGCTATGTTCTGGCCAAACGGTTACAACAATGTGAGTCACAGGTGTTTATCACCGCCATTGACCAGCAACCGTTGCAGGAAATGATGCAAGAATTTGATTGCCGTTTGTTTCACGTGAAACAGGGCAACATAACCGAATAGTCGACACAGTGGGAATAAACATGAGCGAGAATACTTACGACTCCTCGAGTATTAAGGTACTGAAAGG
>CALMKU010000375.1 GCA_937866945.1 uncultured Tolumonas sp.
TGGCCTTCACCACCGATGTAAGAAGTAACTTCGAATCCGTTAGTTAAACGAACACGACATACCTTACGCAGTGCTGAGTTAGGTTTTTTAGGAGTAGTGGTATACACACGTGTACACACACCACGTTTTTGTGGGCAAGCATTCAAGGCAGGAACGCTGCTTTTTACAACTTGCTTAACGCGCGGCTTGCGAACAAGCTGGTTAATAGTTGCCATTAAAAGCTCCTGGTAATAGCAATCGCTTTATAAACATGTGAAAAATCCTCCCCGCAGATACGGGGACGCAAAATTCTATGTCTGTATGGGCTGCGAGTCAAGATTTATACAGCTATTGATGGATATAGCTGAGATGAAGTGAAGTATAGGTGACAAAAAGTGTGATTGCGGAAATATCTTTTACCAGCAAAGTGGGCTGTTATGTTTGACGACGAGAGCTACATAGCCAGCCATATCGACCGGAATGCCGATTTTAGCGGTTAATCCCCTCGCCGTTAAATCCTCCTGCAAAACATAAATTTCTTTATCTTGCAGTTGCTGAACCCAATGATTCGTTGTTGCAGCGATAACCGCATCTTGAATCAATAACAATTGATCACCTGCTTGCATGAGATCAAGGCAGCGTTGCAACATGGAATGTGAAAAAGGTGATTGTGAAACGACATGCAGCATAAATTTCTCAAAACATCAGTTTGATTTGATAAGCCAATAGTTGGTCATAAAACTCATCTTGTGTCAGCATCGTCACTGGCATTAATAACTGATCACTAGTAATTTCACGCTCAGCCAACGATTCTGTTGATACGTAAATATTTTCGATATCATACAGTTCGCATAATTTAAACATCGCAGAATGATCTTTAGCCAGGATTGCCGTAGCTTGTTGCTGTTGTACTAACTGATAAACCCCATCATCCATAAAGAAGGCGGCGAGATTCTCACTATAAGCCGAGGTAGCCAGCAAGGCATCCAATCCTTCCCTGCCACTCGCATGTCCATAGGGTGCTTGCCGAAAAATAAATGCAATCTGATTCATAGGCCAACTTAAAAACGAACTACACGATCGGCAGTTAATAACATTTCGGCTAGCTGCCCTAAACCCGACAGCATGAATGGCGCTTGAACATTGCTGATACCCTTTCCAGTTTCTGTTGCAAGCACACTATCTAAAATACCGCGCCGTTGCGCTGCTGCAATACAGGTATGTAAAGGGAACCGTTGCTGCGTTGCTAGCTCACACCACAACTGATGCAAGTCATCTTCATCCGCCGCTGGCGAATGCAAGTAACTGGCATTCATGACACCATCCTGATAAAAAAACACGCCAAGTATGACGTGTCCGGAAGCCAGTGCCGCTTGTATAAAACGGTATGCAGAACTGGCAGCTTGCGTCCCATATGCTGGGCCACTGACTACAATAGCAAAACTCAAACTCATGTTATTTCGCTATATATGCAATTGCTTCAACTTCAACAAGTACATCTTTAGGTAAACGAGCAACTTCAACGCACGAACGCGCTGGCGCACTTTCATTGAAAAATTGCGCATAAACTTCATTGAACGCCACAAAATCGTTCATGTCCTTTAGAAAACAAGTCGTTTTCATTACTGTGGCGGTTGATGCACCGGCAGCTTCCAAAATTGCACTCAGATTACGCAATACTTGCTCAGCCTGCACTTTAATATCACCGGTAACCAGTTGCATAGTTTCTGGAATCAACGGGATCTGCCCAGAAGTAAAGACCAGATCGCCCAGTTTAGTTGCTTGAACATATGGACCAATAGCAGCAGGTGCTTTTTCTGTCGCGACAATAGATTTAGACATCGTTCCCTCGTAACTAGTTATCAATACTCGCTGATAGTAATACCTGCCCCAATAACGGTGCAACTCTCAGCCGCAGAAATATACTGCACAAAAAACAAGAGGCCCCGTAGGGCCTCTGAAATATTGCTTCTGTCTAATTGATTACTCAGCGCTCAGGTTTCCTGCCGCATTCAGCAAATCAGCCAGATTCTGCTCTGCATCATCAGCAGTCACTACCGGCGTAGCTACAGCTTGTGCTGCAACACGACGTTTCTGTAAGCGACCATGGTGATAAGCAAAACCAGTACCTGCCGGGATCAAGCGACCAACGATAACGTTTTCTTTCAGACCACGTAAATCATCAACCT
>CALMKU010000376.1 GCA_937866945.1 uncultured Tolumonas sp.
CAAAAGCGCTGTTCATTGGCGTCATTTCTGTTAATGCAAAACGGCAAAATCCTTCGATATGATCTTTACCGTCAGGGCCTAAACAACCTGGTTCCACCCGGCATAACACAGTTAATTTATTTTCCTGCAACAGTGGTGTGCCTACGAGCATTGGTAGGTTCTCCATCGGTTTTGCAGCTGCATCCCATTTATTATATTCATTTATCCGCTCTTCCTTCAGCCGGCAATTTCGCCTGTATATCTATTCTACTCATTAAATTTGATGGCACCGGCACAATGATTGGTCAGTTCTGTTTTAAATGCGGCGACTTGTGTGCTGGCGATTTGCAACGATATTGAAACCTGTTGCTGATAGTTTAGTTGTTCGTCGGCAATGTCGTAATGACTCAGCACATGGCGGACGATCGCTTCCAGATTATAGTCATAACAAAATTGTATTGGTTCCCGCGGTACTTTCAGTGTTAACGGTAAATTATCGAGCACACCGCTGACGGCATCGGAATAGGCGCGTTGTAAACCACCGGTACCGAGTTTAATTCCACCGAAGTAGCGCACCACGGCAACGACAATTTCACCCAATCCACTGTATTGTAAAATTTTGAGCATCGGTCGCCCGGCGGTGCCGCTGGGTTCACCATCATCACTCATCGACATCACTGTGGTGTCAGGCGCGCCGGCGATATACGCCCAGCAAACATGACGAGCCTGAGGGTGTCGTTCCCGAATAGAACGAATGAAGTGGTCAGCGGCCTCCCGGTGAGCGGCGGGGGCGGCATAACAAATAAACTGGCTGCGTTTGATTTCAAACTCAAATTGCTGTTCGGAAGCCGGAATATTGTAGGGTGTGGTCATAAAAAGTATGGTGGTCGCTGCAGCGAACAGAATGCAATTGCGTGTTTCGTCATTATGCTTGTGATTGCCGTTTTTGAGCAGATAATTTGGCCCGGATGAATTCAGGGTGTTCAACGTAAATTAATTCTGCAACCTGACGTATGACGGCTTCCTCCATGGGATTGATCACCTCATCGGCATAAGCTACTTGCCACATGGCCTCAATCAGCCCAAACCGCTCTTCCGGGCTTAGTGCTCGTAATTGATTCGTAAATTCGAATAATGAAACGGCTGCCTTACTTTTCTGTCGGGCTTGTTGCAGTAGAGCGGTGGCCGATGCCTCATCAAGATCGAGCAAATGTGAGAGCTGATGCACTTTAGCGGCATGTTCACTCGGGTCATTCTGATAATCAGCATTGGCTACTTCGCACAGCAAAGAAGCTATGGCTAATTGTATGCCTGTTGAGTCTGCGGCACTGCTGTCGCTACCTTCTTGTATCATTTGACGAAATAATGAACGTAACAGACCTAACATAACGGGCCTCTTAATTAACGCTTACTTCCCATATCATTTGGTCTGGAAGCGTATAAATCAAGGAAAACAAAAAGGGCATGTTTCCATGCCCTTTTTTTATATCAAAAAATAACGATTATTTATGTTCAACCTGTGGCAGACCAGTGCTGGTAGATGCAGTCAGCAGACCCGTTTCTACGTAGTTCATCAGTTTTGCACGAGTATCTGTGATATCCAGATTACGCATAGTCAGCTGACCAATACGATCATCAGGAGAGAACATAGAGTCGCCTTTTTCCATGGTCAGACGCTCAGCCTGATAGGTCAGGTTATCTGACACGGTGTTCAGGATAGAGTAATCGTTGCCACGACGCAGTTCTAAGGTCACTTCACCAGTGATAGCACTGGCAACCCAACGTTGAGACGCATCACGCAGCATCAACGCTTGTGAGTCAAACCAACGGCCTTGATACAAGAAACGGCCTAACTGACGGCCATGAGCATGATACAGCTCGATGGTGTCTTCGTTATGAATACCGGTTACCAGACGTTCGTAAGCAATGTGCAACAGGGCCATACCTGGTGCTTCATAGATGCCACGGCTTTTCGCTTCGATGATACGGTTTTCGATTTGATCGCTCATGCCCAGACCGTGACGGCCACCAATGCGGTTTGCTTCCAGCATCA
>CALMKU010000377.1 GCA_937866945.1 uncultured Tolumonas sp.
GCACCACGGATCTCCAGATCGTGGGTTGCCAGCACAAAACCGGCTCCCAAATCTTCCAGTGATTCAATAGCTTCCAGTCGTTTGACCGCATCTTTGGTCATCTGTTTTGGATGCGGGGTTAACAGATAAGCATACGCCTGATGGTGCGAACGCCCTACACGGCCACGCAATTGATGCAACTGTGCCAAACCCAGATGATCCGCACGATCCATAATGATGGTATTGGCGCTGGGAACGTCGATGCCGGTTTCAATAATGGTGGTACAGACTAACAGGTTGTAACGCTGATGATAAAAATCAGACATCACCCGTTCCAGTTCACGCTCCCGCATCTGACCGTGCGCAATACCGATACGCGCTTCTGGCACCAGCTCACTGAGTTGCGTCGCAGTTTGCTCGATGGTTTCCACATTGTTGTGCAGATAATAGATCTGACCACCACGTTTTAACTCACGCAGTATGGCTTCACGCACCACCGCTTTATCATGCTGGCGGACAAAGGTTTTGATTGCCAATCGTTTAGCCGGTGGCGTGGCGATAACGGAAAGATCGCGCATACCGGATAAAGCCATATTCAACGTGCGTGGGATTGGCGTTGCTGTCAGGGTCAGGATATCGACATCGGCGCGCAATGCTTTGATCTTTTCTTTCTGGCGTACACCGAAACGGTGCTCCTCATCGACAACTAACAAGCCCAGATCTTTAAAGCGGATATCTTCTGAAAGCAGTTTGTGGGTGCCGATAATGATATCGATTTTGCCTTCCGCCAGCGCTTCCATCGCGACTTTCTGTTCTTTAGCACTTTTGAAGCGGCTCATGACCTCGATATTCACCGGCCAGTTGGCAAAGCGATCTCGGAAGTTTTCATAATGTTGTTGTGCCAGCAGGGTTGTTGGCACTAACACGGCGACTTGTTTACCGGCATGCACGGCAACAAAAGTAGCGCGCATTGCTACTTCGGTTTTACCAAAGCCGACATCACCACAGACCAGTCGATCCATCGCTTTGGCCTGACACATATCACCGAGCACAGAGTTAATAGCGTTGAGCTGATCTGGCGTTTCTTCAAACGGGAATCCGGCAGCAAACTTACTGTAAGCCTGCTTATCATGCTGGAACGCCAGACCCGGTCGGGCAGCACGTTTGGCATACACATCTAAGAGTTCAGCGGCTACATCGCGGATTTTCTCAACGGCTTTTTTCCGTGCTTTCAGCCAAGCTTCACCACCGAGTTTGTGCAGGGGCGGATTTTCACTGCCGCTATAACGGCTTATGAGATGCAGTGAGGTTACTGGCACATAGAGTTTGTCAGCACCGGCGTATTCCAACGTGAGATATTCGGCGGCAATGCCACCGGCATTCAGCGATTGCAACCCGACGTAACGGCCAACACCATGGTCGAGGTGTACAACTGGTTGCCCAATTGTGAGCTCCGCCAGATTACGAACAATTGCATCGCTGCCAGCGCTGGCTTTTTTATCGCGCCGGCGACGTTGAACAACTTTCTGACCAAACAGATCATTTTCACAGATCAGCGCCACATTGGCTTGCGGCAGAATGAAGCCATGTTCCAGCGGGCTGACAATGATGGCAAATTGATCTGAGCCGTTGGCGAATTCATCAAATGAACTCAGGATCGGTAGTTGGATCTGCAGTGGCGTCAGTAATTCGAGTAATGCTTCACGACGACCCTCTGATTCCACCGAGAACAATATTCGGCCATTGAATAGGCTCAAGAAGCGTTGTAGTGCTTCTAACGGCTCTTGCTGTTTGGCTTCAATGGTTAGTTCGGGCAGTGCATTGACCGGTAGATTAACGCGCCCGGCTTTTTCTTCCGTTGGCAGTGCCTGACAGTGGATCTGTGTGCGTTCTTTCAGCACTCCGAATAACTGATCTATCGGCAGATACAAGGTTGCTGGTGATAACAGCGGGCGTGTTAAATCATAACGACGATCTTCATAGCGTTGCTGCACATCTAGCCAGAATTGTTCACTGGCTTGCTGAATATCACCAACTGTCATGATCAAGCTGGATGCAGGTAGATAATCCAGCAGTGTCGATGTCTGTTCAAAAAACAGTGGCAGATAATATTCAATTCCCGCCGGCCACATGCCCTTACTGACTTGCTGATATACTGAGCCGGGTTCACGGCTGGCATCGAATAGTTCCCGGAAGCGTTGGCGGAAGCCTTCAATGGCATTTTTATCCGTCGGGAATTCGTGGGCGGGTAATAGCCGAACTTCTTTTACCGGATCGTGGGAACGCTGAGTATCGGGATCAAACGCCCGGATGGTATCGACTTCATCATCAAAAAAATCAATACGATATGGCGATGACGAGCCCATGGGGAATAAGTCGAGCAAAGAACCACGCGCGGCATATTCACCGTGTTCCAACACTTGTTCGACGGCATTGTAACCGGCATGTTCCAAGCGGCGGCGCAGATTATGCAGATCGAGCTTATCGCCGGGTTTTACCAACAGGCTGTGACCATCAATAAAACTGGATGGTGCGGTGCGCAACATCAAGGTCGCTACGGGTAAGATCAACAACCCTTTTTTCATGCGCGGTAGATGATAAAGCGCTTCGATCCGCTGGGAGATGATGTCCTGATGCGGGGAAAATGTATCATAAGGCAAGGTTTCCCAGTCAGGAAACAGCCGCACCGGAATCGCTGATTCTGCCAGCAGAAAGCTAATTTCCTGCTCTAAATACAAGGCTGTCGGTGTGTCATGCACCACTAATACAACAGGATGCTCTTGTGTTTTTACCAGTTCAGCAATCGCCAGAGAAAGACTACTGCCATTTAACTGTCCAAAGGTAAGACGCTGATTCGCTTTGGCATTTAATGAGAAAGAAAAGTAATTGGTCATTAGTCAGTTTCAGGTTAGTTGATGTTTTTTTTCTGCACGTTCTCTTAACTGGCGCGATTGCTCATGCATTCCTGCGCGGATCAGTAACTCACGATCTTCTTCTCGCAACAATGCATATTCGACAGTCACCAAGAGCCGATCCTGCTCTGTAACCAGATCGATGATCCGTCCGTAACAGTAAACCGCAGAGGCTTCTTCCCGTAAAAATATCTTAATACGCAGTAGCTGTTTTTTCTCAAGCGGCATTGATGAGTAAAATGTCAGCCGACTTCCGCCAAAACTCAGTGTGTTATGCCGGTATTGCGGGTCATCTTCCTGCATCAGGATATGAGCCATCAGCAGATTAATTTTCCGTGATTGCTGGTTAATGACATCCACCAGATAGCCAATATCATCACTAATGCTGCGTAACGCCCGCGCATTGCTTAAATCCAACTGCACAATCGTGTTGGATATTTTGAACGGTTCCGGAATTTCAGCCTCAAAAGTGTCATGATCTGGCAATTCAAAACCTTGTTCCATTGGAATCACACTGATACTTAAACAGTGATGCACACTAAAATATTGCTCGCTCAAGGAGAACCCCTTGTTGAGTGGATGTCTTACCTTTATTATCCGCTAACTCTTGGATTGCGCAACGCTTGGAAACAGCGTGAAATCACTCATTTTTCAACCTGTCAGTCTGGCAATAGGTCTGCGATACGCTGGCGCCAGAGGTGATAATCGATTTGCTTCTTTTATCTCCATATTTTCAACCTTCGGAATTGCCATCGGTGT
>CALMKU010000378.1 GCA_937866945.1 uncultured Tolumonas sp.
TGCTTCTGCTCAGTCATTATTCTTCCCCCTGCCTCTTCTGCTGCAACTGCGCCATTGCCCGCATGCGCTCGCGTTCCAGCTCGCGTTTCAGCTCTGCTTCCGTTGGCAAATAAGGCAAATAGCGGGCGGCGAACAGTTGTTTCTGATCGGCCAGCACCGAATATTTCACCACAGCTTCACTCTTTTCACTGCACAGCACCAAACCGATAGTCGGGTTGTCATCACTGCCTTTGCGCTGTTCGTCATACAAACGCACATAGGTATCCATTTGACCGACATCCTGATGTTTCAGTTTGCCCAGTTTCAGATCAACCAGCAGGAAGCATTTGAGCTTGAAGTTGTAAAACACCAGATCGATATAAAAATCTTCATCATCAAAGCGAATGCGCTGCTGACGTTCAACAAAGGCAAAGCCTTTGCCCAGTTCCAGCAAAAATTGTTGCAGATTGCTGATAATGGCCTGTTCCAGCTCACTTTCCTGATAGGTTTTATCTTGCAGGTTCAAAAAATCGAGAATGTAAGGGTCGCGCAGGTAATCTTTCGCCGTTTCCGCCAACGATTGTGTGTTGCTCTGAGCCTCTTGTTCAACCAGCGCTTTATCTTGACTGGCCAACAAGCGTTCGTAATAGAGCGTGCCGATTTGCCGCTCTAACGCTCTGGCGCTCCAGCTTTGGGTAATAGCTTCGTGAAGATACCAGTCTCTGGCCTGCGGGTTGTCGATGCGAAGCAGAGTTCGATAGTGCGTCCAGCTTAATTCGAGACGCAGTGCGTCTCGAATTGGAAAAGCCTGATAAAACGTGCGCATCTTCCGTAAATTCGTAATATCAAAGCCTTTGCCTAAGCGTTCGGTCAGTTGCTGCGATAACTGCTGTAACTGTTGTTTACCATATTCCGCTCGGCTTTCGCCTTGCTGTTCATCTTCAACAATCAGTCGGCCAATTTCCCAGTAGCTTTGCACTATAATGCTGTTGACCGCTTGGCGGAGCTGCCCGCGCGCCTGTTCAATCTGCGTAGCAATCGCATCGGCCAATGAACTCAGCCGTGTTGGGGTATGGTCGTTCATATTGTTTCCAGCCCCATGGCTTTCAGATGTGCCGCGACTTTCAGGCTAAGCGCATCGACAGATTGGCTGATGGTCGGTAATGCTTCGGCATAGCGCTCTTCTAACTCTTTCACGCGATTCGCCAATTGCTGAATGATGCGCTCGATTTCCGCCTGAATGCGGCCTTGCAATGTGGCGTGCCATTTGTCATTCACAATCAGGGTTTTGATATCGTCTTCTGACAAGGTGGCGTAGTGTTTAAACACCGCACGGTCTAATTGGTCTTGTGCTTCTTTCAGTGCTTTTTTGCTGTCAGCTTCCGCATCAAACAAGGCTTTGGCCTGCTTTAATGCCGCTTTTTCTTCTTTATCGGTAGCCACTTTTAAGCGCGCCGTAATGGTTACTTTGGTGACTTTATCTTTGTCATTCAGCGCTTCTGCCAATAAGCCGTCTTCACCGCTGTTTTCTTCCAGATAACTTTCCAGCTCTTGCGTAGCGTTGTCGAGATCGGCCTGCAACTGATCAAGCTGTTTTTGCTCGGTTTTATAATAACGGGCAATGATCAGCGATGGTGCGATCAGATCAGCTTTGAACTTAGCCTTGTCAATGACGATATCGGGCGTTTCTTTGAGTTTTTCGCCTTTCTCTGCCACCAGTTCGCGCAACATTTTCCCGGCTAACCAGCCATCTTGCGTCAGCAGATAGACATCGTCTTGCATGGTGTCGTTCCAGTAATCCATCAAGATCTGGTAAACGTCGTAATTATTCAGCAACGCGGTGTCGGCATATTGCACTAATAAGGCTTCTGAAATTTCATCGATCAATGCTTTCGGGTTATCGCCAACACTGAGTTCCTGCAAGGCCATTTGTTGCTGCCATTGCATTAGCAGTGTCATTACACGTTGAGCGAACGCTTTAAATTCAGGGTATTCCAGTAAGGTGGTTTTGATTTTTCCCGCTTCAATTTGTGCTTTGCTATAACCGGCCCGCACCGGCGCAAACAGCGCATCACGCATTGATGGGAACACCTGCCAATAAGGTGCTAATGCATTGATATCACGATCAGGAATGCCGCCCTGTAAATGTGCAGTGAGATCGTGCAGATCTTCCGGTTCGCTGGCATCAATATAACGTGGAATATTGAGGTTATAGTCATTCGCCGCGATCTCGCTGAGTGGCACCATGCGGCTGTAACGCGGCTGTTCCAACTGCTTGGTAAACACATCAACCACTTTGTGAATGTCTTGCGCGCGCAGACGGTTTTTGTTGCCGTCTTTGATAAAGCCTTTGCTGGCATCGAGCATGAAAATGCCTTTACGGCTATGCGCTTGCGCTTTATCAATCACGATGATGCAGGCCGGAATACCCGTGCCATAAAACAGGTTAGCAGGCAGGCCGATAATGCCTTTGATGTAACCTTGTTTTAGCAGGTTTTCACGAATACGCGCTTCGGCATTGCCACGAAACAGCACGCCATGCGGCAAAATCACCGCGCCTTTGCCGGTGCTTTTCAGGCTTTTAATGATGTGCAGTAAGAAGGTGTAATCACCGTTCTTTTCGGGCGGAATACCCCACGTGAAACGGTCGAACGGGTCTTCATTCGGGTTGAGGCCGCTCGTCCAGTTCTTATTCGAAAATGGCGGGTTGGCCACCGCGAAGTCGAAGGTTTTTAGCTGGCCATTCGCCTCTTTCCATTGCGGGTCAACCAGCGTGTTGCCCTTCCAGATTTTCGCCGTCGCGTTGTTGTGCAAGATCATGTTCATGCGCGCCAGCGCGCTGGTCGCGTTATCCATTTCCTGTCCGTAGATCGACAAGCCACGTTCGGCTTCATCACTGGCTTTCAGCAGCAACGAACCAGAACCGCAAGTTGGGTCATAGACGGTGGCATCTTGTGGCGTGCTGGCGTCGATACCAATGACTTTCGACAGAATGCGCGAGACTTCCGACGGGGTATAGAACTGGCCCTTACTTTTGCCTGACTCGGTGGCGAAGTGGCGCATCAGATATTCATATGCATCGCCCAGCAGGTCATCGCCATCGGCACGGTTAGCGGAGAGATCTAACCCTTCAAAAATGCCGATCAGCTTAGAAAGGCGGTCGATCATCTCCTTCCCTTTGCCAAGCTTGTCTTCATCGTTGAAGTCAGCAACGTCGATAACACCTTTGAGATCGTTCTCTTCCGCCAGTGCGCTGATGATTTTATTCATCTTATCGCCGATCTCTTTGTCACCTTTCAGCGCTTTCATGTCATCAAAGCTGGCACCCTGCGGAATGACGATCATGCCATACGGGTCGCCTTTATAACGGTCAGATACATACTTCATGAATAAGAAAGTGAGCACATAATCTTTGTATTGGCTGGCATCCATACCACCACGCAACTCATCACAACTCGCCCAGAGAGAGGAGTAGAGTTCCGTCTTTTTAATCGCCATGGTTGTTCCTTAAATTCTTTGCATTACCGCTAAGTAAAAAATCAGATCAGACCGGTATTCAAACCGGCAGCTTTTAGTCGTTGCGTTAAATTACGCATCTTGCTGAATTCAGTGCCCAAGCTCTCGCGCAAACCAACCCCTTCGCAAAACTCTTTCGCCGTAATGTGTTTAAGCTCATCGGCATATTTGAGCATTTGCAGGTGAAGTTCTGAGGTGTATTGGTTGCGAGGCGCATC
>CALMKU010000379.1 GCA_937866945.1 uncultured Tolumonas sp.
TGATTTCCAAACGTCTGCAACAGTTTTTAACCGAACAGGAATGGCAGTACTGCTGGCAAATCGATAATAGCTCAGAACGATTGGATAACGGCCTCGCCGTCCAGCAACGCTTTGTCAGCGCGATCAATGACTGGTGTCAGGCACATCAGCTTGTTGCTCGTCACGCTGCGTGGCACCAACTCACTAAGTGGGATCACAAACTCGCCGCACTCATTGAACAACAACTACCGGCATGGGGGGAAATCACCCTCTGTCATCAGCTGAACGCCCAGATCAAAGGCCAGCTGTTTATTGGCAACAGCATGCCGATCCGGCTTTTGGATATGCTCGGCACAACAGGTGTTCGACCTGCGCATATTTACACCAATCGCGGTGCTTCCGGCATTGATGGTTTAATCGCCACAGCCGCCGGTGTCGCTAAAGCCGATCCGACACAGCCAACCACCGTGCTGCTGGGCGATACGTCCGCGCTGTTTGATCTCAACAGTCTGGCTTTATTGCACAGCCTGAATAGCCCGTTTGTGCTGATCATCATCAATAATGATGGTGGTAACATTTTTCACATGCTGCCGGTGCCGGAGCACAACCAGATCCGTGAACATTTTTACCAACTGCCTCACGGGCTCAATTTCCAAGCCAGTGCCGAACAGTTTCAGCTCGCTTATGCCGCACCAACGGATACAACCAGCTTCCAACACTATTATCAGCAAGCACTGACACGACACAGTGCCACCATTTTGGAATGTAAGGTCGCGGTAGGCGAAGCAGCAAACTGGCTGAAAGAATTCGCGCAGCATGTACGGAATTTACCAGCGTGAGTAAACCAACACTGGTCTTCCTGCATGGCTTTTTAGGTTCTGCCAATGACTGGTCGGCGCTGATCGAGCAGTTACCTGATTGCGACTGTATTGCTTTCGATCTACCGGGGCACGGTGACGCACGTGAACAACGTTTAAACCGGATGATTGATTTCCCCCACTGGCTTAATCAGCAATTACAGCAACGAGATATCTCAAATTATCATCTGCTCGGTTACTCACTCGGCGGGCGACTGGCGTTGCAGTTTGCCGCCACACAACCGGCTGGTTTACAAAGTTTACTGCTGGAAAATGCACACCCCGGTTTAAGCTCGGTAGCGGAACGAAAAATACGAGCCAGTGCTGATGCCCGCTGGGCGCGACGATTTTATCGCGAGCCATTAGCCGATGTGTTGACCGACTGGTATCAACAACCGGTCTTTGCTGATTTAAACCCGACAGAACGCACCCAACTTATCGCTGAGCGCAGTCAAAACAGTGCAGCCCAACTGCCAAACATGCTCTGTTGTTGCTCGCTGGCGAAACAAGCCGATCTGCAACTGTGGTTACAAGATACGTCACTACCCGTGTTGTATCTGTGTGGTGAACAAGATCTGAAATTCCAAGCGATTGCTGCACAACTGGCGACCCACTGCACGTCGGTAACACAGCAAATACTGGCCGGAGGACATAACTTGCACCGCGCCAACCCAGAATTTATGGCGGCTGCTATCCGGCAGTGGCTAACTCATTTCTACCGTTAATTATGAGAGAAGATTATGCAAGATCACGATAACGATGCCCGCTGTTATGCCCCTATTGAGTGGCAAGATTGCAGCGCCGATTACCAAGACATCCGCTATCACAAATCTGCCGATGGCATTGCCAAAATCACCATTAACCGTCCACAGGTGCGGAATGCGTTCCGCCCGCTGACGGTGATGGAGATGATGAAAGCGCTGCAAGATGCACGCTTTGATGCGCAGATCGGCACCATCATTCTGACTGGCGAAGGCGAGCTGGCGTTCTGTTCCGGTGGTGATCAGAAAGTACGTGGCGATTATGGTGGATACAAAGATGACGAAGGCACACATCATCTGAACGTGCTCGACTTCCAGCGCCAGATCCGCACCTGTCCGAAGCCGATTGTAGCGATGGTCGCCGGTTACGCCATTGGTGGTGGTCACGTCTTACATATGCTGTGTGATCTCACGATTGCTGCTGAAAATGCCCGTTTCGGTCAGACCGGTCCGAAAGTGGGTTCGTTCGATGGTGGTTGGGGCGCCTCTTACATGGCACGCTTGGTCGGCCAGAAAAAAGCACGCGAGATCTGGTTCCTGTGCCGTCAATACGATGCCAAAGAAGCGCTAGAGATGGGGCTGGTGAATACGGTGGTGCCATTGGCCGAACTGGAACGTGAAACCGTGCGTTGGTGTCGCGAGATTTTGCAACACAGTCCGATGGCCTTGCGTTGTCTTAAAGCCGCACTCAATGCCGATTGTGATGGTCAGGCTGGTCTGCAGGAACTCGCCGGTAATGCCACCATGCTGTTTTACATGACCGAAGAAGGTCAGGAAGGTCGTAACGCTTTTAACGAAAAACGTGAACCGGATTTCAATAAATTCCCACGAAACCCGTAATGCAGCTGCAACACTCCGATGCAGATCTGATCTCTGCATCGGGATCTGTTATAACATGACAGACGACTGATTTTGCCGAGGATAAGGACAGCCAACTTATGGATATCACTCTGTATCGGTATCAACTGCCGCTCACGCATCCGCTGACATTTCACAACCAGACTATCGAGCAACGCGAAGGCTTATTGTTGCATTGGGGCAGTAGCTGGAGTGAAATTGCACCACTACCGGGTTTTTCCCGTGAGACACTGGCAGAAGCGGAACAAGAAACCATCGCATTTCTGAGCGCATTTAAACAAGGCAAAACCATCCCGGTTACTTATCCATCGGTGCAATTTGGTCTAGATTGCGCCCGTCGTAGCTGGCCGGTATTAAAACATACGCCACTACCACCGTATCTGCTGTTACAAGGCACACCGGAAGATATTATCTGGAGCTGGAAAGAGTGGTTATATGACTACCCCAGCCGGGTAAAACTCAAAGTCGCACGTTATCCAATGCGCGATGAGCTGGCGATGATCCGCGAAATCATCCGGTTAGCACCAAAAACTAAACTGATCCTGGATGCAAACCAACTGTGGACGCGTGAAGAAGCCTGGACCTTCATGAGCCATCTCGATCCATCCCACATTGAATATATTGAAGATCCTTGCGCAACTTACGCAGATATCCGTGCAGTTGCGTCACATACCGGGGTTGCTGTGGCACTGGATGAGATCTTAAGCGCCGAAACTAACTGGGATTTTTTCCCTCAGTTAAAAGGTTTGGTATTAAAGCCCACGCTCATCGGTTCATTGGATAAATGCCAGGAACTGGTGAAAAAAGCCAAAGCAAATGGGGTGAAAGTGGTGATCTCTTCCAGCCACGAATCGCAACTCGGTAACCGTCTGCTGGCCTTGCTGGCAGCCGAATGGTCACCCGAGCAAGCACCCGGTCTGGATACGCTGCGTTATTTCAGTGGTTCCGTGCTGGATGATAAACAGCAAGTCGATACCAAACAGTTGCAGTTGGTATGGCAAAGCTAACTTGCCCCATCCGGCAACACGCACAACGACACCCGACACAACCGGCATTATGGAATGCCGGTGTTACGCTCAGCTACCAACAATTGGATGCGCAACTTAATGCCCTGCAACAACAGCTCCGATGCGCCGGATTAAACTCTGGCGATCATCTGTTTTTGTGCAGCACGAACAGTGTAGAACTGGTGATGTTGTTGTGGGCTTGCTGGCGTGAACAGATCGTCTGCTGCCCAATAAACCCCGCGTTTCCTGAAGTTCGACAGCAACAACTCCAGCAACAAGTGCATGCCTCATTGCGTTGGCCATCGGATGCCTTGAAGCTGGATTTTACGGCACAAGCGCCAGCTTCTACAGCATGTGAACTGAATGACAATGCACTCAGTAATTTAATTTTTACCTCTGGCAGTAGCGGTTCACCTAAAGTTGTCGCGCATCGTCTGCGGAATCATTTCGCCAATGCGCAAGGCAGCATCGTGCCCATCACCACCCATGATGGCTGGTTATTGTCACTGCCACTGTTCCATGTTGGTGGGCTGGCGATTCTGTTCCGCTGTTTTCTGGCCGGTGCCTGTGTTGTGTTGCCTGATCCCGTCTTGCCATTCACGGCATTATTACAACAAGCGCCGATCACGCATCTCTCGCTGGTGCCAACACAGCTGTACCGATTATTACAGCAACCGGATTTTCATTTTTCAGCCACGCAAGTTCGCCACTTGTTATTGGGTGGCGCACCTATCCCTGATAGCCTGATCACCCAATGTCGGGCGCAACAGCTGACACCGTGGGTCAGTTATGGTTTATCGGAAATGGCATCACAGGTTTGCACCGCACCCGCAGGGGCAGCCGGCGTAGTAGGTAAAGCATTGGCCAGACGGGAAGTAACAATTCAAGCCGATGAAATTTGTGTTCGAGGCGACACGCTGTTTGCCGGTTATTACCAAGCTGATGGCTCGCTGTTACTTCCATTAGATGATGAAGGTTGGTTTCATACCGGTGATGCTGGCTACTGGCTAAATGATGAGTTAGTGATTAATGGCCGCATTGATAACCAATTCATCAGCGGTGGGGAAAACATTCAGCCAGAGCAGATTGAACAACAACTGCTACAACATCCTGCTATCGCACAAGCAGTTGTCGTTCCCGCGCCAGACGAAGAGTGGGGCATGTGTTGTGTCGGTTTTATCGATTGGCAGCAAGCACCTGTTGCAATAGCGGGATTATCCGCGTGGTTACGTCAATTTCTGCCGGCCTTTATGTTGCCAAAACGCTATTTGCCTTGGCCAACGTTGTCAGCAGGGCAGCTGAAACTACCTCGCGCAGAATTTAAGCGACTCGCAGAAACGAAAAATCCCGCCACGCAAGCGTGAACGGGATAATTGTGGGGTTGGCCTGTAAGCCGGGTTCTGTTCCGCTTGCGCGGTGGCAGCCATTCCTCTAGGCCTGAAATCGCTCGCAGGCTCAAGCAACCTACCCGCTTCCGACGCGGGCCGCGACATGGAAGCCTATTTGGTCTTGCTCCGGGTGGAGTTTACCGTGCCACGAACTGTTACCAGTCGCGCGGTGCGCTCTTACCGCACCCTTTCACCCTTACCTGATCCCTTACGGGCCATCGGCGGTTTGCTCTCTGTTGCACTGGTCGTAGGCTTACGCCTCCCAGGCGTTACCTGGCACCCTGCCCTGTGGAGCCCGGACTTTCCTCCCTCCTGTTTGTCTACCCGAAGGCACAACAACAAGACGGCGACTGCCCGGCCAACCCCGCGCGCATTATAGGGAGGTTACGCCCACACAGCAAACTATCTCTCAGAATTCTGCTTTTCTAAGCCCCATGCATAGAGCGCATTCTTTTTCACACCATAAATTTCAGCCGTTAACGCCGCCGCTTTTTTCAACGGTAGATCGGCCATCAGCAGTGTTAAGGTGCGTAAAACTTCTGCGGGTAACTCATCACTGTTATCGGCTTTACCGGCCAACATCAGCACGAACTCACCACGAGTGCGGTTATCATCTTCCTGCAACCAAGCCAGCATTTCCGAAAGCGGCAAGCTGTGCAGAGTTTCGAAGGTTTTGGTCAACTCACGGGCGATGACAATCTGACGTTCACCAAATACCTGATACATCGCGGTTAAGGTATCCATCACCCGACGTGGTGATTCATAAAACACCATAGTACGGGTTTCATCAGCCAACGCTTGTAAGCGATCTTCTTTTCCCTTTTCTTTTGCTGGTAAAAAACCTTCAAAAACAAAACGATCGGTAGGCAACCCCGCCGCACTCAATGCCGTAATTGCTGCACAAGGCCCAGGCAATGGCACGACTTTGACACCCGCATCTCGGCAGGCTTTCACCAAATGGTAACCGGGATCACTGATCAGCGGCGTACCGGCGTCAGAAATCAGCGCAATGCTTTGCCCTTGCTGAATGCGTTGGATCAACACACCAGCCCGTTGCTGTTCATTGTGATCATGCAATGCCAGCATGGGTACCTTGACCTGCAAGTGTTGTAGCAAAATGCCGCTGTGGCGGGTATCTTCCGCCGCGATACAATCGACACTCTTTAAAACCTCGATCGCACGCAATGTAATATCCGACAGGTTACCAATCGGCGTCGGTACGATATACAGACAAGGTGATACAGTCATGAAAACTCCTGTCGAAAATTTGTTTCATTGTGGTGTGAAGATTACACTAAGGGCCAGACATAGATGGGTTGGAGATAAATCTTGAGCCGGGTTAGCAAGTTGCGCACTGTACCATATTTCTGGTGGCTGTTTGCCATTGTCCTGTTATTGTCAGGTTGTGCGACTGGAAATCGCGATGACAGTAGTGACGATAGCGCCACACTCAATGCCTTCGGGCCGCTTACACACAACAGCCAGTGGTATCTGACTCACATAGATAATGCCGCACCGGAAAACCGTTTTGCACTGCAAGTATTAGCCACGCGTCGTTTGATCGCTGATGGCGATAGCTCACAGGCCAATGCGATTCAGCAACAATTGGCCCGAGAAGCCACCACACCTCGCCAGCAAGTCGCCTTGCGTCTGCTGAATGCATTGCAGCTTGGCAAGCAAGGGCAATCCAGCAAGGCGTTAAACCGCATTGCCGGTATCGACTTGCGACCTTTAGACAGCAATACCGTGCAATTTTATTATCGCCTGCAATCTGATCTGTTGCTAAAAACCGGCCAGAAAACAGCAGCGGCGAATAGTTTGATCTCACTGGATCCTTACTTAAACGGGGAATCCGCCAGTAAAAATCACCAGCAGATCTGGTTATTGTTGCAAGGCAGCGATATCACCACGCTGAAAACCTACGTCAATGCAGCCAACCGCATGAAACGGGAAAAAGCAGCCGGCTGGTTTGAATTGGCACAAATCAGTAAAACGCAGCAAGATCAGGCCAGACAATATGCTGACTGGCAACAACGCCATCCGGAACATCCGGCAGCAACCTTGTTCACGCCTTCAGCTACACCGACACAGCCGACCATTGCCGATGATAACCGCGGCGTAATCGCGACCACACAGATCCAGAAGGTTGCGGTTTTGTTGCCACTGTCAGGCAAATTAGCCGGCCCAGCAAGTGCGCTGAAAGCGGGTCTGGAACAAGCCAATCTGGCGACAGGTAATAAACTGACGCTGAGTTATTACGATGAAAACAGCCAATCAATGCCAGAACTGTTGGTACGGGCGGAAAAAGAAGGGGCACAACTGATCATCGGCCCGTTACAAAAGAACAAAGTGGAACAATTGGTTGCCAGTCATACCTCGCTACCGGTATTAGCCTTAAATCAATTGGATGGACAACCCGCGGCCGATAATCTCTACTATTTCTCGCTGTCACCGGAAGCGGAAGCAGCTCAAATTGCCCAGAAGATCCATGAAGATGGCATGCAGCACCCATTATTGCTGTTACCATCCAATCCCTTGGGCGATCGCACAGCAGCAGGTTTTAACAGTTACTGGAAATCGTTGGATCTCGGCGATGCAGACATCGCTAAATTCCGTAGCCGTGATGAACTGTTAAGCCTGTTACGTCAGAAATTAGGTGGTAAAGGCGGGACATTACAGGCCGGACAGGTACAGTCATTAGCTGACGACCCCGCCAATGATCCTAATCGGGTGGATGCGATTTATATGCTGGCATCAGCATTTGAAGCCTCTAATATTAAATCCAGTGTCGATATGATGTTAGGTAACACGCCAGTCAGACCAACCTATTACTTAGGCTCCAAAAGTAATAGCAGTGGGCTGAAACCAGACGTTGCACTGGCACTAAACGGTATGCAACTGGGTGATATGCCATGGATGCTGAATCGAACACCAGATGAATTTACTAAGGCAACCGCCGTATTACCGCAAGCCAGCGGCGATCAACTGCGGTTGTATGCCATGGGACACGATGTCGGTTCGTTGGTAAATCAATTAAGCGAGTTGCGTCAAAACCCCGATATGACGATGAATGGTTTGACCGGCGTAATACACGTCACCACGGACGGTGTCATTATTCGCGATCTGATCTGGACTCATTACAGCAACGGGCAATTAAGTAATGAACCAGCGATCACTCAACCCGCCATCCCTCAGCCGGTACAATAAGGGACAATACTACGAACAACAGGCCCGCAGCTTTCTCGAGCAACAGGGGCTGTTGTTCGTCAGCGCCAATTATCGCTGTCGTCAGGGCGAAATTGATTTAATCATGCGAGAACTCCAGACTCTGGTGTTTGTTGAGGTCCGCTACCGGGCCTCACGTGATTACGGTGGAGCGTTATCATCAGTAACGCCAGCCAAACAACAGAAAATTCGCCACACTGCCCGCTATTTTTTATTAAATCAGCAGATCAACGAAGCACATCAGGCTTGCCGTTTTGACATAGTATCGTACGATGACGGGCAACGAAGCTGGTTAAAAAACGCATTTTAGGAGAACCGGGTTGGATCGGATCAGAGAGAATTTTACCGAAAGTATTCAGACCAAAATCGCTGCCGCAGAGGTGTTATCCGAAAGCATCCAGACCGCAGCTCAGATGCTTGCCATCTGTCTGTTGAACGGTAACAAGATCCTTGCCTGTGGTAACGGTGCCTCTGCCGCCTTGGCGCAATTGTTTGTATCACATCTGATGAGTCGTTTTGAAACGGCACGCCCCTCACTGCCCGCCATTGCGCTGACCTGTGACGGCAACCTGATGAGTTCACTCAGCCATTACGGCAAATTTGAAGATGTCTACGCCCACCAGATCCGGGCTCTCGGCCAGCAGGGTGATATTTTAGTGTTGATCACCACCGAAGAAGATAACCGGGAGTTGATCCATGCGGCAGAAGCGGCGTTATCTCGTGACATGACCATGGTGATATTAAACACCGGATATGGTGGCGAACTGGCCGGTTTACTGGGGCAGAGTGATGTTGAAATCCGCTGTCCTTCTGCCCGTTTTTCGCGCATTCTGGAAGTCCATTTGCTGGTATTAAACTGTCTAAGCGACTTGATAGACCAAACCCTGTTCCCCCAATAATTGATTGAGGAATTGTTATGTTGCGTAAACTGCTCCCGTTATCACTAGTCAGTTTATTGTTACTGCAAGGCTGTGTCGGCGTCTTACTGGCCGGTGGAGCAACGACTGGCGTGGTGATAGCAAAAGATCGACGCACCGTTACTGCACAGATGGATGATAAAAAAATTGAGCTCAATGCTCGGCATGAACTGTCGGAACGCACCGACATCTCGCGTATCAGTCACATCTCCATTAACAGCAACAACGGTATCGTCTTACTGGTCGGACAAACACCACATCGTAAGCACAGTGAAGAAGTCCGTGCGATGGTGGAACGTCAGCCCGGCGTACGCAAAATCTATAATGAAATTAAGATCGCCGAACCGATTGGTTATGACATTCGCTCTCATGACAGCTGGATCACATCTAAAGTGCGTACCATGCTGATTGCTGAAAAGCATTTCGACAGCAGCCATATTACCGTGGTGACAGAAGATGGTCAGGTATTCCTGATGGGATTAGTGACCCGAGATGAAGGTGAGCTGGCGGTAGAGATCGCACGCAATGTGTCTGGCGTGGAAAAAGTGATCCGGGTATTTGAATACGTTCAGCAGTGAGCATTATGCAGCAATAAAAAAGGGAATCTGAGATTCCCTTTTTTATTTTATTTGATCACTCGTAATGTCGGTCGACCATCCGGACGAGGCGGTTTAGGTGCCTCATCATCTGTGACTTCCGACTTTTCCGGTGATGATGTCTCATCCTCCAGCCAAACTGCATACGCAGGTTCTGGCGGGAAAAATGTACCGACACCATTCTCGCGGGCATGGATCGCCAGCACCGCGGCCATGGGGATATAAACCTGTTGCGGTACACCACCAAAACGGGCATTGAAACTAACCGCTTCTTTGTCCATCGTGAAAGCAACCACTGCTTGCGGAGCAATGTTCAGAACAATCTGTCCGTCGCGCGCAAATTGTTGCGGCACTTGAACCATCTGCGCATTAGCATCTACTAACAGATGCGGCGTCATATCATTATCCAGCAACCATTCATAGAAAGCCCGCAACAGATAGGGGCGACTGGGCGTCATGTTCGGTTCCATTACAGTGATCCGTTACGCATTTCACGTTCAACATCAGTCAGTGAAGCCTGGAATGAATCGCGATCAAACAAGCGAGTCATATAAGCCTTCAGCTCTTTGGCACCTTTGCCCGTAAATTCAATTCCCATGATTGGCAAGCGCCACATCAGTGGTGCCATGTAGCAATCTACCTGGCTGAATTCTTCGTTCATGAAATAAGGATATTCCTGGAACAGTGGGGCCATCGATTGCAGACTTTCACGCAATTGTTTGCGAGCAGCTTCTGCATCCGGTGCATTATTCAGGATCTTGTCTGCCAGAGTGTACCAGTCCAGTTCGACACGGTGCATCATCAGACGACAGTTACCACGAGCCACCGGATAAACCGGCATTAACGGCGGATGTGGGAAACGCTCATCGAGATATTCCATGATGATGCGAGAGGTGTAGAGCACCAGATCACGATCAACCAGAGTTGGAACAGAGTTATATGGGTTTAACTCCAGCAGTTCTTCTGGCAGATTGTTTACATCTACCATGCAGATATCAAAGGTCACACCTTTCTCGGCCAGGACGATACGTACCTGGTGACTAAACATGTCATTGCCGGAGAACAGGGTCATGACGGAGCGCTTGTTGGCAGCGAAAGCCATTGTTCCCTCCATTCAGAACAAGAAAAACACGATGGCGGCATGCCATCTTTATCAGATCCGGGGTGCATTACTCTGAGCGGGTAACACAAGCAGGCCGACTAGTATATCAAATTTTCAGCAGTTTGAGGATAGAACTATGCGAGTTGTTCGCCTTGATATTTGCTTCTGATAAACTAATAACAAATAAAAACGGAAAATTACCATGTCAGAACCTGCAGATGACAAAGAGATCCGCCTCGATAAATGGTTGTGGGCGGCCCGTTTTTGTAAAACCAGGGCCTTAGCCCGCAGTATGATCGAAGGCGGTAAAGTGCACTATAACGGTCAGCGGACTAAACCGGGCAAACAGGTTGAGGTGGGGGCCACCATCCGCCTGCGTCAGGGATTTGATGAAAAAGAAGTCGTGGTGCTGGCATTAAGTATCCAACGCCTCTCAGCGGTACAAGCACAATTGCTGTATCGAGAGACCGCAGAAAGTATTGTTAAACGCGAACGCAATGCGGAAGCCCGCCGCTTAAATACCTTGTATTCGCCCCATCCGGACAGTAAACCGGATAAAAAACAACGGCGCGATCTTATGCGCTTCAAACAAGGCGAATAACGCGGATGCGTTATTCCGAATTACACACAGAGAATGCCTGAAATGAGTCAAACACCCGATCAATTACATCGTTTTTTATTTGAACATTATGAAGTGCGTGGCGAGTTGGTGCAGTTGAGCGCAACTACCCATGACATGCTATGCGGCCATCATTACCCACAAGCCATTCAGCGTTTATTGAGTGAGCTGTTGGTGGCGACCAGCCTGCTGACCGCGACGTTGAAATTTGAAGGCGCAATTACCGTGCAGTTACAGGGGAATGGCCCGGTGCGGTTTGCCGTGATCAATGGTAACCATTTACAGCAGATGCGCGGTGTCGCTCGTTACGACGGCGTGATTGCTGAAAATGCCGGCCTGCATGAGCTGATTGGTGAAGGTCATATGATGATCACCGTGATCCCGGAAGAAGGTGAACGTTATCAGGGCGTGGTCGCGCTGGATGGCGACACGTTAGCCGCTTGTCTGGAAAAATATTTCGCGCAGTCTGAACAGCTGGCGACCCGCATCTGGATCAAAACTGAACCGCATGATGAATTACCAAAAGCGGCCGGTATGTTGCTGCAAGTGATGCCTGACATTAACACCGAACAACACGCCCTCGATTTTGAGCATGTCACCACGCTAACCGATACCATCAAGAGTGAAGAGCTACTAACCCTGTCGGCTCAGGAAGTGCTGTATCGCTTGTATCATCAGGAAGAGGTGCGCCTGTTTGATCCGCAACCGGTTAGTTTTGTTTGTAACTGTTCGCGCGCCCGCTGCGAAGCCGCCATTTTGCAAATTGGCAAAGCAGAAGTGGATTCTTTATTAGAAGAACAGAACGAAATTAAAATGGACTGTGATTATTGCGGGACGGAATATCATTTTTCCGCAGAAGATCTGGCGAAGATCTTTAACGATCAACTAACACCGCCGGAAGAACCTAAAACTGTATTGCATTAATCATGTCATTGGGTGACGGTCTGCGCCGTCACCTTAACTCAACATTCTCACACCTCAAATGGCTACGATCTGCTGGATCGATCGCAAAACAAATTTAATCCACAAAAAGTGTAAGTTCATCTGCATTATTTGAAGTTAGCAGCATAAATAACGGTAGAAGCTCCTAAACTTGAATCCAGTTGTACTGACTACCCCCTACTGGTCACACTCAGGAGCAAACTTATGACGACTGCCCGTTTAGACCTTGCATGCTATGGTATCCACAACGTTAAAGACATTATTCGCAACCCCTCTTACGATCAGTTGTACGCAGAGGAACTAAACCCGGAGCTGGTTGGCTATGAACGCGGCGTAGTGACCAAACTCGGTGCCGTCAACGTCAAGACCGGCGTGTTCACAGGCCGTTCTCCGAAAGATAAATATTTAGTGATGGATGACGTCACGCGTGACACCGTTTGGTGGTCGAATGGCGGTAAAAATGACAACAAACCGATCACACCGGCGATCTGGTCTGAGCTGAAAAAACTAGTCGTAGAAGAATTGTCCAGCAAACGTCTGTTTGTGATTGATGGCTTTTGTGGTGCTAACCCGGATAGCCGTTTGAAAGTACGCATTATTACCGAAGTGGCCTGGCAGGCGCATTTTGCCAAAAACATGTTTATTCGCCCAACCGATGAAGAATTAGTAGGTTTTGAACCTGATTTTGTCGTGCTGAATGGTGCCGAAACCGTTAACCCGAACTGGAAAGAACAGGGCTTAAATTCTGAAAACTTTGTCGCCTTCAATTTAACCGAGAATATGCAAGTCATCGGTGGCACTTGGTATGGTGGCGAGATGAAAAAAGGCCTGTTCTCGGTCATGAACTACCTGCTGCCATTGCGTGGCATTGCTTCTATGCATTGTTCTGCCAATGTCGGTAAAGAGGGGGATGTGGCGATCTTCTTTGGTCTTTCCGGCACAGGTAAAACCACCTTGTCTGCTGACCCTAAACGGTTGTTGATCGGTGATGATGAGCATGGCTGGGACGACGACGGCGTGTTCAACTTTGAAGGGGGTTGCTACGCCAAAACCATCAAGCTGAGCAAAGAAGCCGAGCCGGATATTTATAATGCGATCCGTCGTGATGCATTACTGGAAAATGTCACCGTTGATGCGGAAGGTAATGTCGATTTTGATGACAATTCGATCACTGAAAATACGCGCGTCTCTTATCCGATCTACCACATTGAAAATATCGTTAAACCAGTATCGAAAGCCGGCCCTGCGAAGAAAGTGATCTTCCTGACCGCAGATGCGTTTGGCGTATTGCCACCGGTATCCAAACTGACGCATGATCAGACGCAATATCATTTCCTGGCTGGCTTTACTGCCAAACTGGCGGGTACGGAGCGCGGAGTTACCGAACCAACCCCCACCTTCTCGGCGTGCTTTGGGAAAGCCTTCCTGACGCTGCATCCGACACAATACAGTGAAGTACTGGTGAAGCGAATGGAAGCAGCCGGTGCGGATTGTTATCTGGTGAATACGGGCTGGAATGGCACCGGCAAGCGGATTTCGATCCATGATACTCGCGCTATTATCGACGCAATTCTGGATGGATCTATTGATAAAGCACCAATGAAAACGTTGCCGATCTTTAATCTGGCGATGCCAATTGATCTGCCGGGGGTAAATCCGCAGATCCTCGATCCTCGCGATACTTACGCCGATCCGGCACAATGGCAGACCAAAGCCGAAGATCTGGCGCAACGGTTTATCAAAAACTTCGCGCAGTACACCGACAATGAGCAAGGTAAACGACTGATCGCGGCAGGCCCACAGTTGCCCTGATTTTTGCCCGGTCAAAATGTGAACCTGGTTTATCGTTCCTAGTTTATCGTTATCAGGGAGTCGCGTCGTGCGGCTCCATTTTTTTACTGATTTTTGCCAGCCCTTATCCACCAAGGGCTACAGGATTTTCAAGTGTTTTGACCTCACAAATTTCACTTTTTTTAGCTGATGCAGAGCTATCCAAATATCCAGATTCTCTGTTTTAGATCAAAAAAATGTCGACTATCTTTCAGAATAAAATCGCAATATATAGTTAAATCCCCGTCCAGATGAACTATATATAGTATTACTACCACAACGACACACCATTGTCGGACTAGCATGAGGGCGAGAAAAAATGCAAGCAAAACCGCTGGTAATCAAACGCGACGGCTGCCGCATATCGTTTGATGGCTCACGCATATGGCAAGCAGTTGCGAAAGCCGCTGAAGCTGTAAATGTAAGAGACGACGCGTATTGCGCCTCAGTGGCTGGTCAGATCGCATCGCTGTTAGCCGGACGCGATGAAGTCGACATCAGTGAAGTACAAACGCTGGTCGAAAACCTGTTGATGGAAGGCCCGCATAAGAAGTTGGCGCGCGCCTATATTGAATACCGTCACGATCGCGATTTAGCGCGAGAGAAACAGGGTCGCCTGAATAAAGAGATCCAAGGCTTGATCCAGCAGACCAATGCCGAACTGCTGAACGAAAACGCCAACAAAGACAGCAAGGTGATCCCAACCCAACGCGATCTGCTGGCCGGTATCGTGGCAAAACATTATGCCAAACAATATCTGCTGCCACGCGATGTGGTGCAAGCGCATGAAAAAGGCGAAATCCATTTCCACGATCTGGATTACTCCCCTTTCTTCCCGATGTTCAACTGCATGTTGATCGATCTGGAAGGCATGCTGACCCACGGTTTTAAAATGGGTAACGCGGAAATCGATACGCCAAAATCGATCTCGACGGCTACCGCGGTCAGTGCACAAATCATCGCTCAAGTTGCCAGCCATATTTACGGCGGCACCACCATCAACCGTATTGATGAAGTGTTGGCTCCTTACGTCACCAAAAGTTATGAGAAACACCATCAGGTCGCGGTGGAATGGAATATTCCCGACGCTGATGCCTATGCGCTGTCTCGCACCGAAAAAGAGTGTTACGACGCGTTCCAGTCGCTGGAATATGAAGTAAACACGCTGCATACCGCCAATGGTCAAACTCCGTTTGTGACCTTTGGTTTTGGTCTGGGCGAAAGCTGGGAATCACGATTGATCCAGAAATCGATCCTGCAAAACCGCATTGCTGGTTTAGGTAAGAATCACAAAACTGCAGTGTTCCCCAAATTGGTGTTTGCGATCCGTGATGGCATCAACCACAAGAAAGCTGACCCGAACTACGACATCAAACAACTGGCGCTGGAATGTGCCAGCAAGCGTATGTATCCGGATATCCTGAACTACGATCAGGTGGTTAAAGTCACGGGTTCCTTCAAAACACCAATGGGCTGCCGCAGCTTCCTCGGTGTGCATGAAGAAGATGGCAAGATGATCCACGAAGG
>CALMKU010000380.1 GCA_937866945.1 uncultured Tolumonas sp.
TGATGGTGGCCTTCGTGGTCATCATCGGTACACTTTATTCCGCACCTAATCTTTACGGCGAAGATCCAGCTTTACAGGTTTCAGCTATCCGTGGTCACGATGTAAAAGTTGGTACCATGGATGCAGTAAAAAAATCACTGGATACTGCCAAAATTGCCATTAAAAGCGCCGTTCTGGAAAATAACCAAATACTGGTTCGCTTCAATAATACGGATGATCAGCTGCGAGCAAAAGAGCTGGTTACACAAGCACTGGGTGACAAATTTATCACCGCGTTAAATCTGGCGCCGGCTACACCAAAATGGTTGAGTTCTATCGGTGCTAGCCCATTAAAACTGGGTCTGGACTTGCGCGGTGGTGTTCATTTCCTGATGGAAGTGGACATGGATGAAGCGATCAATAAAGCGCAGGAACAGCTGGTACAGGATTTCCGTACCTCACTGCGTGAAGATGGTATTCGCTATGCTGGTGTTCGCCGTACCGGTAGCGATGTTGTAGTCGCATTCCGTGATACAGATACACAGCAAAAAGGTCTGGCTCATCTGCGTAAACGCCATATTGATTTAACCTTTACTGATTATGAAGATAAAGGTCAATTCTGGGTTAAAGCGTCGATGTCAGAGGCGAAGCTGAAAGCAGTCTCTGAAGATGCTTTGGAACAAAACATCACGATTATCCGTAACCGTGTCAATGAACTGGGCGTTGCTGAACCGCTGGTTCAACGTCAGGGTGCCGCGCGTATCGTAGTTGAGCTGCCTGGTATTCAGGACACTGCGCGCGCGAAAGAAATTCTGGGCGCGACGGCGACGTTGGAATTCCGTCTGGTCGATGAAACTGCAGATGCGTCTGCGGCTATGAATGGTCAGGTGCCGGCTAACTCGCAGCTGTTTTATGACCGTAATGGTCGTCCGGTAGTGTTGCAAAAACGCATTATTCTGACCGGGGATCATATTACCGGCTCTTCATCCAGTGGTGATGAATACGGGCGTCCACAGGTCAGCATCAAACTGGATGGTGTTGGTGGTAACCGTATGTCTACGGCAACCAAAGACAGCATCGGCAAAGCCATGGCATCGGTGTTTATTGAATATAAACCGGTGGGTGAGCCTGATGCCAGCGGTAAGCGCCGTATCGAAAAACATGAAGAAGTCATCAACGTTGCGACAATCCAGTCCCGACTGGGCAGTGACTTCCGCATTACTGGCATCGATTCTACCCAGGAAGCACATAATCTGTCGCTGTTACTGCGCTCTGGTGCGCTGACTGCGCCAATTCAGATTGTGGAAGAGCGCACCATTGGCCCGAGCATGGGTCAGGCTAACATTGATAGCGGTTTGTCTGCGCTGGGCATGGGGACACTGATTCTGGTTATCTTCATGGCGATTTACTACAAGCTGTTTGGTGTAGTGGCCAATATTGCTCTGATCTTTAACGTGGTGTTGATGGTTGGGGTTATGTCGATGATCCCTGGGGCGACTATGACCTTGCCTGGTATCGCCGGTATCGTACTGACGCTGGGGATGGCCGTCGATGCAAACGTATTGATATACGAGCGTATCCGTGAAGAGCTTAATGCCGGGCGAGGCGTGCAGCAGGCGATCCATCTTGGCTATGAGCGTGCTTTCGCCACTATTGCTGACTCAAATATTACTACCTTTATCACAGCACTGATTTTGTTTGCCGTTGGTACTGGTCCGGTTCGTGGTTTCGCATTGGTACTAATGATCGGTATTCTTTGCTCAATGTTTACTGCGATCACAGGTAGCCGCGCGATAGTTAACCTCATTTGGGGTGGCCGCAAAGTGAATAAGTTGTCGATTTAAGGGGATAGTCATGTTTCAGCTATTAAAACCAGGGCACACCATCCCCTTTATGAAATTGGCACTACCATCGACCATTTTCTCGGGCATCCTGATCCTGTTGTCTGTTTTTACTATCGCAACAAAAGGCTTTAACTGGGGGCTGGATTTTACTGGTGGTACGATTGCCGAGTTAAAATTCAGTCAACCAGCTGTACTGGATGACGTACGTGCAGCCCTCAATAAGCAAGGGCTGGAAGGTGCGGTCGTACAGTATTACGGCTCCACCAAGGATGTGGTGATCCGTATTGCACCGAAAGGTGACCTGACACAGCAGAAAATTTCTGATGGTGTACAAAACAGCGCCAAAGAGATCGACAGTAATGTGAATCTGAGTCGTCTGGAATATGTTGGTCCGTCTGTTGGTGCTGAATTGGCCAATCAGGGCTTTCTGGCAATTCTGGCGGCACTGGGTTGTATTCTGGTCTATGTCGCGTTGCGATTCGAATGGCGTATGGCAACTGGTGCCGTTATGTCGCTGGCACATGACGTTTTGATCACGCTGGCTGTGTTCTCATGGACACAGATGGAGTTTGATCTGAACGTACTGGCTGCGGTGTTGACGGTGGTTGGTTACTCATTGAACGATACGATAGTGGTCTTTGACCGAGTGCGTGAAAACGCGCGTCGTATTCGTAATGACACTATGCGTAACATCATTGATATCTCCATGACAGAAACCTTGAGCCGTACGCTGATCACTTCGGGCACTACGCTGATCACTGTTATCGCGTTGTTCTGGAAAGGCGGCCCAATGATCCACGGCTTTGCAACGGCATTGCTGATTGGTATCGGTTTCGGTACTTACTCTTCTATTTATGTAGCCAGTGCCTGGGCTATGTATCTGAAAATGAAGCGTGAAGATTTGATGCCGAAGATGGTTGAGAAAGACGGCGCTGAAGAGCGTTATGAACCTTAATTGACTATTATAAGAGCGCGTAAGCGCTCTTTTTTTCAGATAGGAATACCATGCAACACAATCCGCGTTTTCTGGCATTTGTAAACGAAGTACGCCAGCGAGTGAATGAAGTTGATGTTCAGCAAGTCAAACGCTGGATGGAACAAAACCGACCATTTGTCTTAGTGGATGTCCGTGAAGAAAGCGAATGGGCAAAAGGGCATTTACCGTCAGCTCAATATCTGGGGCGAGGTATTCTCGAACGAGATATTGAAACGCGTTATCCTGAGTTAGATACACCGCTGGTGCTTTATTGTGGTGGTGGTTTTCGCTCTGTGCTGGCAGCCGATAATTTGCAGCAAATGGGCTATCGTGATGTTATCAGCATGGATGGTGGCTATCGAGGTTGGGTGGAATCAGGTTATCCAATCGAAGAAGATTTCTGAAAATCCTGAGACATCAATAAGATTGCATGACAAAGTATATAGACAAGCATAACATTAAAAAATAAAGCCTGTTCAGGTCTGGAGTTGTCGTTGGAATTGTGGAATCGGATAGGACGCCTTAGTTGTGTCGTCGTTGTGTGGTCTCTGGTTGGCTGCAGTCAGCATAGCGGCGGTATGTCATCGAATACGAAAAATATGCAGCCGCCGTCTGTTGTTTTGGCGACACCATTGCAGGTGACTTATCAGAATGAACTGGCGCTTGCCCGTTTAGGACAGTTGCTAGCTTCGAATGACCTAAATAGCGATCAACGTGCGGCCTTGTTTTATGAACGCGGCATGATGTTCGATAAAGTCGGTTTGCGTACTATGGCCCGGATCGACTTTTCTCGTGCACTGCGTGAGAAACCCGATTTCGCAGAAGCCTATAATTTTATCGGCGTTTACCTGACGCAACAGCAAGATTTTGATAATGCGTATGATGCTTTTGATTCTGCACTGGAATTAGCGCCCGGTTATGATTATGCCTATCTGAATCGGGGGATCGCATTGTATTACGCTCATCGTCCGGAGTTGGCTCTGAAAGACATGCAGGTTTTCCAGCAGCGTAAGCCAGATGATCCTTACCGGACATTGTGGCTGTTTCTGACTAATGCTCAGCTTGACCAAAATAAAGCGTTACAGACGCTGACCCAGCAATATGATGCATATCATAATGACGAGTGGGGATGGAATATTGTTGCGGTTTATACCGGCAAACAAGAGCCGGCTGAGTTCATTCGTCGTATTGCTGATAGCACCAGCAGTAATCGTCAGCTGGCAGAGCATTTGTGTGAAGCCTATTTCTATCTGGCTAAATTATCGCAGTTACAGGGGAATACGGATGCTGCCGATGCCTACTTTAAGCTGTCGTTAGCTAATAATGTGTATGATTTTATTGAACATCGTTATGCACTGCTCGAGCTGCAACTGGCTAATCAAGCGCCGAACAGTTATCCGGCAGAGTTAGATTTTGAAGCTGAATAAGCGATTATTCATCTGAAAGTAGAAAGGCATCCAGTGGATGCCTTTCTGTTTATGCAGTGAGCGCAACTAGCAAAGCTGCATTCCGGCAACACGCTGCCAGTAGCCATTACATTCTTTGGCTGGTAGCGCATGTTTTACTGGTGATTGTAACTGCGCCTGAAATTTCTCCAGCCAGCTCAGGGTTTCCTGCTCTGGGCTAAGGCGAATGACATCTACCAGACCTTCCATTTCAGAGAGTTGGTTGATCAGGTTGTAACAGTGGCCTGATTGGGTTTGAATACCGTTCAATACAAAAACCTGTTCACCTTCCTGACTTTCTGCTGTCATGCCTTGCGGATATTGCAGACAGGCGAGCTGACAATCGTCTTTTGCCCGGTTGAGTGCGCGAGCCGTAAAGCAGCGGGCCGAGTACGCAAGCGGTAAATGGCCATACGCGAAAACTTCAACTTCAAACTGATTACGCAAACCACGCGCACTACAATCATCTAGTAATTCAGCTAACCAATCACGTGATAGCTCTACGGGCATTGTCCAGCGTTGCATGCCTTTTCTTAATAACAAGCTGATGACATCGGCGTTATAGCAGTTAATGGCCGGGCCGCAGACAAACGGCATTTTTTGCTCATAAGCCAACTGCACGGCACCCAGATCATTGGCTTCAATCATACAACCGCCGTTATTCACCCAACGTTGCATCTCTTTCAGTTCTGACGGGCTTTGAATCAACGCTAAGGTCGACAGAATGACGCGCTTGCCAGCATTTTGCAGCTCCCGCGCCAGTTCCATCCAATCGGTTAACTTCATTTCACGACGTTTGCTGCAAACCGTTTCACCCAAATAAATATCACGCGCAGCACTTTGACTGGCTTGCTGATAAAACGTTTCAACATCCGCTTTTGGCCAGAAATAAAGTAATGGGCCAAGGGAAAAATACATACTGTTCACTCCTATTGCCACTGCCGGTGATAGGCACCCAACGTGGTCTGACTGCCTTCAGAGACAGCCGCTAACTGTTTATCCCACTCGGCACTCACCTGATATTGTGCTGGGTTTTTCTTATAAGCATCGATGGCGGCACGCCATACTTTAGTGACTTGCTCTACATATGCAGGGCTGCGCTGACGGCCTTCAATTTTTACCGATGTCACACCTGTTTCAAACAGTTCCGGTAGCAACGATAAAGTATTCAGGCTGGTTGGCTCTTCCAGAGTATGGAAAATATGATCATTGGTGTTATAGCGACCTTTACACAGGGTTGGGTAACCGGCGTTTTCCCCTTTTTGGTAACGATCAATTAACACGCCATTCAAACGGGATTCCAGACCATTCGTGGTTTCTTCCCAGCGCACATATTTCGCTGGCGAACAGGCACCTACGGTATTCGGGCTTTCACCGGTTAGGTATGAAGATAAGTAGCAGCGGCCTTCCGCCATAATACACAGGCTGCCAAATGCGAATACTTCCAGCGGTACATCTGTTTCCCGCGACAGCTGTCGGACTTGGTGCATCGACAATACTCGTGGAAGTACGACACGCTGAACGTTAAAGTTTTCTTTATAGAAACGCACTGCAGCACTGTTTGTCGCTGAGGCTTGAACAGATAAATGGATCTCCTGTTCAGGATAACGCTGACGGGTATAATCAAGTACGGCGATGTCGGCAATGATCAGCGCGTCGGCACCCAGTTCCACGCCGCGATCGACAGCGGCTTGCCAGCGAGTAGCACTGCCGGGGTGTGCAAAGGTATTAATAGCGATATGCAATTTCCGCTGATGCTGGTGGACATATTCCACCGCACGTTGCAGTTTTTTGTCATCGAAGTTAAGACCGGCAAAGTGCCGCGCATTCGTATCATCTTTAAAGCCGATATAAACCGCATCCGCACCATTATCAATGGCGGTCTTCAGCGCTGGCAAACTACCAGCGGGACACAATAGCTCCATGGTTTTACTCATAGGGTGATAATGAGGGCATTGTAATCATTTGGCTAATGAGAGTTTTTGACCTGACCCCATATTGGGTTCGACTCTATTAGGACAATTTGCTGTAACTTTGATATTGGGCAGGGCTCTATACGGTTTGCTGTGGTTAGATGCCATTTATCTGCTAAAGGAGAGGTTATGTTACTGAAAAATTTACACCATAAATTGGTAATACAAGCGCCGCAGTGGTTACGTTTGCCAGCGGCGTTGATCCCGTTTGCTATTAAAAAACCAGCTATGGTTTTTATGCTGCAGCGTATTTTTAAAGAAGCGCTGGCTGATGGTGATTTTGAATTTCTGGAAGGGCGTTTTCTGAAAGTCTCGGTCGATGAGCTAAAACTCAGTTGTTTTGTTACGCTCAAACAAGGTCAGTTAATGGTGCAGGAACAAAGTGATGTCTGTGACGTCAGTTTTGCTGCAGGTCTGAATGATTTAATTCTGATCGCCGGACGCAAAGAAGATCCGGATAGTCTGTTTTTCCAGCGTCGTCTGCGCATCGAGGGTGATACCGAGTTAGGGCTGGAAGTGAAAAACCTGATGGATAGCCTGGATCTGGACGAGTTACCGAAAATTATCCGTCTGGCTCTCAATGATCTGGCTTTGTTTGTTCAGCAAGGAATTCACGCGCCTGAGAGTGCTGGCACCCGCGCCGCTACCATTTGATTGTGATAGCATGCCCGCAGATGAAGCATAACAGGTAGTCATAATGCTGGAAAACGTTCGCATAATTTTGGTTAACACCTCTCACACTGGCAATATTGGCTCGGCTGCCCGCGCGATGAAAACGATGGGATTATCACAGCTGGTGCTGGTTGATCCAGTACAACCACCCGATGGGCAATCAGTCGCGCTGGCGGCAGGGGCGACCAATATTCTGGCAAATCTGCGTATTGTGCCGACACTGGCGGAAGCCATTGCTGATTGTTCTTTAGTGGTTGGCGCTAGTGCGCGCTCAAGAACCTTAGCTTGGCCGATGCTAGATCCTCGCGAAATGGGTGAGCGATTAGCTACTGATGCGAAGAAGGGCACTGTGGCATTGGTGTTTGGTCGTGAACGGACTGGTCTCAGTAATGAAGAATTGCAGCAGTGCCATTACCACGTCAATATTCCGGCTAATCCGGAATACAGCTCGTTGAATGTCGCGATGGCTGTGCAGACACTGAGTTATGAAATTCGTATGGCATGGCTGGCCCAGCAAGAAACTAGTGTTCAGGTCGACGATGACAGTGATTACCCGCCACAGGCATCAATGGAGCTGTTTTTCCAGCATTTGGAAGAAACATTATACCAGACTCAATTTCTGCATTCCGATCGTTCCGGGCACGTCATGATGCGATTACGCCGCATGTTTACCCGCATGCGACCGGACAGTAATGAGCTGAATATTTTGCGCGGAATATTAACTTCGATACAGAAACCACCACGTAATAGTTGAGTAATTTAGTCGGAATAATACTTGACTGAAAAGGTCGGGCATGACAGCATAAAACCATTATGAACAAACGGGTATGCAAGCCATGAGACTGACTTCTAAAGGACGCTATGCGGTAACAGCGATGCTGGATGTTGCCTTACATGCTGAGCTGGGGCCGGTACCACTGGCGGATATTTCAGAGCGGCAGGGTATTTCACTTTCCTATCTGGAACAGTTGTTTGCCCGTCTGCGTAAGAATGGTTTGGTTTCCAGTGTACGTGGTCCGGGTGGTGGTTATCGTCTTGGTGCCGATGCCGATAAAATTGCAGTCGGTAAAATCATTGCAGCAGTAAATGAATCGGTAGATGCTACCCGTTGTCATGGCGAAACAGGCTGTCAGGGTGGCGTTCAGTGTCTGACTCATTCATTATGGCGTGATCTCAGTGCACGCATCAGCGATTTTCTGGATGAAATCACCTTGGGTGAACTCGTTCGTCAGGCTGAAGTAAAGCGTGTTTCCGAACAACAGAATAAACATCAGAACTCTGCTTTGTCACAACGTAAACCGATGATGAGCGCAGATTCAATTATTGAAAGTTTAATGGAGTAAATGATGAAACTCCCGATTTATCTTGATTATTCAGCAACTTGCCCAGTCGATCCTCGTGTTGCTGAAAAGATGATGCAATGTTTAACTCTGGACGGTAATTTTGGTAACCCAGCCTCCCGTTCACACCGTTTTGGTTGGCAGGCTGAAGAGGCCATCGATGAAGCGCGTAATAACATCGCTGATTTGATTGGTGCTGATCCGCGTGAAATCGTCTTCACTTCCGGTGCTACTGAATCTAACAATCTGGCTATTAAAGGTGCAGCTCATTTCTATGTGAAACAGGGCAAACACATTATTACCAGCAAAACCGAACATAAAGCAGTTCTGGATACCTGTCGTCATCTGGAATCAGAAGGCTATGAGGTGACCTACCTTGAGCCGCAATCGAACGGTTTATTCACACTGCAGCAGATTGAAGCTGCTATGCGTCCAGACACCATTCTGGTCAGCATCATGCATGTGAATAACGAAATTGGCGTGATCCAGGATCTGGCTGCCATCGGTGAATTATGCCGTGCCCGCAAAATTCTGTTCCATGTTGATGCTGCGCAAAGCGCCGGTAAAATTGACATCGACGTTGACGCAATGAAAATTGATTTGCTGTCTCTGTCTGCCCATAAAGCGTATGGCCCGAAAGGTATCGGTGCTCTGTATGTTCGCCGTAAACCACGTGTTCGTCTGGAAGCTCAGATGCACGGTGGTGGTCATGAGCGTGGCATGCGTTCCGGTACATTGCCAACTCACCAGATCGTAGGGATGGGCGAAGCCTTCCGTATCGCGAAACTGGAAATGGCGGATGAATCTGTTCGTATTAAGGCACTGCGTGATCGTTTATACAATGGCCTGAAAGATATTGAACAAGTCTTTGTTAACGGCTCAATCGAACACCGCGTTGCTGGCAACCTGAACATCAGCTTTGCTTATGTCGAAGGTGAGTCGTTGATGATGGCGCTGAAAGATTTGGCGGTTTCATCAGGTTCTGCGTGTACTTCCGCCAGCCTGGAACCATCTTATGTGCTGCGTGCGTTAGGTTTGAATGATGAACTGGCGCACAGCTCGATCCGTTTCAGTATCGGCCGTTTTACGACCGAAGAAGAAATTGATTACGCAATTGGTCTGATCCGTAACTCGATTGGTAAGTTACGCGATTTATCACCGTTGTGGGATATGTTTAAAGAAGGGATTGACCTCAGCAAGGTCGAGTGGGTTAGTCACTGATAGTTAGGAGAGTATATTATGGCTTACAGTGAAAAAGTTATTGATCATTACGAACACCCGCGCAATGTTGGTTCCTTCGATAAAAATGATCCGAATGTTGCAACAGGTATGGTCGGTGCACCAGCTTGTGGTGACGTCATGAAGTTACAATTGAAAGTAAATGAACAAGGTATCATTGAAGATGCCAAGTTTAAGACTTATGGTTGTGGTTCAGCGATTGCTTCCAGTTCTCTGGTAACCGAATGGGTTAAGGGCAAAACGCTGGATGAAGCGCAAGCAATCAAGAACACGGATATTGCTGAAGAATTGGCCTTGCCACCAGTGAAAATCCACTGTTCAATTTTGGCGGAAGATGCCATTAAAGCAGCGATTGCAGACTATAAGCATAAAAAAGGTTTGGTATAAGTATTTGGTGTAAGTTTAGTAAGGTAGGAACGTATGGGTATTACATTATCAGACTCAGCCGCAGATCGCGTAAAACGGTTTCTCACTAATCGCGGTAAAGGCGTAGGCTTACGCCTTGGCGTTAAAACTTCCGGCTGTTCCGGTATGGCCTACGTTCTCGAATTCGTTGATGAAGTGAACGGTGAAGATCAGGTATTTGATGATAAAGGTGTCAAAGTAATTATTGATCCTAAAAGTCTCGCCTATCTGGAAGGCACTGAGCTTGATTTTGTTAAAGAAGGGTTGAATGAAGGCTTTAAATTCAACAACCCTAACGTGAAAGATGCCTGTGGTTGCGGTGAAAGTTTCACCGTTTAAACCGTCATCAGAAGCGTAATGCGAATTCGACTCGCTTACTGTACTGTTACATGATAAAAGGCGCATTCAGGCGCCTTTTTCATTTTTATCCCCAGAGGGAATAGCTTGTGAATTATTTTGAGTTATTTCAGATCCCGATCTCGTTGAACCTTGATACTGCACAGCTGGCGGTTCGTTATCGTGAACTGCAAAGACAGTTTCATCCGGATAATGTCGCAGCACAGGCTGATGCTATTAAGCTGGAAGCGATGCAGCAAAGTGTCGAAATTAACAGTGCCTATAATACGTTAAAATTACCGCTGGCTAGGGCGGAATATATACTGGTATTACAGGGTATAGATCTGCGTCATGAGCAGCAAACCGTCAAAGATACCGCTTTTTTAATGGAACAACTGGAATGGCGCGAAGAGCTGGATGATCTGCAACACCAACCCGATGAAGCTGCGATCACCGGCTTTCTGGTTAGGGTAAAACAGTATTATCAGCGTTATTTTTTGTCGCTGGAGCAGCAAATTGCCGCAGCTCAATATCACGAAGCGGCAGAAACCCTGCGCAAATTGAAGTTTGTTCAGAAAATGAAGGACGAGCTGGACAAGCTGGAAGAGTCACTGTTTGATTTATAACGAATAGTGTATGCAGCTGGCATACATATGAGGTCTAAAGATACGTTATGGCTTTATTGCACATTGCAGAACCTGGGCTGAGTGCCGCTCCGCATCAGCAAAAATGGGCGGTCGGCATCGATCTGGGAACAACCAACTCTTTGGTAGCTGTCGTTCGTAGTGGCGTAGCAGAAACACTGGCTGATGCATCAGGAAGGGATATTCTGCCATCCGTCGTCCGCTATTTACCGGATGAATTGCAGATCGGTACTGAAGCGAAAGAAGCTGCCGCAGAAGACCCGCTGAATACTATCCAGTCTGTTAAACGTCTGATGGGGAAAGCGCTGGCTGATGTCACTCAGACCAACCTGCCATATCAATTTACCGGTGGCGATAACGGCTTAGTTCATATCCACACTTGTCAGGGCGACATTAATCCGGTTCAGGTTTCTGCTGAAATTCTGAAAGCATTACAGTTGCGTGCCACGCAAGCGCTGGAATCTGAGCTTGATGGTGTCGTGATCACGGTGCCTGCCTATTTTAATGATGCACAACGTCAGGCTACCAAAGATGCGGCGCGTCTGGCTGGCATGCATGTGCTGCGGTTATTGAATGAACCGACTGCCGCTGCGGTGGCTTATGGGCTGGATTCGGGTCAGGAAGGTGTGATTGCCGTTTATGATTTGGGCGGTGGCACATTTGATATTTCAATTTTGCGCTTACATCAGGGCGTATTCGAAGTGATGGCAACGGGCGGTGACTCTGCACTCGGTGGTGATGATTTTGATCATCTGCTGGCTGATTGGATTGCAGAGCAAGCTAATTTAACCGCCCCGTTTACGCCACAAGTACAGCGTCAATTGCTTGATTTGGCCTGCGATGTGAAACAACAACTGAGTAGTGACGATTCTGTTGCAATTCAATTTGCACAATGGACTGGCCAGATTAACCGCGGTCAATTTGAAGAACTCATCACGCCACTGGTAAAACGTACATTGATGTCCTGCCGTCGTGCGCTGAAAGATGCTGATATTACGGCAGAAGATGTGCTGGAAGTGGTCATGGTCGGTGGTTCGACCCGCGTGCCTTTAGTGCGCCAGCTGGTCGGTGATTTCTTTGGCCGTACCCCGTTAACCAGCATTGACCCAGATAAAGTCGTTGCGATTGGTGCAGCGATTCAAGCCGACATTCTGGTGGGGAACAAGCCAGAATCAGAAATGCTGTTGCTGGATGTGATCCCGCTGTCGTTAGGTCTTGAGACCATGGGCGGTCTGGTCGAGAAGATCATCCCGCGCAACACCACGATCCCGGTTGCACGTGCGCAGGATTTCACCACCTTCAAAGATGGTCAAACGGCCATGATGATCCATGTGCTGCAAGGTGAACGTGAACTGGTCAGCGATTGCCGTTCATTAGCTCGCTTTACGTTACGTGATATTCCGCCATTAGCAGCAGGTGCCGCGCATATTCGTGTGACCTTTCAGGTCGATGCTGACGGTTTACTCTCTGTGAGTGCGATGGAAAAAAGCACCGGTGTGCAGGCTGCTATCGAAGTGAAGCCTTCCTATGGTCTGCAGGAAGATGACATGCTGCGCATGCTGCGTGAATCGATGGAATTTGCCGAGAAAGATATTCAGGCGCGCATGCTGGTGGAACAAAAAGTTGAAGCCGATCGTGTACTCGAAAGCTTACGTCAGGCATTGCGTAAAGATGGCAATGCACTGCTCTCAGCAGACGAATTAGCCGCCATCGATGCGGCAGTACAAAATCTAGTAAATGTTCAGCAAGGTAGTGATCCGGATGCGATCAAAGTCGCTATCACTGCGCTGGACGAAACAACCAGTGAATTTGCTGCCCGACGTATGGATGCTTCAATTCGTCAGGCATTGCAGGGACACAAGATTGACGAGGTGAACTGATGCCGAAAATCGTATTTTTACCCCATGAAAAACTGTGTCCGGATGGCATGGTGGTCGAGGCTGCAGAAGGCGAGACTATTCTGGATGTCGCGTTAGCCAATGGGATCAATATTGAACATGCGTGTGAGAAATCCTGCGCTTGCACCACCTGCCACTGTATCGTGCGCGAAGGTTTTGACTCACTGGAACCGAGTGATGAACTCGAAGATGACATGCTGGATAAAGCATGGGGTCTGGAACCAGATTCACGTTTGAGCTGTCAGGCTCGCGTGGCTGACGAAGATTTGACGGTAGAGATTCCGAAATACACGATCAATCTGGCGTCTGAACAACACTAATATTTGTACATGAAAATGGAGCACCAGAGCCACGTGAAGTGGTAACCTGTTGCTCCATTTCTATTTTCAGGATTTCGGGAAAGAATCATGACTGCATCCATGGCTGTTATTCTGGTGGAAGCTCCTGCTGATGCCTGCTGGGGTGAAAACGCCTTATTAAGTTTTAATCAGGGTTGTGCCTTTATTCATCTCTCTGGTGCACAAGCAGATTGGTTACGTCTCATTCAACGCGCAGGTCGTCGTCTGGATAGTCAGGGCATTAAACAACTGGCGTTAACTGGCGAAGAATGGGATCTGGAACGTCGGTATGCTTTTTGTCAGGGCTTTTATAACCCACGTGGCGGTCAGCAGCTTGACCTGGGTGATATGAGTGAGCAAGAGCAGTTACAGCTGGATGCACTGTTGGAAACGGCTCGCTGGACACGTCAAATAACGAATGCAACACCGGATGATGTTTATCCAACCGTGTTGGCAACCGAAGCTGCCAAATTTGTGGCTAAACAAGCACCTGAGCGAGTGAATTATCACATTCTGCAAGGGGAAGCGTTGAACGAGTTAGGTTATACCGGGCTCTACAACGTAGGCCGAGGCAGTGTGCATGAACCGGCTTTCCTGAAGTTAGATTACAACCCGACCGGTGATCTGGATGCGCCGATCATGGCTTGTCTGGTCGGTAAAGGGATCACATTTGATTCTGGTGGTTACAGCCTGAAAGAGTCGGACATGATGTTACCGATGAAATCCGATATGGGCGGTGCCGCTATGCTGGCAGGCGCGTTGGCACTGGCGATCCGTCAGGGGCTTCATCATCGTGTACAACTGATGCTTTGTTGCGCTGAAAATTTGGTCAGCGGATATGCTTTCAAGCTCGGCGACATTTTGACATATCGAAATGGTGTCAGTGTTGAAGTGTTAAATACCGATGCAGAAGGTCGTTTGGTGCTGGCTGATGGCTTGTTAGATGCCAGTGCTACTGGTGCTCCATATATTTTGGATGCGGCGACATTAACCGGTGCGGCGAAAGTGGCGCTGGGCCGTGATTATCATGCGGTGTTTAGCCTGCAAGATGAACAACTAGTTGATGTAGTGGCTTGTGCCAAAGCGGAAAATGAAAAAGCGTGGGCGTTGCCGTTAGAGCCATGGCATGTGGCGCAGTTGACATCATCTTATGCCGATCTGGGCAATGTTTCTTCTGCAGAAGGAACGGCGGGTGCAACGACGGCTGCGGCTTTCCTGTCAAAATTTGTACGGGAAGATGTAAAAGGCTGGGTGCATATGGATTTATCGGCTTCGTTCCAGAAAAATGCTAACGATTTGTGGGCGCCGGGCGGCAAAGGTCATGGCATCAGAACCATTGCCCGTTGGTTACGTTCACTAAAATAATCTGCTTGTTTGTGCCGTAGAAACTACGCTGCGGCACAACACTCCGCTTTGTATTTTGTGCCGCATTCCCTCTCAGTACCTGTCTCGACACTGCTCTTGCTTCGCCAATGTTTCAAAATTAGATCAACTTATCATTAACACTATATTTTCAATTGCAGAACATCTTGTTTCGTCATAACGTGTATGAAGGATACAAATATGTATGATGATACAAGGACATAGCATGACAATTGAACGCACTTTCTCCATCATTAAGCCTGATGCAGTGGCTAAGAATATTATCGGTGAGGTATATCACCGTTTTGAGTGCGCAGGCTTGCATATCATCGCAGCAAAAATGCTGCATCTGTCTCAAGAACAAGCAGCTGGTTTTTATGCAGAACACAAAGGTAAGCCTTTCTATGATAATCTGCTGAAATTCATGACATCTGGGCCGATTGTGGTTCAGGTTTTGGAAGGGCAGGATGCAATTCGCCGTCACCGTGAACTGCTTGGTGCAACCGACCCAGAAAAAGCACAGGCAGGCACCATTCGTGCAGATCATGCGATCTCTGTGACGCAAAATGCGGTACATGGTTCTGATTCTGCCGAATCTGCAGCTCGTGAAATTGCATTTTTCTTCACGGAAGATGAAATTTGCCCTCGCACTCGTTAAGCCAGAACCAATTGCTGGTTAAATTTTTGACATGTCGTCAGTAATTTGACTTTATTGCACACATCCAGTGATGACACCTGATATAATATGATACATATCAGGTTATTGGGGATGTGATGATGGAGCAAATGGATAATCTGCTTCTGGTTGATGCCAATGATGAACGCCGTCAGCAATTAGAGACGGTGTTGTCATTTATGGGTATTCAGTGGCAGAGCGGTGGGGAAGAAGATTGTCTGGCTTATCTTTCTGCGGTGGAAAATATCTCCGCCGTTATAGTGGGCGATCTGAAAACTACAACACTATTGGAATTAGCCACCCGTTATTCATCGGTTCCTTTTATCAGTGCGGAACAATCTGAACTGAGTAACAGCAATATTATCGGTTTTTTGTCACAGCCTTTTGTAACCGTTCACCCGTCCCCCATTGACAGCCGAATGTGACGATCGTCTCTTGA
>CALMKU010000381.1 GCA_937866945.1 uncultured Tolumonas sp.
ACGGCGATATGCGCAGCGTGTTGCCACAACTGGCGATGACACTGAACATCGCCAGTTGGCGCGAACACTGTGCGGCGATGAAAAATGATTTTCCATGGCGCTATGACCACCCGGGTGAACACATTTATGCGCCGCTGCTGCTGAAACAACTGAGCGAAGCCTTACCGGAAAACAGCGTCGTGTGTTGCGACGTCGGCCAGCATCAGATGTGGGTGGCGCAGCACATGCAATTCAACAGCCCGCGCAATCACATTTCCAGCTCCGGTTTAGGCACGATGGGCTTTGGCTTACCCGCCGCAGTTGGTGCTAAAATGGCGCGCCCGAACGACGAAGTAGTCTTGGTCAGCGGTGACGGTTCCTTTATGATGAACGTACAGGAACTGGGCACACTGCGCCGCGCCAAACTGCCGGTAAAAATGGTATTAGTGGATAACCAGCGTCTGGGTATGGTGCGTCAGTGGCAGGAGCTGTTTTTCGACGCCCGTTTCAGTGAAACCATCCTGTCAGACAACCCCGATTTTGTGCGTCTGGCTTCCGCCTTTGATATCGCCGGCGAAACCATCACCCGCAAAGAAGAAGTCCCTGCTGCGATTGCCAGAATGCTGGCCAGCGAGGGCGCTTACCTGCTGCACGTTTCCATTTCAGCAGAAGAAAATGTTTGGCCTCTGGTTCCGCCAGGTGCCGCCAATCAGGATATGATGGAGAGCAAACCATGAAGCAACATCAGCTGAATTTGATCACCGGTTCCCGCCCTGAAGTGCTGGAGCGTGTGCTGCGGGTGGTGCGTCACCGTGGCTTTGCTCTGTGTCAATTAAATATGGAAACCGTACCCGATAGCAGTTCCCTGCGTATTGCCGTGACCGTGGAGAGTGAACGCCCGATCCAGCTGTTGCAGAGCCAACTGAACAAACTGATCGATGTGTTTCACGTGGAAACACTGGATCAATCTGAACAATCTGCCTTAAAGATCAGCGCATAAGGAAATATAAGCATGTCACAGACTACAAAATACATTTGGTTCAATGGTGAAATGGTGGAATGGGATCGCGCTCAGGTTCACGTGATGACGCATGCCCTGCATTACGGCTCTTCGGTGTTTGAAGGCATTCGTGCTTATGACACGCCAACTGGCACTGCCGTTTTCCGTCTGAAAGAGCACATCCAGCGTCTGTTTGATTCTGCCAAAATTTACTGGATGGACATGCCATTCGATAAAGCGACTATTGAACAGGCTTGCTGTGACATCGTCACCAAAAACGATATGAAAAGCGCCTACCTGCGTCCACTGGCATTCATCGGTAATGTGGGCCTTGGTGTGTTGCCAAAGAGCGACAAAGCAGAAGTGATGATCGGTGCACTGCCTTGGGGTGCTTACTTAGGTGACGAAGCGCTGTCACAAGGCGTGGACGTGATGGTCTCCTCTTGGAGCCGTTTGGCGCCGAACACCATTCCAACTGGCGCTAAAGCAGGTGGTAACTACCTGTCATCCCAGCTGATTGCACGTGAAGCACGCCGTAACGGTTACGTCGAAGGCATCGCGCTGGATACCAACGGTTACATCTCGGAAGGTTCCGGCGAAAACCTGTTTATCGTGAAAAACGGCGTCCTGCACACCTCGCCAACCACCTCAGGCATTCTGCCAGGCATCACCCGTGACACCATCATGACACTGGCGCGCGAACTGGGTTACACCATCCGTGAAGAGTCACTGCAACGTGAAGCGCTGTATCTGGCGGATGAGATCTTCATGTGTGGCACTGCCGCTGAAATCACCCCAGTACGTTCCGTCGATCGTATGCAGATCGGTGAAGGTTGCCGAGGCCCAATTACTGAAGAGATCCAGAAAGCCTTCTTTGGTCTGTTCAATGGTGAGACCGAAGACAAATGGGGTTGGTTGACCCCAGTTAGCAAATAATTGATGTAGAGAAGGCGCATAACTGGCGCCTTCTTGTTTTGCACAACCATCGAATAATAGCCAAACAGATAATCGCGAAGCTGCCAGTAAGGCCGATGCAGATGCCCGGCAGCTTCCTTTGAGGAGACAGCAATGCCTAAGTTACGTTCCGCAACGACCACTCAAGGTCGTAACATGGCGGGCGCTCGCGCCCTGTGGCGTGCCACCGGTATGAAAGACGGTGATTTCGATAAACCAATTATCGCGGTAGTGAATTCGTTCACCCAGTTCGTGCCCGGCCATGTGCATCTGAAAGATCTGGGTCAATTAGTGGCGCGTGAAATCGAAGCGGCAGGCGGTGTCGCCAAAGAGTTCAACACCATTGCGGTCGATGACGGTATCGCCATGGGCCACGGCGGCATGCTCTATTCACTGCCATCGCGCGAGCTGATCGCTGACTCGGTGGAATACATGGTCAACGCGCATTGCGCCGATGCAATGGTCTGTATCTCTAACTGCGACAAAATCACCCCCGGTATGCTGATGGCCGCGATGCGCCTGAACATTCCGGTGATTTTCGTATCTGGCGGCCCGATGGAAGCCGGTAAAACCAAACTGTCAGACAAAATCATCAAGCTGGATCTGGTTGATGCCATGATCATGGCGGCTGACCCAACGGTCAGCGATGAAGACACCGCAGCGGTTGAGCGCAGTGCTTGCCCGACTTGCGGCTCCTGCTCTGGTATGTTTACTGCCAACTCAATGAACTGTCTGACCGAAGCGCTGGGCCTGTCTCAGCCAGGTAACGGTTCGCTGCTGGCAACCCATGCTGACCGTGAACAGCTGTTCAAAAGTGCCGGTCATCGTATCGTTGAACTGGCCAAACGTTATTACGAACAAGACGATGTGACCGCACTGCCGCGTTCTATCGCTACCCGTGATGCATTTGAAAATGCTATCGCACTGGATATCGCCATGGGCGGTTCCACCAATACCGTATTGCACCTGCTGGCGATTGCGCAAGAAGGTGATGTCGACTTCACCATGGCCGATATCGATCGCATGTCGCGCCGTGTGCCACAGCTGTGTAAAGTCGCGCCATCGACCCAGAAATATCACATGGAAGACGTCCATCGCGCCGGTGGTATCGTCGCGATTTTGGGTGAATTAAGCCGTGCGGGTTTGTTGCACACCGACGTGCGCAATGTGTTGGGTCTGTCACTGGCCGAGCTGATTGAGCAATATGACATCGCACTGAACCCGTCTGACGCAGTGAAAAAATTCTACAGCGCAGGCCCAGCCGGTATTCCGACCACCGTGGCATTCAGTCAGGATTGCCGCTGGCCGTCACTGGATGTAGACCGTAAAGAAGGTTGTATCCGCACCAAAGAAAATGCCTACAGCCAGGATGGTGGTTTAGCCGTATTGGCCGGTAATCTGGCTGTTGACGGCTGTATCGTAAAAACCGCCGGTGTGGATGAATCCATTCTGACATTCGAAGGCCCAGCCGTGGTGTTCGAGAGCCAAGACGATGCAGTAGCCGGTATCCTGGGCGGCAAAGTGAAAGCCGGTGATGTGGTGATCGTGCGTTACGAAGGCCCGAAAGGCGGCCCAGGTATGCAGGAAATGCTGTATCCAACTTCTTATCTGAAATCGATGGGCTTAGGTAAAGTGTGTGCCCTGATCACTGATGGTCGTTTCTCTGGTGGTTCATCAGGGTTATCGATTGGTCACGTCTCACCGGAAGCCGCAGCAGGCGGTAACATCGGCCTGATTGCCGATGGCGATCTGATCAGCATCAACATTCCATCACGCACCATCAATATCAAAATCAGCGATGCTGAACTGGCAACCCGTCGTGCCGCGATGGAAGCCAAAGGCAAAGCGGCATGGAAACCGGTCAACCGTGACCGTTTCGTCTCCTTTGCACTGCGTGCTTACGCGAATCTGGCGACCAGTGCTGACAAAGGTGCCGTGCGCGATCGCAGCAAACTAGGAGAATAAGCATGAGCGACACACAACCGCAGGCCAGCGATTATCTTCGCAAGATCCTGCTGTCGCCAGTCTACGAGGTGGCGAAAGTCACCCCGTTACAGACGCTGAAAAAGATCTCCGATCGCTTGGGCAACCACGTGGCGCTCAAGCGCGAAGACTTACAACCAGTACACTCGTTTAAACTGCGCGGGGCCTATAACAAGATCGCCGGTTTGAGTGAAGCACAGCGCGCGAAAGGCATCATTGCCGCCTCAGCCGGTAATCATGCACAAGGCGTGGCGCTATCCGGTGCGAAGCTGAAAATTCCGGCCATCATCGTGATGCCAACCACCACGCCGGACATCAAAATTGATGCCGTGCGTCGTATGGGCGGTAACGTAGTGTTGTTCGGCAACAGCTTTGATGAAGCCTATGCCGAAAGCCGTCGCCTGGCCGAGGAACATGGTTATACCCTGATCCCGCCATATGATGATGTCGATGTCATCGCCGGACAAGGCACCATTGGCCGTGAATTGCTGGAACAAGACACCCGCCTGACGCACGTGTTTGTGCAGGTCGGTGGTGGCGGTCTGGCGGCTGGTGTGGCGGTCTATATCAAGCAACTGCTGCCGAACATCAAAGTGATCGGGGTGGAAGCCGAAGGTTCCGCATCGATGAAAGCGGCGCTGGATGCCGGTGAACCGGTTAATCTGCCCCGCGTCTCGCTGTTTGCCGATGGCGTGGCGGTAAAACGCGCCGGTGATGAAACTTTCCGCGTCTGTCGTGAGTATCTGGATGACGTGATCACCGTGACCAACGATGAGATCTGTGCCGCGCTGAAAGATATTTTCGATGACACCCGCGCGGTAGCGGAACCTTCCGGGGCACTGTCGCTGGCTGGCTTAAAGAAATACGTGGAAACCACGCACATCAAAGGTGCGCGCATGGCCGCTATCCTGTCGGGTGCCAACGTCAATTTCCACAGTCTGCGTTATGTGTCTGAGCGTTGTGAGCTGGGTGAAAAACGCGAAGGTGTACTGGCAGTCACCATTCCGGAGCGCAAAGGCGCCTTTCTGGAGTTCTGCCACATTCTCGGCAAGCGCATGGTCACTGAGTTCAACTACCGTTACTCGGAAGACAAAGAAGCCACCATCTTCGTTTCTGTACGCCTGAACAATGGCACTGAAGAGCTGTTACAGGTGGTCGCAGACCTGCAAAAATCGGGTTATTCCGTGCTGAATATCACCGATAACAGTCTGGCGAAAAATCATGTGCGCTACATGGTCGGTGGTCGCCCGTGCAAAACGGTGCAAGAGCGCCTGTTCAGCTTCGAGTTCCCGGAACAACCCGGTGCACTGCTGCGTTTTCTGGAAACGTTGGGCACGTTGTGGAACATTACCTTGTTCCATTATCGTCACCACGGTGCCGATTACGGTTATGTATTATGTGGGTTTGAGCTGGGCGATGATGATATGCCAGCATTCAACCGTCACTTGCAGGAACTGGGTTATCCATCGCGCGATGTCAGCGACGATGAAACCTACAAACTGTTCCTCGCACCGCGCTGAGTTTTATTACTGTTTAAAATCCCTCGCTTGCGAGGGATTTTTTTATCCATCACCGTAGGTTATTAGTCGGAAAGGAGGAAGAGAGAAAAAGCCCCTCATCACAAGAATGCAGAGGGGAAAGTGGAGTGCAAAAAATTAGTGACACAGTGATAAAACAAAAAAACACACTAATTTTCACCCCTAAGGCACGGGATAAAAAAAGGGTTATGAACATAACCCTTGGTAAGCATTTTAATCGAAAATTATTGCCCTACTGGCGTAACAAAATGGGCGCTGCCATTGAATGCGTTTGATGTAGTGAATTTCACATCAACGGTTTGACCAACGGCGATACCTTTTAACACATTGCTACCGTCAGCAACATAAGTGAAGGTGCGAGCAGGCCAGCCCAGTTCAGTCACTGCATCTTGTTTTACCGTGATTTTTTGATCCGCCGCATCGACAGCAACAACCGAGCCGTGTGCGCTGTAAGTATTCACGTCAGCCTGAGCAGACAGTGCAGCGAAAGATAAAGTAGCAACAGCAGCTAAACGAGCGAATGTATTAGTCATGATTTTTACTCCACAGAATTTTATTTTATTAACTCAACGCTATCGTTAAGTTTTCGTTTTTGTGAAACGCATCACGTTTCGTTGGAGCAAGAATACGACTCAAATTTAAATAGATAAATCCGCTATTCTGAGGTTCAGTGTCTCGAAAAATGGAACAATCAGCATGACATTTACTGCAGAAGGGAGGTTGAAAAGTGTTTTATCCACCAAAGCGCTGTCGGTAGGCCTTGGGCGATAAGCCGATCTGCGTCTTAAACAGCTTATTAAACGACGCCCTGTCATCGTAACCAATCTGCCAGATAATTTGCTCGACCGGTAATGCGGTGGTTTCCAGTAATTCCCGCGCTTTCTCCAGCCGCAAATGCTGCACATAGCTGCTGATGGTCAGTTGCGTCGCCGCAAGAAAGCGTCGCTGTAAGGTACGCGGGCTCATCGCTGCCTGCCCGGCCAGTTGCGACAACAGGCAAGTGGTCTGGAAATGCATTTCCAACCATTGCTGTAGTTTCAGGATCGCACTATCGCCATGTTGTTTCGGCGGCTGGAAACGCCGGTAATAGCGCTGTTCGCGCTCACCACTATCCCACAACAGATATTTACTCAGCTGTGCCACCAGCGTGGCACCGTAATAACGGCGCACAATCCGCATTGCCAAATCGAGCCAGGCCATGATGCCGCCCGCCGAGATCAGATCGGTTTCTTCGATGACGACTGCATCTAAATTTAAGCGCACATTTGGAAACTGCTGGTGAAAGGTCTCTTCCAGCAACCAGTGCGTCGTAACAATACGGCCATCTAACAGCCCGCTTTGTGCTAACACGCACGCCCCCACGCAAGCCGATGCTAATACTGCACCTTGCTGATGTTGCTGGTGTAACCATGCGGCTAACCAATCCGGGCAAAGCGGTGTTTGACCAGCACTACACGGCGGTAATATCACCACATCCACGCGATCGTCTGCTTGCCAACAAGGTAATGAGGATGGCAGACCTTCCTCCCCCGCCAACAGATAACGCCACTCCACCGCAGGAACCGCATCCTCATGCAAACGGAAGCGCTCGACAGCAGTAAACACCTCACCCAGCCCATACAAAGCCGAAGGCAGCACCTGTTCATACGCTACGATGGCAATCCGTAAACTCGCAGTCATTTGTCGTTTTACACCATAAAAATGTCATTTGCGCCAACAGCGTAAAACATGGCTACCGCTTAAGCTAGTTTCACTGCCAACCCATGGAGAAAAACATGAACAAGAGTGCGCTGTTGATTATTGATGTGCAAAACGACTACTTTCCCGGTGGAAAAATGGCCTTGCATGAACCGGAACAAGCCTTAGCAAAGATCACTGAATTGCTGCAGTTTTATCGCGAGCAGCAGTGGCCGGTGATCCATATTCAGCACGAAATGCGCGATCGCCCGAACCGTCCGACCTCGTTTTTCCTGCCGCATACGGAAGGACAACAATTACATCCAGCCGTGTTACCCGCAGACAATGAAACTCTGCTGGTTAAGCATTTCCCCAGTTCTTTTGCCGGCACCGGGCTATTAGCGGTATTACAACAACAGCAGGTTAAGCAGCTAGTTATTTGCGGCATGATGACGCATATGTGTGTTGATACCACCACTCGGGCTGCATTCGATCTGGGTTTTGATGTGCAAGTGGCTATTGATGCTACAGCCACCAAAGCACTGACCTTTGACGATAACACTGTGCCGGCTGATCAAGTTAAAACGACCGTTGCAGCGGCACTAAATGGCTCGTTTGCGCAGGTACAACTGACTGCATCGATCCTGTCCTCTTGCACCAATACGCATGTTGCCTGATAGCCATGTTCAACAGATCCGATGATAAGCGGTAAATCTGTTACGACAGGTTTACCAAAACTGACAGCTCAGTCTCTTTTGGCAAAATGCCGGATCAGCCAGTCGCGGATGAACTGCTGCACCGGATCGTGCTCATGCAATTTATGCCAGACCAGGTGCAGAGTGGCCCGCACGTTGTCGGGCTCAAAAGGACGTCGCACTAGCGACTCGAATAACGGATGATCGGCAATCATGATTTCCGGCAAAATCGACAGCATCGGACATTCCGCCAAAATAGCAGGGATCGCGGTAATGCCGCCCGAGGTCGCCATGATACGCCGGGTTAAGCCATGCACAGAAAAGTAGTTATCAATGATGGTGGCGGTTTTATGCGAATAATTCGACGCTAATTGCGGCACCGCCGCCAGCTCGGCCAGCGACACTGATTCGGCAAACTGCAGCTGTCTGGCCTCATACACATACACAAACCGGCTGTCGGTCAGCAGGCAATGCTGGTATGACTCTTTGGGTTCCCAATCATTGCCGATGATCGCCATGTCGATCCGCCCCTGCGCAAACGCTTCGTTCAGTTGCGCCATCGGCACCGGACGCGAATGCAGATGCAAGCCCGGTGCCTGCTGCCGCAAGAAACCCAGTAAGGCTGGCAACACCAACCGCTCCAGATGCTCCGGAATGGCGATGTTAATCTCCTGCTGAATGGTGGCCGGATCAAACTCGGGCGGATTAAGCTGCCCGCGGATGTTTTCCAGCCAGTCGGAAATGACCGGCGCCAGTGCTAATGCACGCGAGGTCGGGTGCATGCGATGCCCTTGCTTTACAAACAACGGGTCATCGAGCATCTCGCGCAGCCGGTTTAGCGCATGGCTCATGGCGGATTGGCTTAAGCCCACCCGTTTTGCCGCCCGGCTGACATTGCCCTGTTCACAGTGCAGTGCTTCAAACACGACTAACAGATTCAGATCCCAATAGCGGAACTGCTGGAAAAATGTATCCGTGCGCATATTATTCATATTCTGCATATAAAGTATTATATTTACCCATTTGATTCATTATAAGCTTCTTTTAACAATAAACACCTCTTGCGAGGTGTCATCATGTTGTACGCAGAACCGTTTAATCCCCCTGTCATTCGTCAGCTGTTACGCATCAATATCAGCCTGATGGTATGCATTGAATTTATTCAGAATGTCATGCTCTCGTTTGCCTCGTCTTATTTGTGCGGCGGCTTAGGCATGACACGGCATACCTTTAGTTTCTCAACGGCGGTGTATGCCGCCACCGCAATCATCATGATTGCCCAGCATCACTGGCTGGTCTCGCAGCTTGGCTACCGACGTTTCATCCGTTATGCCCTCGCCGCTTTTACGCTTGGCGCCTTGATCTGCGCACACGCACAAACACCGGAAGCCTATATTCTGGGGCGGTTTATTCAAGCACTTGGCGGCTCGGCATTTTTCACCGCAGCACGGGTACATGTGAATTTTTTCCCCGCCACACCCAGCGGGCGCGGTCTGGCGATCCGCTATATGGCGTACAGTCTGGTGGGGTGCAGTGCCGCCGCGCCGATGTTAGCCGCCACATTACTGGAGCACTTCAGCTGGCGAGCCCTGTTCTTGATCCAGTTACCGCAGATCGGGCTGGTCTGGTGGTTAAGCGGCAAAACGGTCAGTAACGTGCGCAAACAACGCCGCGCTGGACGGTTGCATCCGGGAAGTATATTAGCGCTAGTGGCCGGGGTACTACTGTTGCAATATGTTGTGGAAACCGTGCCTTATGACATCAGCGATCTGGAACAACTGCTGTTATTACTGCCGCTGGCGCTTGGCGGCTTGGCGCTGTTCATTTATGTGGAACATCGCCGTCATCGGTCGTTACTGCCCTTCCGGCATCTGTTCAGCAGTCGCTATTTAGTCGGTTTATTTTATTATGCGGTCTGTTATTTGATCCTGTCATCGGTCAACTACCTGCTCCCGATTTTTCTGCAGCAAGGGCTGACGATACCAATACTGAATTGCGGCATCCTGCTCAGTAGCACTGGGTTGATCGCACTGGGTTTTGCGTGGGTGCATCTGAACACGGCGGCTCGCTACCCCTATCAAAAACACTACCTGTTATTTGCCTTTGCCTGTTTAACGGTGTTCGGCTTTCTATGTAGCCAATTCACGCCGCAAATACCATTATGGGCCATGGCGCTGCCGTTGCTGTTTTTATCGGGCTTTACGGCGATCGGTCAAGGCACCGCCGCTTTTCACACATTCCGAGAAACCGATAATCGAATCTTTTCCCAAGCTTATCAAACCAAAAATATGTTGCGGGAATTGATGAACTCAACGGGAATTACCGTTACCAACGTGTTTTTGCAAAATCGGGAGGCGTTGCACTACACCCGTATCGCCGAAAGCCTACCTCTCACCTCAATCAACACCACCTATTTTTCCCCCACCACACTGCTCTCTGTCGTCAACCAGCAGGTGATCGTCATGTCTTGTCTGGATTGGTTTCTGGTTGTCGGGTTTACTGGTCTGTTTTTTCTGGTTTTCAGTGTTTGGCAACGCCGAATCGTCTGATTTGGCATTCCGATGATGATAATTCGCCCATTATTGCACAGTGAAAATAGTATGCCGGAAGATGCATATTCTTTATGTGAAACCGGTTGCAAATAGTCATAAAGTGCCTCCCGTTGTCGAAGACACCACACCAACAAAGGAAGGACTAATAATGACAAAGAATAC
>CALMKU010000382.1 GCA_937866945.1 uncultured Tolumonas sp.
GTTATGGGCAGCCGGTTTGGCTGATACGAATTCTGATGATCACGCTGTTTGTTTTTAGCGGCAGTCTTGCTGCATTAGTCTATCTGGCGGGCATATTCCTGCTGGATAAGCAGCCGACACAATTGCCGCCACAAACCCGATTTCGCCCACAATTTGGCTACGGCGAAGATGCCGCACAACGGGCTCGCCAACTGAGTGAACGCATGCAGCAACTTGATCAACGATTGCAGGCAATGGAACGTTATGTGACCTCCAGCCGTTACCGCTTTGATAAAGAGTTTAATAAATTATAGGAATGGATATGCATCTACACCTGAGGCAGCGCCTGCGAATAGTCTCTCTTGGGCTCTTATCCTGTTTATTTCTAATGTCATCCGCACAGGCCGGTTTACTGCGGGAACGCTTACAAGAACGGTTCGCCGAACGGCATGCGGCAACGACAGAAAATGATGAATTTACTGACACGAGCGTGACATCAAATTCATTACCAGCGGGCGTTAGGGTAATGCGCAATCTGGCTTATGGCGCGGATGCCAAACAACGGCTCGATGTTTATTTGCCAACACATCCACTCACAAACGCCCCCGTAATCATTATGGTGCATGGCGGCGCTTGGCGTACTGGCGATAAAGCAATGAGTAACGTGGTGGATAATAAAATCGCCCGTTGGGTGCCTGACGGTATTGTTTTTATCTCCATCAATTATCGCTTATTGCCTCAGGTTGACCCGTTATTACAGGCCCAGGATGTCGCCACCGCCCTCGCCTATGCGCAAAAAAATGCTGCGCAATGGGGGGCTGATGCACACCAATTTGTCTTGATGGGTCATTCTGCCGGCGCCCATCTGGTCAGCTTGCTGGCTGCCGATCCGACACTAGCCACTCGGCAAGGTGCGCAGCCTTGGTTAGGCACCGTTTCACTCGACAGTGCGGCGTACGATATTCCTCAGATCATGGCAGCCAAACATTACCGTTTCTACGATAAAGCCTTTGGCTCTGATCCCACGTATTGGCAAGCCGCATCCCCGTTGCAGCAACTCAAATCGCAAAAAACTGCATTTCTGGCGATTTGTTCAACCCAACGCCCTGATAAACCTTGCGATCAAGCCCGTGATTTTGTCTCGCAGGCCAAAAGCCTACAGATAAGCGCGTCATTACAACCGGAACCGCTCACCCACAAAGAAATCAATCAACAACTCGGGCTGAATAATGCTTATACCCAACGGGTAGAAACCTTTCTCATCAGATTAAGTCAGCCCTTGTGTCAGCGTATTGTTCCGGATAAAGCAACCCAATGTTCCCGAAATTGAATTGTCGGAATAACGCACGGAAGTCTATGGTTTGACTATGCTTAATGCTGAGTTATTACCGGCGTACCTGTCGTGAATGATACGCCCATCATTCATCGTAGAAAGGGAACAAACCATGACCAAGTTGCTTGTACTGTATTATTCCATGTATGGCCATATTGAAACGATGGCCAACAGTGTGGTCGAAGGCGCACGAGAAGTGGATGGTGTTGAAGTCACACTCAAACGGGTTCCTGAAACGATGGACCCCGCGATCTTTGCTTCTGCCGGAGGCAAAGCCAGTCAGACGCCTGTCGCCACACCTGCGGAGCTAGCTGACTATGATGCCATTATTTTTGGGGTACCCACCCGCTTTGGCAATATGGCCGGACAAATGCGGACTTTCCTCGATCAAACTGGTGGTTTATGGGCCAAAGGGGCATTGTTTGGCAAAGTAGCCAGTGTGTTTAGTTCGACAGGTGTCGGTGGCGGACAAGAGATGACCATTACCTCAACCTGGACCACGCTTGCCCATCACGGCATGGTAATTGTACCGATTGGTTATGGCGCCAGTGAACTGTTTGATATCAGCCACGTCAGCGGCGGTACACCGTATGGTGCCACAACTTATGCCGGTGGTGATGGTTCCCGGCAACCCGATGCCCGTGAACTGGCGATTGCCCGTTTTCAGGGTAAACATGTCGCCACAGTCGCGGCAAAACTAAAAGGCTGACAAGTTTCATTGACCCATAAAAAAGCGGAGACTACAGGGCTTCCGCTTTTTTATTCCCACTTAACGCGAGCGTTTGACTTTGAATTTGTCGATCAGTTGGTTAATTGTGACGCTTGCGCGGTTAACTCGCTCGCGGCAGCCAGCAAGCTGCGGTAGCTAA
>CALMKU010000383.1 GCA_937866945.1 uncultured Tolumonas sp.
GGCTGTAAGAAGTCGGCCAGTGTAGCAGGTTGATCAGAAGGTGTTACCCGACGATAGATAGAAAAAATAGTGCCAACTGACACGTTTACATCAATGTTTGATGAACCATCTAACGGATCGATCAACACGACATATTTTGATTTTTTGCCACTGACAGGGTCGAAAGCGACAAAGTCATCTTCTTCTTCAGAAGCTAATCCACACACTTCGCCGCGAGCGGCCAGCGCATCTTTAAATTTCTCATTCGCAAACCAATCCAGCTTTTGCTGATCTTCGCCTTGCACATTGGCCCGATCCATTGCACCGAGAATATCGCTTAAACCGGCCTGATTAATCTCACGATTTACAATTTTGGCGGCTAAACGAATGGAGGCGAGCAAGGAGCTAAGTTCACCAGAGGCATGTGGAAAATCCGCTTGTTTCTTGATGATGAATTCGCCAAGCGTGGTTCCTATTTTCATGATGCTGTCCTTGAGAAGATATGAGCGCAAATTGTTTGCACAATGTTACACTTAGTTACATAAAATGCAAGCAATACAGAAGAATCGATTCAGCATAAGAATATAGAAACAAAAAAGCCAGAGATATCACTCTGGCTCATACGTATTTACAGTGCGAATCACTATTTCTGTTTAACTTCATCCAGATAGCGACAAACCTTCTCTAGATCTTCAGCGGTGTCCACGCCTGCTGGCGGATTTTCTATGGCTACCGCGACATGGATTTTTTCACCGTACCAGAGCACTCGTAACTGCTCCAATGATTCAATTTGCTCTAATGGGCTGGCTGGCCAACTTACATATTGGCGAATAAATCCGGCGCGATAAGCATAGATACCAATGTGACGCAGGAAAGTATGCCGTAGCTGTTTTGGCGTTTGCGCGAAACCATCACGATCCCATGGGATCGTAGCGCGGCTGAAATACAACGCATGACCTTGCTGATCCATCACCACTTTAACGGCATTCGGATTAAACACTTCGTGTTCATCTTCAATAGCGACGGCTAGTGTGGCCATGGGCGCTGTTGTGTTTGCCAGATTGTTCGCTACTTGGCTAATGATCGATGGTGGAATCAATGGTTCATCACCCTGCACATTCACCACAATGGTATCAGGCGCAAAAGCATATTTTTCACACACCTCAGCCAGACGCTCGGTGCCAGACTGATGATGACTGCCAGTCATACAGACATCGACACCGAAAGCAGATACGGCTGCGGCAACCCGCTCATCATCCACCGCAACAATGACTTGGCTGGCGCCCGCTTGTTTCGCGCGTTCAACGACCCAAGCAATCATAGGTTGACCATGAATATCCGCTAACGGTTTACCGGGTAAACGGGTCGATTGATAACGAGCAGGAATAACAACGACAAAACTCATGATGGCAGCTCATCAGAGGTCAGTTGACGCGCACGGTTCTCCAGCAATACCGGAATATCATCTTCCACCGGATAAGCCAGTTTATCGGCCCGACAAACTAACTCAGCTCGCTCTTTGTCATAATTCAGTTTGCCTTTACAGATTGGGCAAGCGACGATTTCCAGTAATTTATAATCCAGCGCCATGGCGAAGCTCCTTCAGTTGAGCAAGTAATCGGGTAGCAAATTTATCCGGTAATTGTGCGGAAACAGGTAGATACCACCAATTGTCTAAAGCAAAATCCCGGCATTTCACCGCATCTTTTTCTGTCATGATCAGTGGGCGTAAAGCAAATCGCTGCTGGAGTTCATCGGCATTAAATTGCTGATGATCGGCGTAAGCTACCTGCTGATTTAGCGCGTAACCTTGCTGTAATAGACTATTAAAAAAACGTGGCGGATAACCGATACCAGCCAACGCATCTACCGCACCGGTAATTATCGCAACATGATTGGTACGAACATTTCGTAATGGTGCGGATTGCAGAGACATTTGGATTTCATCTGGTCGGGCCTGCCCGCCATTACAGATAACAGCCATGACTTGCCGCAATCGGGACGGAGTCTCTCGCAATGGCCCCATTGGCATCAACCAGCCGTTTCCTAAACGACGTTCGCCATCCATCACGGCTAATTCGATATCGCGTTGCAACGCATAATGCTGCAAACCATCATCACTGATGATGACATCAACACCGCATTGCTCGACCAGTAATTGCACGGCAGTAGCCCGTTTTGGTGCCACGGCAACCGGACAACCGCAGCGCTGATAAATAAGCACCGGTTCATCACCTGCTTCCGCGGCGGTAGCAGCAGGATGTAACAAATAAGGATAATGCGGGGCTTTACCGCCATAGCCACGACTGACCACACCAGGGTGATAGCCTGCCTTTGTGAGTAACTCCACCAGCCACAACACCACCGGTGTTTTCCCGTTACCACCAACCGTGATATTACCAACAACAATGACGGGTACAGGTGCGCGATAGCTACGGATCCAACCAGCACGGTATAGTCCACGACGAGCCGTTGTCAGTAATGCAAACAGCAGTGCCAATGGCGCAAATAACCAGTTAACCCAACTGCGGCGATACCAAAGCCATTCAATCATGAGGCTTGTGCGCCCATTTGCGTGCGACGTAATAAGGCATAAGCACCACCCATTTCCAGTAATTGATCATGGGTACCACGTTCCACTATCTGGCCTTCATCGACAACCAATATTTCATCGGCTTTTTCAATAGTAGAAAGACGATGGGCAATAACCAGTGTGGTGCGGTTTTTAGTCAGTGATTCAAGTGCCGTTTGAATTCGGCGTTCTGATTCCGAATCTAATGCTGAAGTGGCTTCATCCAATAACAAAACGGGCATATCACGTAATAATGCCCGCGCAATCGCCAGCCGTTGACGTTGACCACCCGATAAGGTCGCACCATTTTCACCAATGATAGTGTCGTAACCTTGTGGCATCTTAGT
>CALMKU010000384.1 GCA_937866945.1 uncultured Tolumonas sp.
TACGTCAATCAAGACTTGATGTTGGTTATAAAACGTTCACGATCTCGCCCTGAGTCAGATCCAGAATGATTGCCATTTAGATCTCAAAGGGGCGTTTTGACGGTAATCTCAGAGGTGTGGCTGGATGGCATGTTGCTGATTGCCGATGAAGTGGTGACCGGTTTGTTCACAGTGGTTTGATGTTCGGCTTCCGTGGCTGGGGTGCCAAACCGGAAATCATGGTGTTTGCCAAAGCGTTAATCGCAGGCTACGTGTCGCTTTCTGCCACGGTATTTAACCAACATTTAAGCTGCCTATCGGGGCAATTTCACTGAATTTGGTGCCATCAGCGCAACGTCATGTCAAACACCTTGTGCTGAATTAATCACCGGGTCATATCAATGCCACTAGTGATATTGCCCAATTGGTCATTGCCACCAATTTGTATTGAACAATCATAATTTTTATTTAATTCGACAAAATCGTACGATTGTAATAATAAATAGAAAAACTCAGTGAGAGAAATGCCCTGATCAGGATGTTCTAATCGTTGCTTAACGGAATCTTTTGCGAACATGACATTAACGGAAAAATGTTTACCGATATCGCGTAAGAACGTCAACACGTCCATTTGTGCACCCAATTGGCATTATTTAATATCAATTCGCTTTCTGTGGCGCCATCGTATTTCAGAATGGTGGTAATCAAAGCAGATAAAGCAGTAACGCAGTTTCATACTATTTCTGGCGTGTTTAAATTCGTTCTGTCGCTTTAAAGCTGAGATCACCAGCTCGACTAACTAAGGCAATAGCTTTATGTCTAGCTAATTTAAAACGACGCAACATCAGCAGCGGTACGAGATGACCAATATGTGAATTGTCTGCGGTTGGGTCAAAACTGCAATAGACTATTCTTGATCTTGAATTGAGGTGGTCAGATAACAATCTTTTATCTGAAATGTGCCGCTGCTCAAGATCGTCTATTGTGTATTACAGATCATGATTTATTTACCTCATTACTACGAAAATATTCATTCGATAATGCTAAATAAATCAGCGGTGATCTATGTCTCTTTAGGGATAGATCTGCATTTTTATCAGGTAATAATGACGTTCGTTCGCTATCATTCAACAGACAGCAAGAAAACAAACAAGTCTGCTATCATTCATACAATGGAATGGCTATGAAACTATTGCAGATCAGTTAGTTATCGGTGCAGGAACAGTAATAAACCACAGCAAACCTATCTAGAATAAATTGCATATCTAGTCTCAATTGGCCTTGTTTGCTATGTTTCTTAACCATTTTATACACATGGATTAAAACCGTTCTTTTTTATGGACTAATAGCCTGTACCTCGTTCAATATACTAAATTGTGCTGATTGGGAACTGCTGTCTTAAGTTGCAATTTGTAATTTTCAAATTGCGATAATTAAGGGGTTGGCGAGTAAAGCCAAGGAATAAATCGGATACACTAGCGTTTCTAGCGCGATGTAATAAGTAATAAAGGTAAGAGCTGGTTTCTGTCTGGCTTTTGTTTTGAGATATGAGTGGTGAGTCGATGCAATATAATTTTATTTGTTAAATTTATAATTCAAATATACAATTAAAAGGTGGCTAGTAAAGCCTCCCCATTAATAATGAAATTGAAGGTAAAACCATGTCAGATTTCTTACGTGTCTTTTTAAACGCTCGCAGCCTGAAAGCAATCACTCGTGAATTGACTCTTGAACAGTTGAACGAAGGTTATGAAAAATTAACGGCTATCGTAGAAGAGCGCCGTGCTAATGAAGAGTCTGTACGTAAGAGTCAGGAAGCGCGCCTGCAAAAAATTGCTGAATATAAAGAATTGTTGAAAGCTGAAGGTATCGATTTAGCTGATTTGGTTGCTGGTGCTGTTGCTACTGAAAAAACAAGCAAACGTGAACCGCGCCCAGCTAAATATAAATACACTGACGCAGAAGGTAATGTACAGACTTGGACTGGCCAAGGTCGTCAGCCAGTACCTATCCGTGAAGGCATTGCGGCCGGTAAAACTCTGAATGACTTCCTGATCTAATTTGCATTAGATCAATATCACCGCGCATATTTAACGGTATGCGCGGTGTTTTTATTTGTAATAACTGATATATGCTGACTGTATATTTCCTCACTGTTGTACCTGTATCGCTTCTTTGTCTCGGGGAAATATCTGTTATCAGATAGAAAAACGACATCAATCTTATTGTGATGAATGCAGAGGATAAATCATGCGAGTCGGTATTGTTGGTTCAGGGAACATTGTTGTTACATGTCTTAACGCAATCAGTCAGATCGCTGAAATTACTTGTGAAGCTATTGTAGTTAGAGAAAGTAGCCGGGCAAAAGGTGAAGCCTTAGCCAAAGACTTTGGCATAAAAAAAATTTATACCGATTACCAAGCATTACTGAACGATCCTGAGATTGATATCGTCTATATCGGTATTCCTAACAATCTGCATTATGAATATGCTTTAGCGGCCCTTAATGCCCATAAACATGTGGTTTGTGAAAAGCCTTTTACATCAAATTCTGGTGAACTCTTAACGTTATCGGATATTGCCAGAAAAAATAACTTGTTCCTTTTGGAAGCGATCACATTACTTTATTCACCCAATTTTCAGTATATTAAAGAGAACTTTGAGAAAGTTGGTGATATCAAACTAGTCCAGTGTAATTACTCGCAATATTCAAGCCGTTATCCGCAATATCTTTCAGGCACAGTTTTACCTGCTTTTGACCCTAAGATGTCTGGTGGCGCACTCTACGATATCAATATCTACAATGTGCATTTTATTTGTGGCTTGTTCGGAAAACCGGATACAGTCGAATATTATGCCAATATCGGGTTCAATGGCATTGATACGTCAGGCATATTGATTATGCAATATCCAGAATTCCTAGCTGTTTGCTGTGGGGCCAAAGACTCACAAAGCCCTAGTCACGCGACGGTTCAGGGCATCAATGGTTATATCAAGTTAACCAGTGCACCCAATATTTCTAAATCCGTTGAATGTTGCATTAATAATGAGCTTTCCGTTATCGATAAACATGAACACGAGAATCATATGGTTAATGAATTTCGTGCGTTTCATGCCATGTTTACTGAGAATGATTACTCAGCATGCTACAAAAATCTCGATCATTCATTAGTTGTGCTTGATGTCTTAACGCAGGCCAGAAAAAAAGCTGGCATTTATTTTAATGCGGATGATGATAGTAACCGATGAAAACTTGACTGATAGATGGGCATGACGCGCTGTTATTCATGATTTTTAAGTATGAATTACAATCTTAGGATCTGTTTGTGGTCAGGCCGTATAAAGGGCCTGCACCAAAACAACACCACGCTTACCTGTAGTTCACCTATTATTTATTCATTAGCCAATAAATACAGGGTGCTAACATGTCATTTCAATCTCATGGTCTGCTGATTTTAGCTGCAATCTTTATCGTTGTTATTCTTCCTGTTTCAGCGCAAGAATCAATGCACGGCATGATGATGCCAATGATGGGGAGAGACACCGCAATCGTGTTGGAGTTGCCTCACGGCGAGGAGCTTCAGCCAATCGTTAAATTAGAGAACCAAAGTCACCAACAAAATCTGTTTAAAGCGGATGTCATTGCAGCTCCAACCGAAATGGAATTTGTTGCTGGAAAGAAAACCACCGTATGGGCCTATAACAATAGTATTCCCGGCTCGCTCATAGAGGTGTATGAGGGCGATACGGTAGAGATAACATTCATTAATAAATTACCGCAACCTTCTACAATTCACTGGCATGGTTTACCTATTCCACCAGAACAAGACGGTAATCCGATGGACCCTGTATTGCCGCGGCAATCGCATACTTACCGATTTACCATGCCGGTGGGAAGTGCCGGAACGTATTGGTATCATCCTCATCCGCATGAATATACAGCAGAGCAGGTTTATCGAGGGCTTGCGGCACCATTTATTGTCAGAGCAAAAAATGATCCGCTTAAAAATATACCTGAGCGTAATTTGATGATTTCTGATCTTAAGTTAACCCGCGAGGGGGCTATTGCTGGTAATGATGCAATGGACTGGATGAATGGTCGTGAAGGTCAGTATGTGTTGGTGAATGGTCAATTCCGACCCGTTATCAATCTGCAAGGCACTGAGCGCTGGCGGATCTGGAATGCATCCAGCGCCAGATATCTCAATCTCTCGTTATCGGGGCATAAATTCACATTGGTCGGAACCGATGGCGGTTTACTTGAAAAACCGGTTCGTGATTTACAGCAACTCTTACTGAGCCCGGCGGAACGGGTGGAGATCATTGTTGATACATTGGGGCAAAAGAGGAGTGTCAATTTACAGCTAGAGCCCTATAACCGAGGAAAAATGGGGCATGTAGCGGTTGAAAAAACTACCAAAATTGCGACGGTAAATATGTTGGCGGGTAACTCAATTAATGTTCCGAATTCGCTGAGGAAAATTGATGATCTCGGTGCGACACAAAGTGTTAAAAAAATTATTTTTACCGAGGTCATGAGTATGGCGAATGGTCAGCATTCGATGCAATTTCTTATCAATGGTAAATCGTTTGATATGGATAGAATTGATTTTATTAGTCGGATACATGAGGTTGAGCTTTGGGAGATCAGTAATCAATCAGATATGGATCATCCATTTCATGTGCATGGAACGCAATTTCAAATTGTTGAAACAGAGCGTAATAGTGTCCGGACTGTCGCGCCGTACCGTACTTGGAAAGATACGGTGAATGTTCGGTCAGGTGAAACTGTTCGCATCAAAATACGGCAAGATTTTCCAGGGTTAAGAATGCTCCATTGCCATATTTTGGAACATGAAGTTCAAGGTATGATGGCGATACAACAAGTTAACTGATCCTGAAAATCATAAAAGGAACTTGCTTAATCAACGCGGATTGCTTTAATTAGCCAATAATTCTGTTAATTGGTCAGGAAATTGCTTGTAAATACACACGTGATGAAACATTGTTATTTAATAATGTTTCATGAATTGCAGAAAAAATTATTAATTTGGCTGAGTCATAAGGTGTGATGTCAAGCTATGAAAGCAATTCCTGTCCCTCCCGCTAATTTCACGGACTTACTGCTGGATGCGGTGTGCGTGGTCGATCGCGATGGCTATTTTCTTTATGTCAGTGCGGCCAGTGAACAGATTTTTGGTTATAAGCCCGATGAAATGATCGGCAAGCCCATGATCGAATTCGTATATCCTGGAGATCGTCAGAGAACACTCAATGCCGTCACTGAGATTCTTAATGGCGAAAAAAAACCGTATTTTGAAAATCGCTATGTGCGTAAAGACGGCAAAATAGTGCATATCATGTGGTCGGCCCGTTGGTCGGAATCAGAGCAAGTGAGGGTTGCTGTCGCGCGCGATGTTACCGAACGAAAGCGTGCGGAAACAATGCAGGCTGCTGTGTATGCTATTTCTGAAGCGGCTAATTCGCCAGGTAATTTAGATAATTTATTCCATCGTATTCATGAAGTTGTCGATGATCTGTTGCAAGCGACTAATTTTATGGTTGGGCTTTATGATGCAGAGAATAACGACTTAAGTTTTCCCTATTCCGCACATTTGTATAATGATGAGCAGCCATCCTCCCGGGTGCCGCATATTATTGCAACTCAGGTCATTCATACCGGTCGCACATTATTGCTTACCCCTGAAACAGTAGCTGTTGTTTTACAACCATATCTGATGGCTGCATATCCGGCGACGTTGAACTGGCTCATTGCACCCATCAAAACGTCAAATGGCGTCATGGGCGTGTTGATGGTGATGAGTTCGGATGACAGCATGCGCTTTACGGAACAAGATAAGGAATTACTGCAGTTCGTTTCCAGTCAAGTAGCGGTAGCTATTGAGCGCAAGCGAATGCTCTCTCGTTTGGAATATATGGCACAATACGATCAATTAACGCATTTGCCAAACCGTGCACTGTTTCTTGATCGTCTGCAACATGCGCTGGCTAATGCACACAGAGAACAAAAAATGCTGGCCGTGTTTTATCTCGATCTGAATAAATTCAAGCAGGTCAATGATACGTATGGCCACACAACTGGCGATCAATTGTTATATGAGGTTTCACGCCGGCTTTCACATTGTGTTCGTGAGTCGGATACGGTAGGGCGTATCGGCGGTGACGAATTTGTCATTCTGGCCAATCATATTAAGCATTTGAATGATGTAGAGATCATCAAACACAAGATCCGCACATCGTTGTCGCAACCTTATCATCTGGATAGCACACAGTTACATATCTACCCCAGTGTTGGCGTTGCTATATATCCGGAGCATGGTGAGAGTGAAAGTGAGTTGATCCATCATGCCGATTCGGCGATGTATCTGGCTAAAAAAGAACAAGCCAATTAAAAAAGCCATCTGCAAATGAGATGGCTTTGGGATCGGTGATTACAAATTATTTGAACAACGCGATATGGTCATCGATATATGTTTGCAAAGCGCGTGGTGCATGACCTGTTAATGCTTCAACTGCATTGGTGGTTAATGCTGTCCAGCCTTCACGAACTGGATAGAAGATCGATGCTAAGAAACTGGCATAATCTTTTGGAACACCCACCCCGGTCAGAATGCCAACGAACGTATCATCATCAATTGCCTGGTATTGAATCGTGTGCCCTGATGCTTTTGATAATTTTTCAGCAGCATCTGCATAGCTCAATGCTTCCGGACCAGTCAGATTAAAGGCATTACCATCAAACTTGGTAGATGATAATGCAGCCGCAGCAGATTCTGCGATATCACGTACATCAATAAAGCTGGATTTACCTTGTGCAGCCGGTACTGCAATACGCTTTGTTTGATCCCTGCCAGCCAGTAGGTATGGAAATTGTCAGAGAACCAGTTCGGGCGCAGGATCACAAACGGCACACCTGAGCGTTCAACTTTCAATTCCAACTGACGGTAAGGAATGCTGTCATCCGCATCAACACCGAGCACTGATTGCAGCACAATTTTTACGCCCTTTTTAATTGCGACGTCTAACACCGGGGTCACTAAAGAAACTACATCGATATGACTGGTTGGTACCATGACATAAACACGATCTACACCTTCAAACGCATTATCAATGGTCGACAGATCGGTGAAGTCAAACACCACGCTTTCAGCACCAGTAACGGCTTTACCAGTACGGGAAGCGGCTTTTACTTTTTCGCCTTTTGCCACTAAAGCACCGGTCAGTGGTTTGCCAATGTTGCCTGTTGCGCCCAGAACCAGAATTTTATTTGTCATAATGAACTCCGTTTAATTAATAAGTGATTCACTATTTTTGGGAACTAACGATCTGTTTAATTGCATTAATTAAGTTACTTGGGCCGTTATAAAGATCGGCACCGTGTAACAGGAACTCTTGTCCATTGATGCTTACTAACAACAAAGGAACACCTGAAATATTCAGCCTCTGCATAAAATGCTGAGTCAGCGTTATCCTTTCTTTGGTCATTTTTGCTAGCTGCTGATCATCTGCAATTTGCGCGGAAAATTGATTAGCTGGGATCTCAATACCTTTTTTCGCGGCAATCGTTTCTGCAACCAGACCTAACACCTGCGGATTTGCGGTATCTAATCCTTGGATATAACGCACCTGTTGCGCTGCATTTAAAAACGCATGTTCCAGAGCAGGATCAATCGTTCCTATCAGCGTCATGGCGCGTGTTGTCGGGCCGGAATCAAAACGTAAATTGTCACCGTGCAGTACGCGGTTGTAATAAGCCGTACTGAATTGCTGACCAGTTATCTGTTCAATGCGTTGGTCATTTCGCCAGGCATACGCTGCCCATTCCGGCGAAATATCGCGAGCATTTTCTTCCGAAAACAGACCGGAAGGCATTAACGTTAATGCGTCGGGGAACGCTTCTGCTAACCCGGCTAATGCGGGTGCACTGGCGTAACACCAACCACATAGTGGGTCGAAGAAGTAATAAAGCTTTAATGCGTTCATGTATGGGTTCCTGGCAGTAGCATGACCTGATGGAATGAAGTCTATTGGATATTGAAATGAGCAAATAGAGGTATATAGTTGACAGTTTGTTGCATAAATTAAGCATATATGGATAAGTTCACAGCCATTAAGGTGTTTCTTGAAACTGTAGAGCGTGGCAGCGTGTCGGCCGCATCAGAACATCTGGATATGTCACGAGCGATGGCGTCGCGTTATGTTGCATACATGGAAGAATGGTCAGGTGCGCGGTTATTGCACCGAACCACGCGCAAACTCACGCTCACTACGGCAGGTACGCAGATGTTGCCGCTTTGTCGCGAAATGCTGAGATTAGCGGAAGATATGGAAGCCACAGTAGCTGAGCGGGAAGGAGAACCTCGCGGGCAATTACGTATTACCACCAGTGCGGTGTTTGCGCATCCGCATATGACAGATGCCGTGATGGCTTATCTTGCGCGATATCCGGCAACGAGCGTTGATTTACAAGTGGTCGACCGCACCGTTAATCTGATTGAAGAACGTATCGATCTGGCGATTCGGATTACCAATAATCTTGACCCCAACTTAATTGCCCGCAAAATTGGTACCTGTCGCTCGGTTTTATGTGCATCGCCTGATTACTTACATAAATGGGGCACACCGACTTCCGCGCAAGATTTAACCCAGCACAACTGTTTAACCTATGCCTATTTTGGTCAAAGTCTGTGGCAATTTGAACATAACGGGTTGCCGGTTTCCGTGCCGGTACAAGGTAATTTCAGTGCCAATGAAGCGTTAGTATTACAGCAGGCAGCTGCAACCGGATGTGGGATCACCATGTTGCCTACCTTTGCTGCCAGTGAGTTGATCAAACAGGGTAAATTAATGCCGGTTTTACCAGATTATAAAATGGCCGATATGGGCATCTATGCCGTCTATGCATCACGCAAGCAAATGTCGCAAGCTATGCGTTCGATGATTGATTTTCTGGTGGCACGGTTTGGTGAGAATTCTCATTGGGATTAATAGGGTGTGTTATGAAATTAATGCCTACTGTTTGAATCATTCCTTGATCAATAGGGGCATTTTATTTCATACAAAAAAGAGAATTACCTGTGATAAGTAATTCTCTTTTTATCTACACTGTAACTAAAATGAAAGCTCAGCAAACCCTTATGACATCAACAAGAAACTCGGCAGTGTACGACTTCACGTTCAGCTTCGGTGAATTTGTCGCGATCACGCGGATCAAGCATCTCGTTAGATATGAGTACCTTGAGTAAATAACCGAGCCGAGATGAAGTCCACGAAAACTCTGATTTTGGGGGATAGGTGACGGTTTGACGGCCACAGTGCCCAGAACTGACCATGCTCCTGTTGGTCGTCGTCCAACACAATTTGCAGCAGTTTTTCTCGTACAGCCTTATGGACTAGGAAGTCAGGCATGTAAGCAATGCCATGCCCGTCGATTGCGGCAGTGAATACAGCTTCCATGTTGTTAAACGTCAGTACGGATGGCAAGCGCAATTGCGACCAGATCGCGTCTGTCGATATGCTCCAATCCATCAGCTTGCCCGTTGTCGGAAAACGGTATCGCACGCAATCATGGCATTCCAGTTCGGCAGGCTTTTGCGGGGTGCCCTTGCGCTCTAGGTATGCTGGGGCTGCGCACAATACGAAGCGAAAAGGCCCTAATTGCTTCGACATCAACTTAGAGTCCGGCAAGTTTCCACTGCGAATGACGACAGCCGCTTCGCTTTATTGGCATGGAAGGATTGTCAGAAATAGATGCGGGCCTGCTCATGCTCGCACTATCGGCGCCATTGCTGGTGATCCCGCTGCTTGTAGCCTCATCAACGTCGGTCAATCGGAACACGCAGTAATCCCGATGTTACTGATTGGAATCGGTGCTGGCATGCCATGGGGACTGATGGACGGACTCTCCATAAGCGTCGTACCCAAAGAGCGAGCCGGCATGGCAACTGGTATTTTCAATACCACGCGAGTAGCCGGCGAATGTATCGCGCTAGCCATTGCCGTTGCCATGCTTTCAGCCTTCGCTCAAATAAGCCTCCAATCTGCACTAGCAAACACCGGCGCTGTCACTGATACGCGTATCGCAGAAGTGGCACAACGTGTTGCGTCCGGCGATCTCCTCCATGCAGCCGCGAGTCTTCCAGATGTAAATCGGAACCTTCTTATTGCCAGTTATGCCTGCGCGTTCCAGAGCCTGCTTTATGTCCTAATGGGGATCACTGTTCTCTCTGCGATAGCTGCCTTCATATTTCTCAGCTGCACCTCACCAATAAGTAGCGACGATGGAAGCAGTCCGAGAATTGTGGATTCCGAAGCTGTATCGGAATATGTGAACACGTGATAAAAATAAAGTAAGCAATGGCACGGTCTAGCAAGGCCAGCCTAACTAGCGATGTGAGCTTTTTCTTTTGGAAGCCATTATCTGTTTGGAAGTATTCTGAGCCACTTTAGCTTCCCTCCTGATTGTCCCGCGACCTGACAAGGGGGATTGGATGGAACTTCGCCACCTACGTTGCTTCTTGGCTGTTACTGAAGAACTCCATTTCGCCCGTGTAGCCGAGCGGTTGAATATCGACCAGTCGCCACTATCTCGCACAATCAAGGAGCTAGAAGAAGAACTTGGCGTCCGCCTGTTCGTCCGTATCACCCTAAGTACCCACTGACCCGTGCGGGGCGACTGTTCCTAGAGCTCGTTCCGCGTGTCTTTGCGGCACTGGAGCAGGCACGCGATAGCGTCAAGTCTGCCACCAATGGTTTTTACGGCCAGTTGCGCATTGCCTTATCCGCTGGTGTTGGGTGACCTAGCCGTCTGAGGGGCATGCGCGGTAGATCATGCGTTGCAAATTGCTTTTGCCGCTAAACCTATCGATACCGGTCCATATTGTGTGGCTGATAATGATGATTGGCATTTGCGGCTCAAGCCTTTGATCATTATTTTGGCTTGCGGGCATTACTTGATGAAGTGGAAATTTTAATGTGGCCGGAACTGAGCGTGCCGCAGTTGTTTGATGAGCAACAAAATCATCTTCTAAGGTCAGTCACGGATAAAGCGAAGTATACTCCCGAGATTTCCTCTGAAACGGCGACTTGGTTAAATTCCAGCCTGAGTGATGTTGATTATGCTGCTGGGCTGGTGGCCGGTTTTACTGGCAAACCATCTGATGTATTCAACGAAATGTTCCGTGAAATAGGGGGATATTTCGCAATTGAATGGCTGGATAACCAAATGGCGGAATAACACCATTAATGCTGAGGAATTAATGAGACTTGCAACCACTTCCGGCTGGTTACAACCGCTGTTTCACCATTGGATGCGACTGAAAGGCCCGGAGCAAGCAAAAGGCTTTCACTTGAACAATCTCGGCTGGTTTGACTTTAAATCGACTTGGATAGAGCCGGAATAGGATTATTCAAACGGATCGTGTTTGTGTAGGGAAAGTTAGCGCGGATGGGATTTTAGAGAATAATTGCTCACATGAAAGCTAATCGGAAAGCAAAATGATAAATTAAGAAGTGATCGTATGACTGGGTATAGGTAGAGGACGTTATGACAACGATTAACCATCAAATGCGCAGATGTGCAAAAATCAATTCGGCTGTGTTTGATATTGTATATGAAGACATGTGCCAGAATGATGAAGTAAAAAGTATTCATGCCGTTGGTTGGCGTCGAGTCTGGATCATAACGGCGACTTGAAACTGAGCTCGTGGATCCCTGCTCCATTGGTTGCACACGTCCACAAAGATGACAATCTGTGGTATGTGAATTTATCTCTGACACCGGCAGCGATGAAATACTTTATTCATAACGACAACATGATCAGTTTTGAATGTCGGATTCAAAATGTTGTTACGCGTATTTCATTTTGCACTGATCAATTGATCGGACTGAACGGCATCAATGGCAAAGAGCTGGTGGATTCTCAACCATTCCAATATCGTCTCAATGAAGATGAACAGCCTATCGAACAGCCAGAACCACAAGCCAAAAAAAGACCTGCTTTTTTGTCAGTTGTTAAAAACGACTAGGGAAGGTGCGAACAAGTTCCTGATATGAGATCATGTTTGTCATCTGGAGCC
>CALMKU010000385.1 GCA_937866945.1 uncultured Tolumonas sp.
GGTAATAATTGCCAGCTGATCTGGGCGAGTTGATAACTGCTGCCTAACAATAAAATCAGGACGATAGCGCGTTGCAGCCCGGTAAGACTTTGTTCACTCAGTAACCAGCTTCGGATCGCCAATAGCCTCATTTCTTAATTCTCTTTATATTTATGCCCCCATGTTCAGGGGGAATCATTTTGCTATGTGATAACCCACGACACAACCATTTGCAGGGGCTTATGCGGAAATCATTGGCAAAATCACAGAATAACGACAAAGACAGTGTTAATTGCTGGCGATATACTGTTGTTACCGTTTTTTAACATTATGTGATTTTTATGTCAGATAAGCCGGCTAAATCAGACCATATTTTACCTGAAATTCTGCAACGCGATGTCGTCGCGCAGAGTCGCCTGTTCCGGGTTGAGGCTTTACATCTGCGTTTCAGTAATGGTGAAGAACGGGTCTATGAACGTATTCCCGGTGGCAACCGGCATGCAGTCATGATAGTTCCTGTTCAGCCAGATGGTACTATGTTGCTGGTCAGAGAGTATGCGGCGGGCACTCACGCTTATGAACTGGGTTTTCCGAAAGGGCTGGTCGATGCAGGCGAAACGGATGCGGAAGCGGCTAATCGTGAGTTGCAGGAAGAGGTTGGCATGGCTGCGCGGCAACTGACGTTTTTAAAGCAGGTGTCACTGGCTCCTGGTTTTATGAATGCCCGGATGGCTATTTTTCTCGCACAGGGTCTTTATCCGCAACAGTTAGTGGGCGATGAACCGGAACCGCTGGAAATTGTCACCTGGCCACTGCATGACGCCGAAGCGCTGCTAGATCACCCGGAATTTCATGAGGCGCGTAGTGTTGCGGCGTTATTACTGTTGTTGCGGCAGTTGGAAAATAGCGTATAAACGCCAACTATCAATTCGGTTCGTTTAATAAGAACACGACATAACCGCGGAAGAATGGCGCGGTTTCCAGATAATCCGGTGCCTGCCATTCACCGTGCTGCACCAGCCCGACCTTAAATGGAATGCGCAGTTGCGCCAGTCGCGGTAGGTAAGCTTCGTAATTTTTTATAGTCTGTTTACCCTGATAGGTCTGCACCACCACTTCATCGACGACGTCACTCAACTGATTCACGACATCAGGGGAGGAGTGATTACTCCAATCGAGCAACCCGCTAATACTCAGTGCATATTGTGCGGGTAATTGCTGGCGTAATGTACGTAAAAACGAGACGTATTGCTGCATGCGCAGCGTGCGGGCATCAAAATCGATCTGGATCCCGATGATCGGATTACCTTGTTTTTTCCAGCGATTTATTTGCTGTTCGATAGTGCGGAATACCGGTTCTGGCCACACTAATGTTTCTACCCGGTAGGTCAGCCAGACTTTACCATGCCGCAGGCGTGGTGTGCTGATACCTTGAGGAATAAACTGTGTCTGGCCGCGACGTTCGCTGATTTGCCCTTGCAGGATATACAGTGATTCAGCTTGTGCCAGAACAGGTTGCGGACGGACAGCACTCCACAGCCAGAAAGCCTGGTAATCGGCGGCATTGACTGCGGCCTGTACTGGCAGGACGGTCATTCCGGCCAGCAAGCAGAGTAGAAAACTTAGTTTAGGCATTACCAATAATATTTGAGTTGTTGACCCCAACGGGTATCTGCATATTGCGATTTCAATGTATGAAACCATTGTTTCCGTTGCTCAATCGGGATCTCTTGTGAGCCACAGCTGTTATAACCGCTTGGCGCAAAGCAGTTTACCGCGCGATACAGGGCATAGGCTTTATCCTCATGCGCAGCGGTTTTATTCGCCATCACTTGTTGATAACCCTCTAAACGGGAAAATGGTTTCCCGGCAAATTGTGTGGCGGTACCGCCCAGTTCATGACTTTCCGGCTGGCTATTGAGTGGGAAATCATCCAAACCATGTCGCAGTATAAACTCGCCAAGACAGTTCAGGGCCTGCGGGCTGCTACGATCATTCTGCAGTTTTTGCACGACGTCATTTAACGCCGGACATTGATATTCTGTCGCGTTTTTACCGTCCCACTGAAACAGCGCCAGAGCCTGCTGGGCGCTGTAGGTTGAGCCCATAAACAGCAGTTCGGTGCTGGCTTTTGCCGGTAACTGTTTTATATCGTTCAGAAAGTCGGCATAAAAGCCATGGGTGAGATCTTTATACAGCAGGGTAAACAGTGCGACATCATGTTCCTGAGCTGACGCCGGTTGCGCGATTTGTTGGCGCAGTAACGCGGGGCTGGCAATATTACGCAGTAAAATTTCCCGCACCATCGGGGTTTTGACGACTGTGTTGTGAGCAAAAACCTGAGTTACTTTTCCGCTCCGCTCATAGTTCATCGCCAAGGCCAGTTCTAATTGTTGCCGCTGTAACGGCTGTTTAGCCCGCGATAACAGTTTTAACCACAGTTGTTCTGCTGGTGCCCACAGCTCTTTGCTTTCCAGTGCAAAACCACGCAAGGTTTGCTGACTGAAATGCAGATAATCCAGCTCGGTGTCATCTGCTGTTTCCGGTAACAGAGTTAATGTTTTATCCGCATCTTTTTCCACATACAACGCATAAGCCCCTAATAGATAGGTGTATAGGGCAGGTTGTTGGGCAAAGCGGGTTTCTTGTGCTTGTAATTGGGCCAGTGTAAACGGCAGGCGACTGTCATCATTGCTGCGTTGGCGCATCAGCATCAAATCAATGATAGCCAACAGTTGTGGATCATGAATATTGTTGGTGTCGGTGACCGAGAGCAGCAATTTATTGTCGATCTCTTGCACCAGCTGATTATTGCTGATGTTTGCTTCAGTTCCCGGGTGTTCAAACCAGTAGGCATATGCCTGTGCCAGTCGTTTTTGATCATTCATCAGCCAGTAAACCCGGCGTAATAATCCGGTGGCGGAAGCGGCGTATTGTCCTTTGGGATATTCCGTCAGATAGCTGTTAAAGGCGGATTCTGCAGCCTGCAAGGAGGCAACATCCATTTTGTCTGTGCTGGGGAACCCCATGTCATCAAAGGCATTTTGTTGTGCCGAATTTAAGAAGACGCGCCCTTTCATGTAACTGGCGGTTTCTTTCAGCCACGGTTGTGGGCTAAGACTTAAGGCATTAAATGCCACCATTGCTTGCGTGAAGTCGCCATTATAAAACGCCAGTGCGCCTTGCAGATAATTGGCAAACAACAGACCGTTTGGTGATTGGATATTGGCTGGAAGCAGCTCGGCTTGCTGGCTTTGCTCGGCATCGCAGCTTTGCAATATGGCCAGACGGCTTTGTGCCAGTGACTGCTGCTCTTCCGCCGGAATATCCGTGGCTTGGCTTAGTTGTTGTAGATAAATCAGCGCAGTTTGCTGATTGTTCGACGCACAGCGACTACCTTCCCAGCTATTATTTTCGGTGAGTAAAGTGCTCACCGCTTCACTGGTTACGCCTAATTGTAGCGCTTGGGCGGTGAGGGGCGATGGTTGCGCGCTTTGTGCCAGCGCCGGGGTTTCTGCCTCATCAGTCAAGTCGATAGGGAATGGCACCTGTGCATAGCCTTGATCTTTATAATAATTATCAGCTGTTTGTGTGGTCAGCGGTGCTCGCGCGTAATCGGCCAGCAGCAGTTGCAGATTGACCCGGCTGTCATTTGCCGGTGAAAGAAACGGCGTATTATTGCAGGTGTCGAGTAGATCGCGTTTCAGATCCCAGGTTGGGTAGCAACTGTCGTCGCTGCAAGCCTGCGCGGGAAGGTTAAATAATGTACATAAAATAAATCCGCCGGTAATCGAGTGACGCAAAGACATATCCCGTCCTTTTATTGTTGTTGTCGGCCTGATTGTTTGATTATCAGCCAATCATGTTCAGGATACCAGAGCCGTCTTATCGCCTGACCGTGCTAAATCAGAGAGTTGCTTTATTGCTGCGGCAAGAGCTGATGACACCAATCCAGCAATTGTTGTGAAATGCGCCGGTAAATGCCGCGCTCCAACACCCAGCGTTGCCAGTACAGCGTGCGTTCCCGCAGCGGGGTTTGTGGCATCAGCTCCACCAGTTCGCCACTGAGTAATTCCGCACTGATCTGCAATTTGGGGATCAAACAATAAGCTACGCCCGCTTTTGCTAGGGCCACAAAGGCTTCGGAGGAGCGCACGGTATGGCAAGGATAACTGCCGGGTGGTAAGCCAAAATGTTGTGCCACAAAACCCAC
>CALMKU010000386.1 GCA_937866945.1 uncultured Tolumonas sp.
ATCGCAATCAATAATACGATCACGCTAACGACAGCCAGACCGATGTATTGCGCCATAATGATGGGTTTTGCTGGTAACAACTCTTCGCCCTTAAAGATACGAATTGCTTTCGGGGCCAGCGAGAACCAGGTTTTGGCATGAAACAGACATGCAGCCAGGGCGAGCAGATGAAACAATATCGCTAATGGGCTGTGTAACGCAGTCAACCAGCCAGCAAATGCCTCTGGGCCTTGGCTTAAGCGCAACAGACCACAAAGCAGGATAACGGCGTAGGCACCCACAAAAATACAGGTACCTTCACGCAGCATGTAGCCGGTATAGAAACTGTTGCGTAACCACCAGCTCTTTTTAACCTGACGGACATACGGTTTACGTTTGCTTTGAGAGATATCCATGATCAGTCCTCCGGTTTGAACATAGCGATGACATAATCTTTTGCGCTTTCAGCTTTATAAAGTTGAATTGCAGCAGCCGGGTCAACGCCTTTCGGACAAACCTCAGAACAGAAACCGACGAACGTACAACTCCATACGCCAGCTTCCTGGTGTATGAGCTTCATTCTCTCTTCCTTGGCACCATCACGACTGTCTTCGTTGTAACGATAGAGCAGAGCAATAGCTGCTGGGCCTAGGAATTCCGGTTTCAGTGCATACTGCGGGCAGGCGGCATAACACAAACCACAGTTAATACACTGTGAGAATTGTTTGTAGTGCGCGAGCTGCTTCGGCGTCTGGATGTATTCTCCATCGCAAAGATTTTTTTCTTCTTTCGGGATGATGTAAGGCTTAATTTTTTCCAATTTCTGCATGAAATCGGACATATCTACCACGAGATCGCGCTCGATAGGGAAATTTGCCAATGGTTCCAGGCGGATTTTACCTTCACTGATGTAATCACGCAGGAAGGTTTTGCAGCCTAGTTTTGGTTTACCATTCACCATCATGCCGCAAGAGCCACAAATGGCCATTCGGCAGGACCAACGGTAGCTCAGGGTTGAGTCAATGTGATCCTTGATATGTGTTAGTGCTTCCAGAACCGACATTTCATGGGTAAATGGCACCTGATAACGCTGGGTCCACGGCTCGTTATCCTCTTCAGGACGATACCGTAATACTTCAATCTCCATGATCTCAGCCATTATTTCGCTCCCTTCTCTGCTTCTGAGCCATACACGCGTTTTGCTGGCTGTGACTTGGTAATTTTGACATCACTGTATTCAATGGTCGGAGCACCATTTTCATTGCGGAAAGCTAAAGAGTGTTTCAGATAGTTCACATCATCGCGCTCTTCAAAGCCGTCGATCCGCTGGTGCGAACCGCGAGACTCTTTACGCTGAATAGCTGAATGCGCCACTGATTCGGCGACATCGAGCAGGAAGCCTAATTCGATGGTGTAGAGCCAGTCGGTGTTAAAGACCGATGATTTATCGGCTACACGAACTCGTTTATAGCGTTCTTTCAGCTCTTTCAGCTTATCAATGGTGTTTTGCATGGTTTCAGCAGTACGGTAGATACCCACACCGCTTTCCATGGCATCACCCATCTCATTGCGGATATCCGCCGGATTTTCTGTGCCGCCGTTTTCCATCAGTGAAACTGACTTCGCAACGACTTCTAAACCCTGACGATAAAGAATGTTACTGTCGATATGGCTGTGTTGTTTAGCGAACAATGCAGCTTGTTCACCGGCCACTTTGCCAAATACCACGATTTCACACAGAGAGTTTGAACCTAAACGGTTGGCGCCGTGCAGGCCATTCGATGCACATTCACCCACGGCAAACAGACCCGGCATGCGGGTTGCGCCCAGCCCATCAGTTTCGATACCGCCCATGGTGTAGTGAACAACAGGACGAACCGGGATCGGTTCTTTGACCGGATCAACGCCCATATAGGCACGCGACAATTCGCAAATGAATGGCAGACGTTCCAACAGTTTTTTCTCGCCCAGATGGCGCAGATCCAGATGTACGACATCACCAAATGGCGATTCTATCGTGCGGCCGCGTTGCTGTTCCTGCCAGAATGCTTGAGACAGGCGGTCGCGCGGACCTAATTCCATGTATTTATTTTTGGTTTCACCCACTGGAATTTCCGGGCCTAAACCATAATCTTGCAGATAGCGATAACCGTCTTTGTTCAGCAGAATACCGCCTTCACCGCGACAGCCTTCGGTCATCAGAATACCTGAGCCGGGTAAGCCGGTTGGATGATACTGAACGAACTCCATATCGCGCAGTGGTACGCCATGACGGTAAGCCAGTGCCATACCATCACCGGTAACAATGCCACCATTGGTGTTGAAGCGATAAACGCGGCTGCCACCACCGGTGGCAATAATGACGGATTTCGCCTGGATAATGCGGGTGACACCATTTTGGATATCAAAACAGACCACACCTTGCGGACGACCTTCATATACTAACAAATCGAGTACGAAATGTTCATCAAAGCGTTTAATAGAAGGGTATTTAATCGAAGTCTGGAACAGGGTATGCAGAATGTGGAAGCCAGTTTTATCGGCAGCAAACCAGGTTCTCGGAATTTTCATGCCGCCAAATGGGCGAACGTTCACTTTGCCGTCTTCTTTTCTGCTCCAAGGGCAACCCCAGTGCTCCAGCTGAGTCAGTTCTTTCGGCGCATTTTCAACGAAATACTCAACGACATCCTGTTCACATAACCAGTCGCCACCAGAAACGGTGTCATGGAAATGATTATCGAGACTATCATCTTCACGAACAACCCCAGCTGCACCACCCTCAGCAGCCACAGTATGGCTACGCATTGGATAAACTTTCGATATCAGTGCTATTTCCAGCTCGGGATTTTTTTCTGCAATTGCAATCGCAGCTCGTAATCCACCGCCTCCTGCTCCGATAATCGCGACATCGGTCTTGATAATGTCCACTTAGGCCTCCTCTGGCTCATAAATCCAAGCGTTTGTTATGCGACTCTTTGATGGTCTATTAACAATAGACTCAATCTGTTCAACCATCTTCTGCTTATTTGTTGATATACCCTTCGTACTTGAAATTGCAGCGTCGTTGACGGCGTTCACTCACCCCAATCACATAGTCAATCTATGTTCATGGGGATTTACTCACTTGTCGCCTTGCTGCAACGCCAATTACTTTGGCTATAAACGCATGAACAGAAATGGGTAATTTCTGACGTGTTAAAAAATTGTAGCGAAAGCAAACACGTAAAAATGAGAATCAGCTCTCTTTTATCCGGATGGTCATCCTGACACGCGCGATATTTTGCCTGAAATGACCTATCAAGATCTTGTTTCTCATCAAAGCGTTGCGATTATAGAGGAACTTGAGGTGTTTCGGAGGGAACAGCAGACCTGAATTTCAGATCTGCTGTGGCAGAATGTTATTGCGCTGAAGTGTTATTGAGTTGTGCGAATATTTGACCTAAACGAGTTTCAGTCTCTGGTTTGAGATGTTCAGCAAACTCCAGCATGTTGGGTGGAAACAAACAAACGACCGTACTACCCAGTTTAAATAATCCCATCTCTTCACCTTTTTTCAGCGTGATAGGGGTATTACCGTGGAAGTCCCAGCGTTTTACCAATTTACCTGCTGGTGGTGTCACGGTGCCTCCCCAGACGGTTTCAATACTGGCTACGATGGTTGCCCCCACCAACACCAAAGCCATTGGGCCATACGGTGTTTTGAAGACACAAGCGACGCGTTCATTGCGGGCAAACAGATTCGGTACGTTTTGCGCGGTCAGTGGATTGACCGAGAACAGATCACCTGGGATATACACCATGCTCTGTAATTCACCATCCAGCGGCATGTGAATGCGGTGATAGTCACGCGGTGACAGATAGATAGTGGCAAATTTGCCATTCTGAAACTGATCCGATAAATCATTATCACCACCCAGCAATTCACGGACGCTAAAATCATGGCGTTTGGCTTGAATGATTCGGCCATACTGAATGTCGCCCAGTTGGCTAATACAACCATCTACTGGCAGTGCCACCGCATCTGGCTCGGCCACGATTGGACGCAAACCATCTTTTAATTTACGGGTAAAAAAGGCATTAAAGGTTTTATAATGCGCGGGATCGTCAAACTCGGCTTCGCTCATATTGATATTAAAACGCTTAATAAACGCCTTAATCAGCCAAGTTGTCACGGCACCGGCTTCTGCAGCTGCCAGATAACCGACCAGTCGGGACACCGCATGTTTTGGTAACAGATATTGGGCTGCTATTTTCAGCACATCCAGCAATTTCATGGTGAACCTCAAACAAATCAATAATAAATAAAGGGCGCGAATTCTACGCCACTTCATCACCAGAGTGAAAATTATTCGCGGCTGACATGCCGCATATTGCGCGCATCCTGCATCGATTCCAGAAT
>CALMKU010000387.1 GCA_937866945.1 uncultured Tolumonas sp.
GATATTCTGACCTCGATGTCAGGCCAGACCATTGAAGTATTAAATACCGATGCGGAAGGGCGTCTGGTATTGTGTGACGTTCTAACCTATGTGGAACGCTTTGAGCCGGAATCAGTGATTGATATCGCGACGTTGACCGGCGCTTGCGTGATTGCGTTGGGCAGCCATGCCAGTGGTTTGATGTCGAACCATAACCCGCTGGCGCATGAACTGCTGAACGCATCGGAATTGTCAGGCGACAAAGCGTGGCGTTTACCACTGTGGGATGAATATCAGGAGCAGATCGAAAGCCCGTTTGCCGATATGGTGAACACCGGCGGTCGTCCGGCAGGAGCTATTACTGCGGGCGCATTCCTGAGTCGTTTCACGAAAAAATATAACTGGGCGCATCTGGATATCGCCGGAACGGCTTGGAAATCAGGTAAAGAGAAAGGTTCGACCGGACGTCCGGTGCCATTGCTGACGCAGTTCTTGCTGAACCGCGCTGGCGTAGAAGTCGACGATTAACACTCTTCGACCCATTGAAAAATAGATAGGATAGGGCGGTCACGCCCTTTTACTGCATGCCACATGTCACTTTTTATTTACTGCCGGATGAGGCATCACCAGCACAGGTTGGTGATGGTTTGAGCCGTGCGGTTGCGGTGTTAGCCTGCCAGCTGACCACAGCACGTTTCCGTCAGAATCAAACGCTGTTTTTGCTGACGCAGACACAAGAACAGGCAGAGCAGTTAGATGAGATGTTGTGGCAGCAAGATCCACACAGTTTTGTACCGCATGGCCTCTCCGATGAGGCGACAGTGACACAAGCCCCTGTCGAAATCGGTACCGGTATGCCCAAACGTAGTCGACAGGTGCTTATTAATTTGGCCGATAGTATTCCGGCATTTGCCAATCGTTTTGCTCAGATCATTGATTTCGTTCCTGCGGATGAATCACAAAAACAACAGGCGCGCGACCGCTATAAGCAATATCGGGCGCTGGGTTTCACGCTGGAGACGGTGCCTGCACCGACACTCCCATAAGACAGATGAAGACAGATGGAAAAGACGTTTAATCCAAACGCCATTGAACAGGCGATGTATCAGCACTGGGAAGAACAGGGCTATTTCAAACCGAGTGGCGACACCAGCAATGGCAGCTACTGTATCGTGATCCCGCCGCCGAACGTGACGGGCAGCCTGCATATGGGCCATGCGTTCCAGCAGACCATCATGGATTCGCTGATCCGTTATCAACGTATGCTGGGCAAAAATACGCTGTGGCAGGCGGGTACTGACCATGCCGGTATTGCGACCCAGATGGTGGTGGAACGTAAGATTGCTGCTGAAGAAGGCAAGACACGCCACGATTATGGCCGTAATGCATTTATCGACAAGATTTGGCAGTGGAAAGAAGAGTCTGGCGGCACCATTACCCGTCAAATGCGTCGTTTAGGCGCCTCTGTGGATTGGGATCGTGAAGCATTCACCATGGACCCAGCGCTGTCGCATGCGGTGCAGGAAGTGTTTGTGCGTCTGTACGAACAAGATCTGATCTATCGTGGTAAACGTCTGGTGAACTGGGATCCGAAACTGCACACCGCAATTTCTGATCTGGAAGTGGAAAACAAAGAAGTTAAAGGCAACATGTGGCATCTGCGCTATCCGCTGGCGGATGGCGAGAAAACGGCCGAAGGTAAAGACTACTTGATCGTGGCCACCACGCGTCCGGAAACCATGCTGGGTGACACTGCAGTGGCGGTGAACCCGGAAGATCCGCGTTACAAGGCGTTGATCGGCAAGTTTATTGAACTGCCACTGGTGGGCCGTCGTATTCCGATCGTTGCTGACGAACATGCCGATATGGAAAAAGGTACTGGTTGTGTGAAGATCACGCCAGCGCACGATTTCAACGATAACGAAGTTGGTAAACGTCAGCACCTGCCGATGATCAACATCTTCACGCTGGATGCACACATTCGTGCGGAAGCGGAAGTATATGACAGCAAAGGCAACCCAAGCGATGTGTATCCGGCGGCATTACCTGTTGAATTTGCGGGGCTTGAGCGTTATGCGGCGCGTAAAGCGATCATCGCCGCACTCGAAACCAAAGGCCTGATGGACGAGATCAAAGATCACGTGTTGCAACAGCCTTACGGCGACCGAGGTGGTGTACCGATCGAGCCGATGTTGACCGACCAGTGGTATGTACGTGCCGATGTGCTGGCAAAACCAGCCATTGAAGCGGTGGAAGATGGCCGTATTCAGTTCGTGCCGAAACAGTATGAAAACATGTACTTCTCTTGGATGCGTGACATTCAGGATTGGTGTATTTCCCGTCAGTTGTGGTGGGGCCACCGTATTCCGGCTTGGTATGACAACAACGGTAACGTGTATGTTGGCCGTGATGAAGCGGAAGTGCGTGCGAACAATGGTTTAGCGGCTGATGTGGCTTTACGTCAGGATGATGACGTACTGGACACCTGGTTCAGTTCTGCATTGTGGACTTTCTCCACGCTGGGCTGGCCGGAAAAAACACCTGAGTTGGAAATGTTCCACCCGACTGATGTGTTGGTGACTGGCTTTGACATCATTTTCTTCTGGGTTGCCCGCATGATCATGATGACCATGCACTTCGTGAAAAACGAAGATGGTACGCCACAAGTTCCGTTCAAGACTGTGTATGTGACAGGTCTGATTCGTGACGAAGAAGGCCAGAAGATGTCGAAATCCAAGGGCAACGTGCTTGACCCGCTGGATATGATCGATGGTATTTCGCTGCCTGATCTGCTGGAAAAACGCACCGGTAACATGATGCAACCGCAGCTGGCTGAGAAGATCGGCAAACGCACCGAGAAGCAGTTCCCGGAAGGCATTGAAGCGCACGGCACTGATGCATTGCGTTTCACGCTGGCGGCACTGGCATCTACAGGTCGTGATATCAACTGGGACATGAAACGTCTGGATGGTTATCGCAA
>CALMKU010000388.1 GCA_937866945.1 uncultured Tolumonas sp.
GGGAATGTTCGTGTAATTCGCGCCGTTTCCGTTCGGTGATATCCAGTTTTACCGCGACATATTGCGTGATCTGACCTGCCTTGTTGTAGACCGGCGATATATAGGCTTGTTCCCAATAAATTTCGCCATTTTTACGCCGATTAATGAATTCACCCGACCAAGACTTCCCTTTCGATAATGCATTCCACATCTCTTGAAACACCGCCGGGCTTGTTAAGCCTGAGCTGAGCAAGCGGGGGTTTTGTCCGATAACTTCAAACGGTGAATAACCGGTGACTTCCGTAAATTGAGGGTTAACGTAACGAATATGTGCATCAACTCCTGCGATAACAACAGAAACGGGGCTTTGTTCAATCGCCGTGTATAAGGTTCGTAGCCGATCTTCGTGCTGCTGACTTTTTAATAATTCCGCTTTTAATTTACGATTTTGATAAAAAATAAAACTCGCAAGAATGATCGCAAGACCTAACAACGCAGAGATAATTTCGGTCAGCGCATAAACCCATTCAAATACAGAGGTAGCAGCTTGATCCACGCTTACTGCTGTGACGGCAGCAGCGATTTCACTGAACAAAATCAGTAATACAGAAACAGATATCTGGCATCGCAAACGAACAACGCTCTTCATAAGCAGCCTTCTTGTCGCATCAAGTTCTTTGCGAGGTAAAATGCAGTCGCGCTTATATAAAGTTTAATCGATAAACGGCATTCCTGTTTTTAGTCTCTGTGGATTTAAAAATGACACGATGAAACCGCATTAAAACATGCCTGCCATGTAAACGATTCCATAATTATATTGCGATCACAATCGCACGATTTCAGACGGAATATAATGCCTGCCACACTGATAAATCGCCTTAACTCTATCAATAATTTGTTATCTGGAAGGACTATTTCCAATGAATGCTCAGATAGTTAAATTACATAGCACCAATTCAACGCTCATTCTGCAAACCACGCCAGCCGTCGAAATTCTATACTGGGGAGAAAAATTACATACCGCCTTTGATGTAAACGTTCTCTCAGCATTAAAACGCGCGGTGCCACATGGTCGTTTGGATGCGGATGTACCACTCACACTGAGCCCGGAGCATGGTCGTGGCTTATTCAGTAGCCCAGGTCTTGAAGGCCATCGCAACGGCAAAGATTGGTCGCCGGTGTTTCACTTTAAGTCGCTGACTGAAGAGCAAAATGCATTACAGATCGTCAGTGAAGACACCATTGCAGGGTTACAGCTCCAAATCGAATTGCACTTAGATCCACAAACTGATGTGTTGCAGTTGCGACATACCCTGACTAATCTCAAGTCAGAAAATTATCAGGTCGACCGTTTTGCGGTGACACTGCCATTGCCGGAGCGCGCCGATGAGTTATTGGCCTTTCATGGTCGCTGGGTACGGGAGTTTCAACCGCATCGCCTCAATCTGAAACACGGTGGTTATCATCAGGAAAATCGCCGTGGCCGTACGTCCCATGAAAATTTTCCCGCCTTTATTCAGGGCACCACCGGTTTTAAAGAGCAGCAAGGTGAAGTGTGGGGCTTCCATTTCGGCTGGAGCGGCAACCACCGTCTGCGTTCCGACGTAAAAACAGATGGCCGCCGTTTTATGCAAGCCGAAGCACTCTATTTTGCCGGTGAAATTCAGCTCGCCACGCATGAAAGTCTTTCAACGCCTTGGCTCTATGCGACTTACAGTAAAGACGGGCTGAATGGCATGAGTCACGCCTTCCACCAGTTCGTGCGTCAGCAAATTCTGCACTTCCCCACCGATAAACCACGCCCAGTGCATTTGAACACGTGGGAAGGGATCTACTTCCAGCATGATCCGGATTACATCATGCAGATGGCGACGCAAGCAGCGGAACTTGGCGTTGAACGTTTCATCATTGACGATGGCTGGTTTAAAGGTCGCGACCATGATCGTGCCGCGTTGGGTGATTGGTATCTGGACGAGAAAAAATACCCGAACGGGCTGGAACCGGTAGTAACACATGTGCGCAATTTAGGTATGGAGTTCGGCATCTGGGTTGAGCCCGAGATGATAAACCCCGACTCGGATCTTTATCGCGCACACCCCGATTGGCTACTGGCAGTACCGGAATATAACCAGCCGACTGGCCGCAATCAGTATGCGTTAGATTTACAAAATCCCGCTGTGTTTGCTTACCTGCTGGAACGGTTAGACGATCTGCTTAATCGCTATGACATCAGCTATATCAAATGGGATATGAACCGCGAGATAGTCCAGCCCGGACACGAAGGCAAAGCCGCGATCACGGGGCAAACTCACGCTGTGTATCGGCTGTTTGATGAATTACGCACACGCCACCCACTCGTCGAAATTGAATCGTGTGCCTCTGGTGGCGGACGGATCGACTTTGAAGTCTTAAAACGCACCCACCGTTTCTGGACATCTGATAACAATGACGCATTAGAGCGCCAGCAGATCCAACGCGGGATGAGTTATTTCTTCCCGCCGGAAGTCATGGGATCGCATATCGGTAGTGCGCACTGTCATAGCACTGCCCGCTCACATAGCATTCAATTTCGCGGCTTAACCGCGCTGTTCGGGCACATGGGGGTGGAGTTAGATCCGGTCAAAGAGAGTGCCGAAGAACAGGTCGGTTTTGCTCATTTTATCGCCCTGCATAAGCAATTGTGCCCACTGTTACACTCAGGCCGAGTAGTTCGAATTGATCATCATGATTCAGCAATGATGATCAATGGTGTAATAGCGGAAGACAAAACCGAAGCGGTTTTCCTGTTAAGCCAACTGGCAATGCCAACCTATTCTTTATCGGGTTCGCTGCGTCTGCCAGGGTTACTGGCAGATAAAAACTACTGCCTAACTGTGTTGGAAAAACCAGCCCGTTTTGATGGTGGCGTGATGAAAATACAACCGGAATGGCTAACTCAGGAAGAGACCGTTTTATCTGGCGAATGGCTGGAAAAAGTCGGTATTGCGTTGCCGGTGATGGACCCGGAAAGTGCGGTGTTATTCCAATTAAAAATGCTGTAACGATATAAAATATGGCCTGAATCGCTGCTTTAAATAACCGAAAATTTAAAGCAGCTCTATTCAGGCCAGTAAAAACTCAGACTGCTAAAAACTAGTGTTTGCTATCAGCAGGGATCTCACGTTTACCGACAGCAACTCCATCGGCATTAAACAGGTGGCAGTCGCTCAGATGAATTCCTAACGAGATATATTCGTAAAGCCCTACCGATTTATCGCCCTGAATATGCACTTTAAAGCCGTCTTTACCGCAGTAATTGCCAAACAGATAAGTGGAGTTACCTAGTCGCTCGACCACTTCACTTTGGAAGGAAACCGAGAAATCGCCCTGATTGATCTGTGTATGGATATGTTCAGGCCGGATACCTAAGCGAACTTTTTCGCCCTGATTAACGAGATCTGAATTCACCGACAGAGCAATAATCTGCCCATCAGGTAAACGCACCGAGGCTTGATCGCCGTCTAAATCATCCACCAGCGCATCGATAAAATTCATTTTTGGCGAGCCAATAAACCCAGCCACAAACTCATTAGCCGGTGCATGGTAAAGCTCTAATGGCGAGCCGACTTGCTCAACATTACCACTACGCAACACCACGATCTTATCGGCCAAGGTCATCGCTTCCACCTGATCGTGGGTAACGTAAATCATGGTGTTGCCTAATTCGTGGTGCAATTTGGCGATCTGCAAGCGCATTTCCACACGCAATTCGGCATCCAGATTCGATAGCGGTTCATCGAACAGAAATACTTTCGGATCGCGTACAATCGCACGGCCAATCGCCACTCGCTGACGCTGCCCGCCCGACATATCTTTCGGTTTTCGATCGAGCAATGCTTCCATCTTTAATGTTTTGGCGGCAATGGCGACACGTTTGGCGATCTCTTCTTTTGCCACACCATTCATTTTCAGGCCAAAGCCCATGTTTTCCGCCACTGTCATATGCGGATAAAGCGCATACGATTGGAACACCATTGCGACACCACGATCAGCAGGGTCAACATCATTCACTTTGCGCCCGTCGATATAAAGCTCACCTTCGGTGATCTCTTCCAACCCGGCGACCATGCGCAACAGGGTTGATTTACCACAGCCCGACGGGCCAACGAACACCACAAATTCGCCACTGTCTATTTGCAGATCAACGCCATGGATCGTTTGATTTTTTTCGTAACGTTTAACGACTTTACGCAGCGTAATATCAGCCATTATTCTGTCTCCATTTAAATAAGCCCGACGCGCTCACACATCAGGTGGAAAATTTATTCGACTACTAACGTGAGAGTCTGAGAGCCTAAGCGCCGACTGGTAAAGGTCACTACCGCATCACCGCGCTGCTTTCCAGCCTCCAGCCATAAACCAACCGCACCACCTTTCAGCACCAACTGTTCCGGCCCAATTACCTTGGCAGGCCCACTCACGGTTACCTGAATGATGTCATCAAGAAATGGCATCAAATTGCCATCTTGATCGAGCGCTTCAATCATCACGCGGGTGGCTGCTTTTTCATTGGCAGGCAACCGTTGGTAATCGGCTTTCACGCGTAATTTCGTGGCAATCGGGTTGGCCGACATCGTCAATTCGCTGACCAATTTACCGTTATGGAACCCACGCAACTCAACGGTGTTCCACTTCATGCCCCATTCACCAAATTCTTCCGGTGAGATGGTTTTGTCATCAATGATGACAGGCGGATGTGGTAAATGCGGGAATTGGTCAAATGCTGGTTTAAGCCGCTTCGTCGGGTAATCACCAAACTTAAATTCAATTTCATCGCAGTTGGTCAAAATGATCAGCGGTAAAATCAGGCACTCGCAACGCTCACCGCGCGCCCAGAATGTCACCGGTTGCATCACTGGCTCATCAGCCACATCGCACTGGCTTTTATAGGCATAGGCAGCAAATTTCGGCATACGGAACATATCACTGATACCGTGATAACAGATGCGATCACCACTGCCAAAATCTTTATGTGTGTTGTAATCGAACAGACACCAGGCAATACAACCGGCAATATTCGAGTCAGCATAACAAGCATCTAAAACGCGTAAATGGCGTAACACATGCTCATGCTGGCGCTCTTCACAATCGAAGCGTTTAGTCGGGAACATATGGCCGTTAAACTCGGTAACCATATACGGCACTTGGCGATCAAGCCCCGTCACCTGTTGCGGTTTACGCAGTGCAACATCGCCCCCATTCAGCACAAAGTCATTCATGGTATAGACGTCTTCCAGCAAGGTGCTGTTAGCGTGGCAACGTACCCCACCCGTCTGGCGGCTTGGGTCCAGCGCATGAGCAAGCTGGTTGGTCTGTGTATAGAAATTGTCGCAATCGCGCGACTCGTTGATGCGCACCCCCCACAAGATAATGGAAGGGTGATTCCAGTCGCGCTCGATCATTGCTCTGACATTGGTAATAGCGCCCTGTTGCCAGACTTCATCACCAATATGCTGCCAACCGGGGATCTCTTCAAACACCAGCAACCCCAGCTCATCGCAGCGATCTAAAAAAGCAGGCGCTTGCGGATAATGCGAGGTTCTGACCAGATTAAATTTGAACTCATTTTTGATGAGATCAGCATCGGCCATCTGCGCGTGGTCACCCATCGCATAACCGACATACGGGTAAGACTGATGACGATTAATACCGCGCAGTTTCAGTTTTTTGCCGTTTAATAGAAAACCGTCGGCGGTAAATTCTGTCTGTCGAAAACCAACTCGGGTGGAAAACTGATGGCTGAAATTTGTGCCACCAATACTGACGTTCAGTTGATAAAGAACAGGGTTCTCGACATCCCACAGGCGAATCCCCGTCAGGTTGGAAAGAGAAAACTCAACGCGCGATAATGAACCAGAAATCGCCTGACTATGTGTCGCCACCACATCGCCTTCCTGCGTCGTCAGTTGTGCAACTAACTCCCCCTGATGATCACCGGCAGCGACCTGTTCCAAGAAAACGGCCACATTCAGCGACTTTTCATCAGCCAAAACATTGTCCGCGATGGCCTGCACATTCTTAATGCGCAAATCGTCAGTGGTTTTCAGCCAGACATGGCGATAAATGCCCGCATACGTTAGGTAATCAATCTGGCCACCAAACGGTGCTATTTCAGGGTTTTCGCTGCCATCAATCACCACAGTGATCTGGTTTTCACCCTGCAACAGAT
>CALMKU010000389.1 GCA_937866945.1 uncultured Tolumonas sp.
GTGCGACAGGGTCTGCTTGTTTTTGCACGCTGAATGATTCGCCAGTGAGCGCACTTTCCTGCACAGCTAAATTAATGCCTTCAATTAGTCGCAGATCGGCGGGCACGCGATCACCAGATTCCAATAGCACGATATCGCCGGGAACCAGCACTTCTGAATCAACCTGTTGGCGCACACCGTCACGTAACACATGGGTGTGTACGCGCAGCATATTGCGAATAGACGCTAAGGCCTGTTCAGCTTTACCTTCCTGAATAAACCCGAAGATACCGTTGATAATGACGACGGCAAAAATGACGCCACCGTCGGTCCAGCGCCCTAACAGCCAGCTCATGATCGCAGCCACAATTAACACATAAATCAGTACGTTATTAAATTGACGTAACAATTTCAGCCACTTACTTTCACCAGCTGGCGGGGTGAGACGGTTCGCCCCGTATTGCTGTTGCCGTTGCTGAGCTTGTTCACTGGAAAGACCATCGGCTTGTGACTCGACACGCTGTAAGACTTGTGTCGCGGGTTGAGCATGAAAATCAGAAGAAGATAATTCAGGATCAGTCATCGTGCGCTCCATGTTGAAATGTACGCTGGATCAGTATCCTCCTTAATCATGGCATATGGGAGTGCGTTAATGAAAATTTGAGTCTTAAATTTCAGCTGATTACCCGCGATTCGTTAAAAAAGAAACGAATGTGGGCACGGTTACCCTAGTTTCAAAGGTTGATATTTACCGCAATGCTTATGGATTCACACAGTTCTTTGTCAGATCACCATTCAGTGCAGCCAGCAGGTTTTCTACCGCCAGTTTTGACATGTCATAGCGGGTTTCGTGCGTAGCAGAACCGATGTGAGGCAGGGCAATCACATTAGGTAATGTCAGTAATTCCGAATTCATGGGCAACGGTTCTTTTTCAAACACATCTAAGCCAGCACCTTTAATAACACCTGATTTTAAGGCTTCAACTAACGCGGCTTCATCAACGGAAGCGCCACGACCGCCATTAATGAAAAATGCAGTAGGCTTCATTTTCACCTCGTAGAGTTTGCCAAATATCAAAATTAAGCATGCCGATGAAGGATCTGTTCACCCGCTTGTAAGCGGCGGATATTGTCACAAGCTGCTTCAAAAATACCTTGCACGGAAATATCGGTAACGCCACCAATGTGTGGGGTCGCAATGATATTTTGCTGGAATATTAGATCAGCAGGGTCCGGCGGTTCCTGCCAGAATACATCGAGGCCCGCACCAGCCAGATGGCCGGTTTTTAACGCCGTTTCGAGCGCATCTTTGTCAATGAGACCGCCACGACCGAGGTTGATCAGATAACTGCCGGCTTTCATTTGGCGGAAGGTTTGCTGATTCAAAATATGGTGTGTCTGTGGGCTATCAGGCAGGCTGAGTACGACAAAGTCCGCTTGTTGCAGCAAGATCGGTAGTTCATTCAGCGTGCCCAGCCAGTCCAGATGATGGGTTTTGGCAAACGAGGGATCAATGTGCTGCTTAATGCCAATCAGGCGCATATCAAATGCGGTTAGCCGTTTAGCCAACGCTTTACCGATGCCTCCCAGACCAATCAAACCGACGGTTTTGCCTTTCAGCCCTAACCCCATGGGGCGCCCTGATTCACGTTGCCGGAAATGCTGAGGAATAGCATGCGCATTACGCGCCAATGCCAGCATCATATAGATGCCTAACTCAGCAACGGAATCGGCATTTCCAGAGATATCGGTGGGTACGTTGGCAACGGCAATCTGATGTTGTTTGGCGGCTTCAAGATCGACCCCTTCCAGACCTGCGCCAATTTGCTGGATCAGTTTGAGCTGGTCTGCGGTGGCGAGTAAACGGGCATCGATTTTGGTCATGGTGGGGATGAGCACATCAAATCCTTGCAGCGACTGTGTGCCATAGCCACCCGCCGCCACAAATTCTACCTCAGGCAGCGCGTGACGGAATTTATTGAGAATTCCGCCCCAAGCGTGTTCTTCAGCAGCAAAGAGCACTTTCATTACTCAACCCCGTTATCTGTTTGTTTTACAGACCACTATAAAAAGAATCGTGGATGAGTAACAGTCTCCTTTGATCTCATTTTATTAAGGCCGGGTCCGTTAGGGGCGCCGGCCTTGAACATGCTATTTGCTTTGCATGTGAGAGTTAATTCGTGACGATCAGAGAACTCTCTATTTCATGTTCTCGTTACCGTGCCACACATGCCCGGAATTACACGCCTTGGCAACCTCATGACATGGGTCATCGCCATGGAGCTGGAAGAAATGCTTATCGTCTTGAGATAAAAATAAAGACATAGCAGGAGTGATGTTGATTAAAGCTTCGCTGGCGGTGAGGCCCGTTACACGATAATCGGTGGACAGATACTCGAGAACCTTTTCACGACTTTGCATAATCGCCTCCCTGAATGGATGGATCCTCTATTTGAAGATAGCAGCAGACTACATACTATTCCAACATTCCCGGCTCAATGGTGTAACGTCATGTTATAGGATTTCCGCTTTCATACACCTTTCTCCAGAGAGCCTAATCCCTGCTCAGTAATATCCAATTCTGCGCGCTATTAGGGCGTTTCATTTTAATTGTTGTTCTTTTTTGGTGCATTTCACAGCCTGTTTTCAAGAAAAGCCTTTGTTATCAAGTTGTTTAAAACGGCATGAAACTTGTATTAAAAATATTAAATTAGATTTTGGACATCGACGTCCGCGCTCTCTTGAGGGGCCGGACGTTTTTTTATTTTTGAGAGGCAAGGATGAGTCGTGTTCATACCAGTTGCACTTATTGTGGCGTCGGTTGCGGGATCACGGTAGATGATGCCAAAACATTAACAGGTGATACAGAACATCCTGCGAACAGTGGGGCGTTGTGTGTTAAAGGCGGTAGCTTGCTGGAAACGCTGGCGTTTCCTAATCGTCTGTTATACCCGCGATTACATGGTCAACAGGTAGGTTGGGATACTGCACTCGATGAAATGGCAACACGCTTTAGCCAGATCATCGC
>CALMKU010000390.1 GCA_937866945.1 uncultured Tolumonas sp.
ACCCCCTGATTCGCCAAATTGAGCAGGATCTTGATCATCTCAATAAAGACTTTCGGGTTGGTGTAGTTCAGATCCCACTGGTAGGTGTTAAAGACCGTAAACACCCATTTATTGATGGTTGGCAAATAAGTGAAATTACCCGGCGCGTTTTCCGGGAAAATCTCCGGCAGTGTTTGTTCAAAGGCATCAGGCATCGAACGATCATCGTACATGTAATACATGTCTTGATATTCTTTCTCGCCCTGCAGTGCTTTTTTCGCCCACTCATGTTCGTTAGAGGTATGGTTTAAAACCAGATCCAGTTCCAGCAACATGTTTTTGGCACGGAAGGTTTTGGCAATTTTGCGAATATCGGCCATCGAACCAAAACGTTTTTCCACAGTGCGATAATCACTAACCGCATAACCACCATCATTGGCTTCTTGCGGCATTTTTAACAGCGGCATCAGGTGCACATAGTTGACACCTAGCTCTTCCAGATAATCGATCTTCTGCATGAAGCCTTTCAGATTTTTACTGAATCGATCAACATATAACATGGTAGCAACCCAGTTCGGGCTCATGATCCAGTCTTTGTCTTCTTCACGCTGCCGATCGAGATCGCGTAATTCAGGTTCCCGCGCCAGATGCATTTCTGCCAGCGCTAATACCAGCTCTGAAAAACGATTAGTGAAATCTGCCCGCTCACCATACAAGCGAGTGAATTTTGCAAATACCTCTCCGAATTGGGCGCCGAGGCGCACCAAAAATTCGGATAAATCTTTACCAGCATGTTTTTTACTTAGTTGGCTTACTACATCATGCAGTAATTTGTCCTTATTCACTGACATTGATTACCTCACTCTTCACTCAGGCAGCAGACAAAATTTTGGCAACAATTGGCGCTTTCTGTTGCAGTAACAGACTGCCCGCCGTGCTGGTATCAAACAGATGCACATGATCCAGTTTGAAGCTGACTTCAATGGTTTTGCCACGCGGAATGATATGGCTGCCATCAGCCACCACAACGACCTGATCTTCACCGGCATATTGGGTATACGCGAAGGTGGTTCCCCCCAACGCTTCCACCACATCGACATTCAATGCGATATTTACATCACCGGTTTCACCGATCAGCAGATGCTCAGGACGAATCCCCATCAGTAATACATCGCCGACTTTCACCGGACGATCTAAGGTCATGGAGAATTGCTCGCCGCCAGACAATTGCAGCTGCACTTTTGTTCCATCCATTTGCAGCACTTTGGCATTGAGGAAATTCATGCGTGGTGAACCGATAAAACCGGCCACGAACTGGTTCACTGGGTTGTGATACAGCTCTAATGGTGCGCCAACCTGCTCAACACGACCGTCGCGTAAGACCACAATTTTGTCGGCCATGGTCATGGCTTCAACCTGATCATGAGTAACGTAAACCATGGTGTTGCCAAGTTGCTCGTGTAGCTTGGAAATTTCCACACGCATCTGCACACGCAATTCGGCATCCAGATTCGACAACGGTTCATCGAACAAAAATACTTTCGGGTTACGCACGATAGTACGGCCAATCGCGACACGCTGACGCTGACCACCGGAAAGTTGTTTTGGTAAACGATCGAGCAGTGGTTCCAATTTCAGAATACGAGCGGCTTCACCCACCCGTTGTTCGATCTCTTCTTTCGGCCGTTTCGCCAAGCGCAGACCAAAACTCATGTTTTCTTTCACCGTCATGTGTGGGTAAAGCGCATATGACTGGAACACCATGGCAATGCCGCGATCAGATGGCGACACATCGTTCACCGTCTGCCCATCGATGATCACTTCACCATCAGAGATGGTTTCCAGCCCTGCGATCATGCGTAGCAGGGTGGACTTACCACAGCCAGACGGGCCAACAAACACCACGAATTCACCATGTTTAATATCCAGATCCACCCCATGAATGGTTTGAACCTCACCGAAACGCTTGATGACTTTATTCAGTTTTAAATCAGCCATTCTGGTAATCCTTCTCGAAATCTTTATTTCATCAATTCTTAAAAGTCGTTGTCTGTGCGCCTGAAAATCAGCCTTTCACACCAGCGCTCGCCATACTTCTGACAAATTTCTTCTGGAACAGCAGGAACACCACCAACACAGGAATGGTCACCATACTGGCGTAAGCCATGATTTCGCCCCATTCGGTTGTGGTGCCGAAGAACTGCTGAATACCCGGTTGCAGTGGGCGCACTGATTCGCCCTGCACCACCATGATTGGCCACAGATATTGGTTCCACATATTCAGGAATTGCAGGATGGCGACGGTAGCAAACACGGGGCCGGACATCGGCACAATCACCTTCCAGTAGATCTGCCAAGGGGTAGCACCATCAATCGCTGCTGCTTCATCAAAGTCTTTCGGAATATCACGGAAGAATTGATAGAACAGGAAGATAGAGAAGGTGTTCGCCACCATCGGTAAGATCTGTACGTGCAAGCTGTTCAGCCATGAGTTTTCCAGAATGATCTGACCGTTCTCCCAGCCAATCCAAGGCAGGTGCGCCACCAGCATCAGCAAAGGCACTGAGATCGCTTCAAAAGGAATAATCAGCAACGCGATGATGGCAGCCAGCACAAATTTCTGACCCTTCCAGCGCAGACGTGACAGCGAGAAAGCCGCCAGACTGTTCACTAATAACCCCAGTAATACGGTTGCGCCCGTGATAAACATAGAGTTAACGAACATGGTTTCAATAGCGCTTTTTTCAAACACAGAAATGTAGTTTTTCAGTGAGATATCACCCACCGGCAACAACGCACGTAGTGAAAACAAGTCAGTGAAGATCTGCTGTTCCGGCTTAAATGATGACATGATCATAAAAATCAGCGGGAACAAGAAGATATAGGCCAGCAGTAGCAGTGCCGCATACGTCAGCAAGCGTTTGTAGATAAGGGTTGGATCAACCATAGCAGAAGTGTTTTTCATGCTTATTTCTCCCGCTTGTCGAAGTAATATTTCTGACCCATGGCAATGGCTAAGATCACCAGGAAGTAAACCACGCTGATGGTCGAACCATAGCCGATATCCTGCTCACGGAAGCCTTTACGCACGGCGTGATACATGACAGTCGAGGTAGAGTCAGCCGGGCCACCCGAGGTCATGACATCGACCTGAGTAAACAGACCGAACGCGGCAATAGTGGTAGAAATAATCACGAAGATGGTGGTGTTGCGTAGCCCCGGCAGGGTCACGTTGACAAATTTCTGCCAGCTATTCGCGCCATCCAGTGACGCCGCTTCATACAGATCTTCCGAAATGTTCTGCAAACCCGCCAGGAAGATAAGCATTTGATAACCCGCCCCCTGCCAGGCCGACATGATCACGATGGCAGGCATTGACCATGCAGGATCACCCAGCCAGTTGATCTTGTCGATCAGCCCAAAAGAGACTGAATTGAGAAACTCGTTAATCAGGCCAATGTCTTTGTGATAAAGGAATGTCCACACAATCGACACGACAACCATTGAGGTAACCACCGGAGCAAAATAGGCGGTTCGGAAGAAATTGGTGCCTTTCAACCCCATATTGACGAGTAGAGCCAGCAACAAAGCCGCGCCACACTGCAGTGGAATAACCAGAAACGCGAACTTAATCGTATTTATAAACGATTTAATAAATATCGGATCTTTAGCTAACAGCACGACACGGGAATCAGAAAAAGTAATGGTCGACAGTTCGCTATAACCTTTATAAGAAGGATCTTGGCGCAATACTTTACGCAGGCGCTCGAATTGCGGTTCGCCTTTTGCGTCTAATACCAGTTTGCTTTGTTCATCACGTTGCGCATCTTGTGTCAGCCAGCTAACTGCCAATAAGCGATCATAGTTACGTAGCCCAACGCCTTCCGTCGGGTTAGGTGATAACAATCGTTGATCCGTGAAAGAGAGAATTAACGCCATCACGAAAGGAACAAAGATAAAGAGGATCAATCCAAAAAATGCCGGACTGCCCATGAGCCAGCCGTAAAACCGCTGACGTCGCATCAGGCTGTCATTCTTTTTTACCCGCGTAGCGGGCGGTGGTTGAATAAATGCTGAATCCGCCATCATTTACGTCCTATCTGAACTTCGGATAAGGCCCGCATTGCGCGGGCCGGACTACAGATTATTTTGTGAAACCGTAACCGTTGTTGTCTTCAATGTTACGTTCGATAGCTTCTACTGCTTTATCCAGCGTATCCTGAACATCGCCGCCATCCAGAATGTCATTTACCGCTTTCTCGAAGCTGCTGGTGATCACTGGGTAAGCAGGTGTTTCCGGGCGCATTTTTGCGTATTTTTCAGAGAATTCGTAGAACAAGCGCCATTTACCACCAGCCTTGTAGTTTTCTGTCATCGCTGCGGCGGCGGCTGTATTTGGAATCAGGCTGGTCGCATTAGACATTGCAGCAATTTCTTCTGGTTGCATCAGGAAGCTCAGCCATTTTGCAGCACCGGCTTTATCCGGACAGGCTTTGCTGATACCCCAGTGCCATGAACCACCACCGATCACCGGGCCATTACCAAAATCAGGTACTGGCATAATGGCTAAGTCATCACCATAGGCTTTCGTCATATCACCCACGGCCCATGAGCCGTTGTAGTGAATAGCCACTTTGCCTTGCAGGAAACCTTTGTCATCGGTTGGTTTACGATCGATGTATTTGTTTTTCACCAGTGACTGCATCCAGGTGCCCCATTCCACGGCTTTCTCACCGTTCAGCACACCTTCTGATTCCACATAATTAGCACGGTTGATTTGATCGCCACCGAAACTTTGCAGGAATGGACCAAAGCCATAGGAATACCACTCACCACTCCAGCTGGTGTTGATATCAAATGGATAGCGGAATTCGCCTGATTTTTTCAGCTTAGCCAACGCTTCATCGAATTCAGCTTTCGTCCATGGCTTATCAATGGTCGCTTTACGGATGCCGTGTTTATCCAGAATGCTTTGGCGAGAGAACAGCGCCAGTGACACGTCATATTGACCAACGGAATAAACTTTACCTTTATAGGTACCTTTACCCACATTGTTTAATTGTTCGAGTTGTGTTGCCGGCAGCAGATTATTCAGTTCAACCAGATTGCCAGCCCAGGCAAAGTTAGGCACAACAGGTTGGTCCATATCCAGCGCGCAAGGCAATTTGCCGGCTAATGCTGCAGCATTGATGGTTTCGGTATATGCCCCTTCCGGGATCATTTCCATCACAACCTTGTAATCGTTCTGGCTCTTATTGAAACGTTCCACTGCAGCTTTAGAGGCGGCGATCTCTTTTTCATTGGTATCGTGACGCCAAACTTTAATTTCGGCTGGCGCAGCCATCGCTTGTGCAGATGCAGCAGCAATCAATGTGGCAAGAACAGAGTAACTCATTGTTTTCATGTTCATTCGATCATCCTTTGTTTTGGTTTCTTGCTTACAAATACAGTGGAACACTGTGTTTTACAGGCTTAGATATAACCCAGCAAAATGTAACTATTTATGTAACAAGCTAAGCATAGCTAAACCGTTTCAGTGGCGCTAAATATGCCCACAAAGTGATTCCGCTTATGTGATCTATGTCGTGGATTTGTAACAAACAGAAAAATGTAACATGTTACAAACCTCGGATGTGATCAGTGTCATAATACGTTGATATTTCTTGATCTAACTCTGCTGATTCGATACAGCAATGAATTTTGCAAATTGCAAAATGCCTGTATTCGTTGCGTTTTGCACCAAAGCTTCGAAAGAAACCAATTCTTTTGTGATATTGGTAACTATTTCCAATTGGCTTAATACTTGCTTTGTAAAATTGACTTAGATCAATGTTTGAGTACGCTGAATTTGATGTAAGCCCGACCACTGCATTGTCTGTTCTGGAGACGCCAATGAAACTAAACCAACCCGTTACTCAAAATGAAAGAACCTATTCTCAAGATCTAAATCTTATTTCTACCACCGACCTGCAAAGTAACATTACAGATGCCAATGCCAGCTTCTGTGAAATTGCCGGGTTTACTCTTGATGAATTACGCAACAAACCACACCACGTCGTGCGCCACCCTGATATGCCTCCGCAGGCGTTTGCTGATATGTGGAAGCATATACGCTAGGGCAGTAGGTGGATGGGTTTAGTCAAAAATCGTTGCAAAAATGGCGATCACTATTGGGTTAATGCCTTTGTTACGCCGATCAGAGACAACAAAGGAAACGTCATTGAATATCAATCTGTTCGTGTCTCACCGGGTGATGAAGAAAAAAGACGCGCGGAGAAAATTTATACCCAACTCAACAACAACCAAACACCTTGGCAGCTTCGCATGCCTCATTATTCATCATCGTTCCTGATTCAATGCATTCTAACTATTAATGCGTTGTTACTTAGTTGGATGGCAATATCAGGCTTTAACCCTATTCTTATGACGCTGTGTGCATTCACCATACTGACTGCATTGTTATTAAATAATAGACAGTCATCGCGTATTCGCAAATTAAGCAAAAGAGCACAAGAACGATTTGATAACCCATTAATGCAATTGATTTATACCGGCAAAGTAGGCTCACTCTCTGCCATTGAACTGTCAATGTTAATGAATGAGGCAGAATTACGCGCAGTCGTCGCCAGAACAGGCGAAACCAGCTATAACATCTTGGCTGCGGCAAATGAGGATGTAAAAAATGTAATGTCAATTAGCCGCAATCTGGAGCAACAGCGCGCCGAAACGGAAATGGTGGCCACTGCAGTAACAGAAATGAGTAATTCAATTAAAGAGGTGTCTGAAAGTGCGGAACACACCTCATTGGCGATAGATAAAGCAACCATCTTATCCAGTGAAGGCAGAGACAGTGTCGATAGCACCATTCAGGCAGTTGTCGGCATGCACGATGAAATTAACCGTTCTCAACAAGTGATCAATGCACTGGCGGGCGATTGTCGGGCCATCGAACATATTCTCGATGTCATCAATAATATTGCTAATCAAACCAATCTATTAGCCCTGAATGCCGCTATTGAAGCTGCCAGAGCCGGAGAGCATGGCCGTGGATTCGCCGTCGTTGCTGATGAAATTCGTTCACTGGCAATCGAAACACAAACTTCTACCAATGAAATTCAAAACATGATCAACGAGTTACAAACTAGTGCGACAAAAGCAGAACAGGCGATGGAATCTGGCCGACAACTGTCTGCCGTTTGTCAGGACAAAGCGAAAAGCACAGGTCTGGTATTAGAAAAAATTGATGCGATGTTGCAAGAAATTGCAGCAGCGGGATCTCAGATTGCACAGGCGGTGCACCAACAGGCAGGCGTTACCGAAGAACTCTCTCATAATGTATTTAACATTAAATCTCTGGCGGAAGAATCAACCAACAGCAGCCACAAAACAACCAGTGGAATTAATGATCTGGCCGATCGTTTAAATGATTTGGATCGTCTGATTATTCAGTTCCAAAGGAGTAAACCGCATGAATCTCGTCGTAATGGTTATGTTACTCAAGCCGCTACTGCCTGATGTCGGCACATTCCCTGCTAAAACCTTACTCTATTACAGGGAATGTGATATAGCGCTGATTGTCGTGAGGTGACACAAGTGAGCCGCTTGTCACAGACACACCCGCCGTACTTCATGGACTATTATTAATAGTAGGAAGATCAATAACGCACCGGAGTGCATTACCATGAAATATCTCGTTCTGGATGTCGGTGGCTCGGCCATTAAATATGCGTTAATGGATAAACAAGCTGTCGTACTGGAAAAAGGCCAGGTAGCAACACCGTTAGATAGTTTTGGTGCTTTCAGCTCAGAAATCATCCGTTTATATAAACATTATCAGGATCAAATTACTGGTATTGCTTTCAGTTTGCCTGGAGTAATAGACAGCGAGCAAGGCAATTCTATTACCGGTGGCGCACTGACCTATAACGATAAACGTAATTTCGTTGCCGATATTCAGCAACATTGTCCGGTGCCAGTCACAATCGAAAATGACGCCAAATGTGCCGCATTGGCGGAAGCCTGGAAAGGCAGTCTAGTCGGTTGCAAAAATGGCGTCGTCGTTGTGCTAGGCACCGCTGTCGGCGGTGGCATTTTCCTGAATGGTCAGCTCTATAAAGGGTCTCATTTTGCCGCTGGCGAACTGAGCTTTTTACTGACCGATAGCTGGCACGCAAAAGGTGAGCCTTACCATTATTGGGGACATGACGGCGGTAGCCGGGGTTTATGCCGTGCTGTTGAGCACATTAAACGCCTACCACCGAAAAGCGTGAATGGGCAACAGGTCTTTGCCTGGGCAAATGAAGGTGATGCTGACGTTTGCGAAGCTCTGGATGCTTATACCTACCGTCTGGCTATGCAACTGTTCAACTTACAATCGTTGTTTGACCCGGATATTATTGCTATTGGCGGCGGGATTAGTGCGCAGCCCTTGTTGCTTCAATATATTGAGCAAAACATGGCTTATCTGGAACAAAACCTACCGATGCATCTGACTATTCCTAAAGTTGTACGTTGTCATTTTATGAATGATGCCAATATGGTTGGCGCACTGCACCATCATCTGCAAATCACCGAAACACCGGTGCCTTAACTCATCTTCACTTTGGCCCCCTGACACAACAAGGGGGCTTTTCATTCAGCAAACCACAAATTTACTGCTGCCCATCCCCCACTTCCAACAACGCCAGCTCTATCAGCTCATCAGGCAGCTCTTTTTGCACTGAGACCCCCAGATCTTTGAATTCGGAGGCTTGTTTAATGAGGTTTCCCTTACCGGAATAGAGCTGCGAGAAGGCTTTTTCGTAGCTGCCTTTGGCTTTATCGAGCTGCTTGCCGACCTCCTGCATACTGGTCAGGAAATTATTCAATTTGCTGTAAAAGCGCTCTGCCCGATTTGCCAACTCTGCGGTGTGTTTGTTCTGATCTTCAAACCGCCACAGTTGTCGCACGATGTTCAGGCTGGTCAACAACGTAGTGGGGGTTGCCACCAGCACATTGCGCTCAATCGCGCGCTGATAAAGCGTGTTATCAAATCGCAAAGCCTCCACATAAGCTGATTCGATCGGGATAAACATGATCACCACTTCCGGTGAATTCAGCCCAGGCAGTTTGTAATAATCACGATCGGCCAATTCACTGATCCGCGCACTCACTGCTTGTGCGTGTTCCTCTAAGGCTTGCTGACGCTCCAGATCATTTTCCGCATTCACATAACGGGTATACGCAGCCAGCGAAGTTTTAGCATCAATAATGAGGTGTTTCTGTTGCGGCAAATAGACAATCACATCCGGCCGTTGCCGCCCATCGACGGTAGAAAAACTCACTTCGCGCTTATAATCGATACCCAAACGTAAGCCGGAGTTATCCAACACATTCTCCAGCATCAGCTCGCCCCAATTGCCCTGCACTTTTTTCTGCCCTTGCAGTGCATTGGTTAACTTATCGGCTTGATCGGTAATTTGGCGATTCAGGTTTTGCAGATTAATCAGTTCAGCCCGCAGTTCACTGCGTTGTTTCAGCTCTTCAACATGAATGCTTTCGACTTTTTGGCGAAACCCCTGCATCTCGGTTTGTACAGGTTTGAGTAAGTGATAAATACTTTCCTGGTTCAGTTCTTTGAAGGCTTTGCCTTTCCGCTCTAGGATTTCATTGGCCAGATTTTCAAACTCGGTTTTCAACATCTCGCGGCTATTCGATAATTGGCGTAGTTGTTCATTGAAATGCAGCTGTTTCTCATTGAGCGATGTGCGAAGTTCCGTGTGCTGTCGTAACAATTCCGTATGTTTAAGCTGGAGCTGATTCAATTCCTGATTTCGTTGCCCCAGCTGTTGTTCGCGCTCTTCGATACGTTCCAGCAATAACTCTCGTTCTGTTTCCAAACGCCCCATCTGCACATCTTGGTTAGCGATGATTTTTTGTGAACGGACATAAGATAAAAACCAGCCCGCGGTGCTAGCCAGCAAAACAGCCAACACTAATAC
>CALMKU010000391.1 GCA_937866945.1 uncultured Tolumonas sp.
CCTATATCGCCAATGGTACCCGCCGAGCCAGATTGAACGCGCTACTCTCGTTGATGCATTCAAGGTTCCCACTTGCGATCAAAAAAGCCCCGATTCGGGGCTTTGAAAAGAGTTCTGTCATTTTGCTTAAAGCTGACAGTTAGCTGATGTCCAGCGGGGCAAAATTTTTCACCAGCTCATCGATCGTTTTCATTTGCTGGAGGAATGGCTCTAATTTATCCAGAGGCAAAGCACTTGGGCCATCACAACGTGCATGATCCGGATCAGGATGCGCTTCGATAAACAGACCAGCCAGACCAACCGCCATACCGGCACGCGCCAGATCAACCACCTGTTCACGACGACCACCAGAAGCAGCCCCCAGCGGATCACGACATTGCAGCGCATGGGTGACGTCGAAAATAACCGGGCAGCCTTGGCTGGCATTCTTCATCACGCCAAAACCCAGCATATCGACCACCAGATTGTCGTAACCGAAATTCACACCACGCTCACACAAGATCACGCGTTCGTTACCGCACTCAGCGAACTTCTCAACGATATTTTTAACCTGACCTGGGCTTAGGAATTGTGGTTTTTTCACATTCACTACGTTGCCAGTTTTCGCCAGCGCTTCGACCAGATCAGTCTGACGCGCCAGAAAGGCCGGTAATTGTAGTACATCAACCACTTCACTGATCGGTTTCGCTTGCCATGTTTCATGCACATCGGTGATGAGGCTGACGCCAAAAGTTTTTTTCAACTCTTCAAAAATACGTAAACCTTCTTCCATACCTGGGCCACGATAGGAATGAACGGAAGAGCGGTTGGCTTTGTCCCAGCTGGCTTTAAAAACCAGAGGAATGCCCAGTTTTTCAGTCACAGTGACATAGGTTTCGCAGATCGACATCGCCAGATCGCGCGATTCCAATACGTTCATGCCACCAAACAGCACGAATGGCTGATCGTTAGCAACATTGATCCCGTTAAACTGAACGACTTTCTGTTTCATTCCTCACTCCATCAGTGCAAAGTTGTTGCGCTATGATCCAGAAAAGCCAGCTGCACTTTCAGCACTGCGGCCACCGGATCTTGCGGGCATTGTTCAATAAAATATGAATAATCATTGGCCGCTAATTGCGGGCATTCCAATTGTTCATACACTAAACCCCGATCACGAATTTCATACGGATCATCCGGGTTCATTTTCAATAATACTTCACTGGCTCGTAATGCTTCCGGCAAACGACGGCTTTGTAACATACAGGCTTTGGTGACACTCAATAAACGCAATAAAATCTGACGTTGATCCGCTTCTTTGGTGTATTTGCTGTCCATTGTCGTCAGATCGCCCAATGTTGCTCGCAACATCAGAGAACGCTGATCTGCATCCCACTCTTCACCGGTAAATGGATCGATAAATACTGGTGTATCTTCAGGAAACAGCAGTAAAAAATTACCGGGGAAACAGACACCACGCACCGGTATTTCGACCGAGTTCGCCAGATGCATTAACACAATACCTAAGGTGATCGGTAAGCCACTGCGCTGGTTCAGCACATTATCCAACAGACAATTTTCTGCAGCATAATAATGTTCCCAGTCACCCGCAAACTGCAGCTCATGATAAAACGCATGCAGTAATTGCTCACGACGTTGCTTGATATCACATGCCGTCACAAACGGACGAATGGCGGTACGCAACAAACGTAGCTGCTGCAAACCGTCGATTAAAACCGGTTGCCCCTGCACATCTTCTGCGGCCATTAATGCCAGCATGGCAATATCTAAACCTTCAAAATCAGTATCATGTGTAATGTTCATTTGCGTACTACCTTGCAACATCACCGAACCATTGGCCGCCAGAAACGCGATCCTGACCACCTAAATCCTGCCTTGTCATGACTGCATGAAAACCGTGTGCCAACAGTAATTCGCGTACTGCCTGCGCTTGTTGCCAACCATGCTCCAGCAACAACCAACCACCATCAGCCAGATATTCCGGCGCTTGATCAATCAGTTGGCGAATATCCGCCAAGCCATCTTCTTCCGCAACCAGTGCGGTGAGTGGTTCAAAACGTACATCACCCTGTGCCAGATGCGGATCAGCGGCATCAATATAGGGCGGATTAGAGACAATCAGCTGGAAATTTTGTTCATTCAGCGCTGAAAACCAGTTACTGGCCAGAAATTTGACTGAAAAACCTAACCGTGCCGCATTCCGCCGCGCTAATTCCAAGGCAGCTGGTTCGCGCTCTAACGCCCACATGGTTAAACCCGGACATTCCGATTTCAGCGCCAGTGCGATGGCACCCGTACCCGTGCCCAGATCCAGCGCTTTTAAGCCTTGCCCGCGTTCTGGTAACAGGCTCAGCGCCCATTCCACCAGACATTCAGTATCCGGACGTGGAATTAACGTCGCCGGCGAAACCTGTATCGGCAGCGACCAGAATTCGCGCACACCCAGAATATAAGCGACCGGTTCACCTTGTTCGCGGCGAACAGCCAGTTGCTCCAAGTGCTCAACTTGTTCCGGCGTTAGCTCTTGTTCCGGCCAGGTACGTAAAAAAGTACGAGTACAACTTAATACCGCACATAACAGACAATCCGCATCCAGTGCGGCACTGTCGCTATCGGCAAAACGCTGGATCAACTGCTGACGCAGGGACGCTATTTGCATGAATGGTTCTCTGTTCATCACAATCGATGATTATTGCTCTGATAATGCAGCTAATTGGTCGGCTTGGAATTCCTGCAACAGTGGTTGCAACAGGCAATCCAGATCGCCCTCCATCACTTCCGACAGACGATACAGTGTCAGGTTGATACGATGATCACTGACTCGACCCTGTGGGTAGTTATAAGTACGGATACGGTCAGAACGATCACCGGTACTCAAAATACTGCGACGGGTTGAATCAGCTTCGGCACGACGTTTATCTTCTTCCTGCTGTGCCAGACGCGCCGCCAGTACTGACATCGCACGCGCTTTGTTTTTATGCTGTGAACGTTCGTCCTGACACTCAACCACCGTACCGGTTGGAATATGGGTAATACGGATCGCCGAGTCGGTTTTATTGATGTGCTGACCACCCGCACCCGAAGCACGGAAAGTATCGATACGCAGATCGGCAGGGTTAATATCCGGGATCTCTTTTTCCGGGATCTCCGGCAACACCATCACCGTACAAGCAGACGTGTGCACGCGGCCCTGAGATTCGGTTTCCGGTACGCGCTGCACACGATGACCGCCCGATTCGAATTTCATCACGCCGAACACACGCTCACCTTCCATACGGACGATGATTTCTTTATAGCCGCCATGTTCACCATCACTGGTGCTCATAATTTCCATGCGCCAGCCACGTCGTTCAGAATATTTGGAATACATACGGAACAGATCACCGGCGAAAATCGCCGCTTCATCACCACCGGCACCGGCACGAATTTCTAAGAAACAGTTGCTGTCATCTTTCGGATCTTTTGGCAGCAATAACACCTGTAATTCCGCTTCTACACGCTCAATCAGCTGTTTGGCATCAGCCAGCTCTTCTTGTGCCATGGCTTTCATTTCAGCATCGTCGCCCGCCAGCATCTCTTCGATGGCTTGCAGATCGGCTTCAGCCTGCTGATATTGCTGGAAACCCGCAACCACTTCACCCAGTTGCGAATATTCACGGGTCAGAGCACGGAATTTTTCCTGATCGGAAACCACATTCGGTTCACCCAGCAGCGCCTGAACTTCTTCATAGCGCTCCATCAGTCCTTCCAGTTTTCTGATCACTGTTTCTTTCATAGCATTCCTGTTTGATTTGTTTTTTGATCAGCGCAATTTGCGTGATATTTAATTTTTTTCGTCGAGTCGTAAGGCCTGACTCAATAATAATAACGAGCTTTTATCTTCGGCTTCGCCCGCTTGGCGTAACGCCTCGGTTGGCGCATGAATAAGTTTGTTCGTCAGTCGCTCACTCAACTCAGATAAGACCGCCGTAGCATCTTCGCCTTGCTCAAGTTTGCGTAATGCCAGAGCCAACTGCTCCTGGCGTATATCATCAGCTTGCTGCCGATAAAGGCGCACATGGTTTTGCGCCGATAAACTGCGAAACCAGTTCATGAACTGTTCACGTTCATCCTGTACGATTTGCTCTGCTTGCCGCGCAGCCTGTTCTCGATGCCGCTGATTTTCTGCGACGATGTTTTGCAGATCATCCACGGTATACAGGTAAGCATCGGACAATTCACCGACTTCTTCCTCAATATCGCGTGGTACAGCAATATCAATCAGCAACATCGGCTTATTACGTCGCTGTTTTAGCGCCCGCTCAACCAAGCCCTTACCTAAGATCGGTAATGGACTGGCGGTAGAGCTGATCACCAAATCGACATCCGGCAATACCTGCGGGATCTCATTTAACGTAATTACATCCGCCTGCCAGGCACCGGCAATCGCTTGGGCGCGAAGCAAGGTGCGGTTAGCCACCGTCATTTGCGAGACCGAATGCCCATACAAATGTTGTCCAACCAGTTCTATCGTTTCACCAGCGCCAATCAGCAAAACTTTTACTTGTGACAAATCACCGAAAATCTGTCGCGCTAACGTCACGGCAACATAAGCAACCGACACACCATAAGCGCCGATTTCCGTTTCGGTGCGCACGCGCTTTGCGACACCAAAGGTGCGTTGGAATAAGCGATTTAACAGTCCTTTCACCGCACCTTGTTTACTGGCGGTATCCAGCGCTTGCTTAACCTGACCTAAGATCTGCGGTTCACCCAAGACGAGCGAATCCAGCCCTGCAGCGACGCGCATCAGATGACGAACCGCTTCACCATCCTGCAATTGATATAAAGCCGGCTGGAGTTCATCTTCCGTCAGATGTTGGAAATGTGACAGCCATAGGGCTACCTCTTCACTGGCACCGCTATCAACGGCACAGTAAAGTTCAGTACGATTACAGGTGGAAAGAATCACCCCTTCCCTGACACCGGGGACCGATGTTAACGCCGCCAAAGCATCGTCAATGCGCTCCGGCCCAAAGGCCACTCGCTCACGCAATGACAACGACGCCGTCTTATGGTTTACCCCCAGCACAAACAGATGATGCATCAGGCTGCGGACTCGTCAGCTAATTTAAGGCAGCCATTCTACGAAAAAGTGGCGATCTTTGAAAGCAAAGCACCAGTGCCGATACCCAAAGTCATTGGCGTTGCAGCAAGACGACCATGAGTGTATCCCCCTGAGCATAGATATGTAATGTAACAGGGAGGAAGTGAACGCCAGCAACGACGCTGCAACTTCGAGTATGAAGGGTATATACTGTCGCCTCGTTAACGGAGGCTTTGTGAAAACATTACAACAACTATCATTGCTTTTTTGCCTGCTAATTCTGAGCGCGTGTACCTCACAACAACATCAACTGGATAACGCCAGCTGGCGTATGCAGCGTCAGAAGCTGGAAAATATTACCCACTGGACCATTTCCGGCAAACTGGCCATTATCACGCCAGAGAAAAAAGGCTCCGCACGCATTCGCTGGCAACAAAGTGGCGATGACTATTACCTTAATCTGACCAGCCTGCTCGGCACCCGTATCATGGAAATGAGCAAAGAAGGCGACAAAGTCGTTATTATCGATGATAAAGGCCGTGAATACCGAGGCAGCGATGCCGAATATCTGGTCTACCGTTTAACCGGCTGGCAAATGCCAGTTTATAAACTGCCGTTATGGATCAAAGGTCTGCCCGGCGACACCGATTATGACATCAATGCAACCGGTCAGGTGACTAATATCAAAACACCGAACTGGCAGATGCAATATCAAAGCTATCAGGAAGTCGATGGTTGGATGATGCCAGAAAAAATCAACTTTAAAGGTCAGCAAACCGAACTCCGTCTGGTGATCAATGATTGGGAACTGGTGACACAATGATGCAAACCAACGCCATCGCATGGCCTGCCCCAGCAAAACTGAATCTGTTTTTACACATCAATGGTCGTCGTACCGATGGTTACCATGAATTACAGACGCTATTCATCTTTCTCGATCACTGCGACTGGCTACGCTTTCACACCAATAACAGCAATCAGGTAACGATTGAACCGGCGCTGGCCGATGTGCCGCAGGAACAAAACCTGATCTATCGGGCCGCCATGTTATTAAAGCAGCATTCTGCGGCACCACTTGGTGTCATGATTGAGTTGGATAAACGTTTACCGATGGGCGGAGGCATTGGTGGTGGCTCCTCTGATGCGGCAACCACGTTGGTCGCACTCAATCATCTCTGGCAGATTCATTTACCCATTGATGAACTGGCCGAGCTGGGCCGTCAGTTGGGTGCCGATGTGCCAGTTTTTGTGCGGGGACATGCGGCTTTTGCCGAAGGAGTTGGTGAACAGTTACAACCGGTTGAAATAGAAGAGAAATGGTATCTGGTTTTAGTGCCGCCGAGCCATGTCTCAACTGCTGCTGTTTTCCAACATCCTGATCTCAAACGGGACACACCTAAGCAGCAATGGCACGAGTTACAACAGGGTGATTGGCATAACGACTGCGAGCCTTTGGTGAAAAAGAATTACCCCGAGGTTGAAAAGGCCTTACGCTGGTTGATAG
>CALMKU010000392.1 GCA_937866945.1 uncultured Tolumonas sp.
CAGTTTCGATGCTGCGTATTTCAGTGTAGCTAGTTCAAGATATGTGAAATTCATGATTTGCACTCCTGCAAAATCAATCGGCAGCCTTGCTGGTCTGCTAGCGTTATGCTGTTGTGGTTGCGCTCAGTCACTACAGGCCATGATTCCTGTAATGCAAGATACGCCTCGTTCATCGTTGCGTAACCAGTGATAAACGGATCGCGTGGCTTTCCTGCTGCATCAACTAATCTTCCTGTGATCATTTTTGTTCCCCTTGTTTGCAATGAAGTTAGCGCGCTGAATATTGAGCCGCTCAATTGTCGAAGCGAACATTGAGTCTTTTATATAAAACTCATGCACGCATGTGATAAGGCCTTCATTTGCTTTTTCTGCATCTTGTTTGCACGTGAACACTTCATGATTACTAACGTGCCCGTGAAAATTCCAACTGCGCGACAAGTCAGGAAACCCTACACAGTAAAAATAAGCCATTTTATTTACTCCAGTTGGTTTGTTGTTCGTTTCGATGAATTAATAATAGTACTTACACGAAACGAAAACATTGATCTAAATCACGCTTTCGTTAACTCGTAATATCTCAAGACATCATCTTGCGTGATCTCCGCTGAATCCATGATATGCCACAGATCGGGATTTGATCCGCTGCTGGTTGCCAGCTTCACAACTGGCTCAACTGGTGACAATTTCCCCATCACTAAAACAGTGCGTTTTTGCTGGTCCATGCTGCGGAATACGCTAAAACGCTCGCCGTGCTTGTCTGTGACTATCATTCTGCAACCTTATAGCCAGATTGTTGGATTGCTTCTTTGCACTCTTCAATAGCATCATTGTAGTAATAGCACGACTGCTCTTGCGTGTTTTTCATTAGTTTTGGCAACTTAATCGGCTTCATTGCTTCTAGCGATGCTTTCCATGACTCAAACATCTTTTCTTTAATGCTAACAGTGGTGAATGGCTTTGTTTTTCCTTCTTGCTCATACCACTCTTCAAACTCTTTCCGCATTTCTTCGTTCATACGATTTTAAACTCCTGCACTAAAAATTTACCGGATGGCATTTTTTGAACCTTTGCCACCCTGTCTTTTCCAATCCATGCCTGAAAACAATCTCGATAAATGCTTTTTTCCAGCTTCGAATAACCATGCAATTCAAGCCAGGTTTTCGCATATTTCATGCTGTCAAATTTCACGTCATTAAAACCAGCTAACACGATCTGCTTAACTCCAAGTAATGCACAAAACAGCGCTGAACGCCTTACAATCTCACACCTGATCAATCTATCGATAGCCATTACCCGTTTGGTTTGTTCGCGAATATCTACATCATATGTACTGTAAAGCCCCGTCATGATCTCAATGACGCACTCGATGCTTCCTCCAGCCTCTATTATTTTCACAAAGGCATGTGCCGATTGATCACTTATATGCATCGAATGATCTCCTCGCTTGTATCTTGCGCGGATTTCTTCAAGCGAGATCATCTGCTTTGCTCGCTGCAATATCCCACTCGTTAGATTCTCGCTCTGACTTTGCGAATTCAGTTAGCAATAACCATGCGTGCTTGTTTCCAGCCTCAAGCAATCGATAGATGTGTTGTTTCCACTGGTTGCGCTTGATGATAACCGCCGTCTGCGCATCGAACTTGTACTCTTTCGCTTCATCAAAAGCGCACCATAGCACCTCGCGTAAATCTTTTTGCGTAGCCAGATAATTAAAAAAATCATCTAGCCGTGTTTCGTAGATGTGCTGCGCATGATCGTCTACGTTGTATTGTTGTCTCATTCTGTTATTCCTCGCTGTTTCGATGAGATAATTATCATTCACCACCGATAACAAAACAGTGATCTAGATCAACTAAATGTGATTATGCTTGAGGTATTATTTTTGAACTGGAAACAAGGAGATCTGAAATGAACAAAAAACGAGTTATCGAATTTACACCGGAAGAAATCAACAAATATCTAACCGGTCGGCATACGCTGGCAACGCTTGGAGAAATACACCGCGCAGCAAAGCCTACTGTATCAGCGTCGCTACATGCCACCGGGCGCGCTGACGTGATAGCCAAGATCGAATATAACCGCACACAAGGCGCTGCAAAGCTAACGCAAGAACAAATCCAATCCGTGATAGAGCGAGTAAAAAACGGTGAATATCCGCGCGACATTGCGCCGGAACTGGACGTTGATGCAGGGGCGCTGCGGTATCACCTGAAAAAGGCAGGCATTAATATTCCTAAAGCGCCACGGTTAGAATATGAAGATCGGCCAGCAACCATCCGCAAGGTATCGACAAGTATTGCGCATATAATCCCTAAAAACGCTTATACAAGCTTTCACTCAATGATGACAAGAGCAATGCAAGTATAGTCAATACTTAGTCAATGGCCGCCTAGTGCGGCTTTTTTGTGCCTAGAATTTATGATGGTGATAGAATAAACAAAACACGGGTGGGGGATTTATGAGTAACTTCGATAAAGCATTCGATCTGCTAATTGGCAATGAGGGCGGATATGTTAATAATCCGGCAGATCCCGGTGGAGAAACTAACTGGGGAATCACTCGCGCTGTCGCTGTCGATAATGGTTACACTGGCAGCATAAAGCTAATGCCAAAAGAAACAGCAAAGCAGATCTATAAAAAAATGTACTGGGACAAATTGCAGTGCGATCAGCTTGGGTTTACTGTTGCGTTCCAGTTGTTTGATGCTGGCGTAAATCACGGCAACTCTCAGGCCGTGAAGTTTTTACAGCGATCCCTGTCGGTTGTCGATGATGGGGTGATCGGAGCTAAAACCATCGCGGCAACCAATTCACTTGATGATCTGCAAATTGTCATGTTATTCAATGCCGAGCGGATCGAGTTTTACGCGGCACTGAAAACATTTTCAACTTTTGGTAAAGGATGGGTTCTGCGCGTAGCGTCTAACCTAAAATTAGCGGCAAAATAAAGAGGGTAAAATATGGCTTACTTACTGGCTAGATTGAAAGAAGCGTCAACATGGAGAGGAATCGCGCTGTTACTGACTGCGTTTGGTGTTCAGGTTGCTCCAGATGTGCAAGAGGCGGTTATTTCTGTAGGCATTGCAGTTGCTGGTGCGGTTGGCGTTCTGTTTCCCGACTCAACGAAGAGTTGACGCAAACGAAAACAAGGACTAACATTAACTCAATTGCTCAACTCCATCTCCATCTGGTTGTTTCATCCTTGTTGTTCATTTGCTTACTCCTTGTTTAAAAGCCCTCTCATGAGGGCTCTTTTTTGCTTGCAAATCCGCGATAAAAATTAATCATGATCGCTTCTTTAGTGTGAAGCGGCGTGAACACCACAAAGCACGAACAGAAATTAACTCCTTTCACTTCCTTCTTTGTTTCATCATCGATGAAATTATATCTTCCGCTTGGAACATAAACGAAAGTCGCCTTATTGCTAACAAACTCACGCCACCACTTTGTGCAAGGCTCAAAAGGTATCATGCAGCACACGGTTAAATTGTGTTTTTCTGATTGCTCTTTTGCTCGCTTGAGAAATAACTCTTTTTGTGAGAATGGCGGGTTGCACCAAACTGTGCGGTTAGCATCAGCAAATGCGTAACCCCATTCTATCTTGAGTGCATCCTTTTCAGGTGCAATGAAATCAGCTCCTTTTGATTCCATGATTGACGTTGCGCAAGCGTCTAACGAAAAATATTTAACACCACACAACGCTAACGCATCACTCAGAGCAAGATCGCTGGTATTCCAGAAGTCTTTTTTATTAACTGGCGTTTCTGATTTTTTACCCGCTGTTACATTACTCATAACAAACCAAGCCTCCGATCGATCTCTTTAGCTGCTTCATCATAGAGCTTATATTCAACAAGCGCGGCCTGCTGCATTTCCTGCCAGTTCTGCTTACGACGATCTCGCAGCTTAATTAGTTTATCCATTGGTTGTGTCTTGATGTCGCTAAAGTCTTCTGTTTCGAATTGTTTGGTCATTTCCCACTACTCCCGAATCCGCCTTCTCCGCGCTCGCTATCTGACAGCAAATCAACCTCTTCAAAGGTAACTACAGGGACAGGAATGAGCATGGCTTGCGCCACTCGATCTCCTTGTTTTGGTATGTACTGGATCTGCCGGTCACAGGTTAACTTAACCATTAATTCACCGCGATAGCCCGAATCGATAACACCGACGCAATTTGACAGGCGCATGTTGTTTTTAAAGCCATGCCCAGATCGGCTGTAAACCATAAGTGCGCATCCTTCTGGTATTTCCACTGATAAACCAGTGCTGCAAGTGAAAATAGTTCCGCCGCAGGTTTCGTTTACATCATCAGCATAAAGATCAAAACACGCATCACCATCGTGCGCATAGGTTGGCAGTTTTGCCGTTTCGGTTAGTCGTTTTACTTTTAACGTTAATGTCATTCTGTTACTCCAATTAATTCCAGCGCCTTAATAATATCAGCGCCGGTAGTTATTTCTTTGATGAAGATCACGGTTTTAATGCGTGAAGCAATGAATTTTGAACGCTGTCTTTTTCGGCGATCACTTTCAACACCCGCTCGTCAATCGTACCCTGTGCGACCAAGTGAACAATGCGAACAGGTTTTATCTGTCCTTGTCGGTGTAGACGGGCGTTGAACTGCAAATAGTTCTCCAGTGACCATGTGAGACCAAACCACACGATGATCGACCCGCCTTGCTGCAAGTTCAGCCCCATCGAGGCACTAGCAGGATGAGCTAACAGCATTTTGATCTCGCCGCGATTCCATCGAGCTATCGTCTCCGCTTCTTTATCGAGTACAACCGCACCGGGAAAACGCTTTTGCAAGCGTTCCAGATCGCTTTTGTAGTTATAGGCGATCAGAAAATTCTCATCGTGTTCTCGTTCGGTTAACTCTTCGAGCGCGTCGAGCTTCGCGCTATGTGTCTCGCTGTAGTTGTGATTTTCGTCGGTGTAGATCGCCCCGTTTGAAAGTTGCAAGAGCTTATTCGCTAACACAGCAGCACTAATCGCTTCGATCTCTTCTCCGCCGTCGAGTTCAGCAAGTAGCGTTTTCTCAAAATCGAGATATTGACTCATCACTTTTGCGGGAAGTTCGACCGTTTCGGTCAAGTCGATCCGATCTGGCAACTGCAAATAGTCCTCTGCTGACATCGACAACACCAACGGCTTGATCGCGTTCTGAATTTGTTCCGGTGCGCCTGTGCGAGGCGTGAACTTATACCCCATAAAGTCAGACTCGAAAAACCGTTGTTTGTACGCTGTCATCGTGCGTCCAAGTGCGTGACCAAAGTCGAGCAGGTAGATCTGCGACCACAGATCTAAAAGCCCGTTAGGTGACGGTGTGCCGGTCAATAACACCATGTATTCAGTAAACGGCAATACCTTTTTCAGTGCTTTGAATCGCTGGCTAGACGGGTTTTTGAAGCTGGACGCCTCGTCGATCACCACACAATCAAACGGCCATTTCTGCTTATAATGCTCGACTAACCAAGTGATGTTTTCACGGTTGATCACATACACATCGGCGTCAGAGTAAAGCGCCGCAATACGGGCGCGTTCCGAACCAGTACAAACGGTGATTTTTAAGTGATTCAGATGTTCCCATTTCTCCGCCTCTTGTTTCCACACCGAATTAGCAACGCGCAACGGGGCAACGACCAAAACACGTTTAACGGTGAAACCGTCGATCAAGTCCGAAACAGCGGTCAGGCTGGAAACTGACTTGCCTAGACCCATTCCAAGGAAACCGCCGCAACGCTTTTTATTTTTGATAAACTCGACAAAGCGGTTTTGGTATTCGTGCAAATCAGAGCGGGAAAGCATCATCAATTCCTTCCAGTGAGTCGATAACTAAAACGGTGCAGCCGTAACTGCGGCGTTTGGCGTGGTCTTTTAGTTGTTTGGCCGTTGGTTTTTTACCTTTAGCTTTCAACTCGACGAACACAATTTTACCGGGTAATGTCACAAGGCGATCAGGTACGCCGATATTCGACGGGCTGACGAACTTCTCACAAAGTCCACCTAACGCTTTGATGCGCTTCACCAGTGCTTTCTCAATATCGCGTTCAAGCATAACCAACCTCTTTTAGCAGTGAATTGGCTTCGTCAATGTAAACCTGATAATTCACATCAGACGGGAAAACATCAGGTAGATCCATCAACGGACGCGCACCATTCGACTTCGGCACTTTGTTACTGTTTTTCGCGTAACGGATGCACTCGTCATCGCTCACTTCATTGGAGTAATAAAAGCGCACCGCTTTACCTAAAATAACATCGCGCCAAACAGCCCCGCCTTGCACACGGCGCACTTTCACGAACTTAGTTATGTCTTTGCATTGGGTGATTGTTTGTTCGATTGGCGCGCAATTTGCGACACATTCCGCGACAGCTTCAAAGATGATCGCGGCGTCTGGGTTTTTACTTAATCCGGTTTCAGCAAACACGCCTTTGCGCTTGATCTTCCCGTCCGTCTTTACCGCGATGTAGTTATTCACGTCACGACTGGCAACCGCTTTGTAATCGGTAAACTCCAATTCATAGCTGGTGGTGAGCATCCAATCAAAACAGATCTCGTTATAAACCCGCTCTTTATCTTTCGGTATCGCTGAGACAATACCGTCCGTGTTAGCACTAATAACCGAAATTCCGTTTTCTTCGAGTCTTTCGATCAACATCAACAACGCCAGTTGACCGGTTAACGTGGTCTGGATCAGTAGTTCCGGCGCATACAGCGCACTGTATTTACTGCCCAGTTTGCCAAACGAACCGTTAACGCAGATTTTCAGCGTGTCGGCCGTGACCTTATCCCCGCGATGCTTCGCTTCAATACGGCGGGTAACAATGGATTGGTAAATAGTGATAAAATCTTTGCCCATCGCTTTTGGCGACAGTTTCTGCTGTAAAATGATGCTCGGGTAGTATGAACTGACATCGCAATCACGTAACACAGTGTTTTCGTCTGCGACAATATATTGTGACTTCTCACAACTGTGCAGACCGCCGATCCCCATTTGATAATCGGTTTTCCCGATCTTAATTTTGGTGACTTTCAACCAGTCAGGCATTGAAATCGATCCATTACCGCCAAGCGTGAATTCAGTAGCAATAATCCGATCAAATATGTTTTTCAGCGTTGGGCTTTGATAATCGATAAACTGCGGATCGCGATAATGAAAAACAGCATTATCGGGATATTGTTCAGCGCGGTACTCGTTGCCTGTGAGTTTAGTTAGTTCGGATTTGATCACCGTTTCGGCGATCTGAGCATCTGACTTACTTCGTAGATCAACCCCATACTGTTCAGACATTGATTGACGTAACGCGATCTGCTGAGAGAGTTTCTCATACAGCATCTGTGTGGTGCGCAGATCGTTTGCGCAATATTCCCGCATCAGCTCGAACTGTTCTGGAAGAATGATTGCATCTGGTTCCAGCGGCAAATCTTGCATCTTCGGCGCGTTCATCCGTCCGCCGTAAATTTTTAATGACGCTTGCCCCGGCGCCACTTCGATTAAATCAATGTGATCCCAACTCTTCGGCACAAAAATATTATTGTCTTTACAGACACGCCAAGACGGTAAATTACTTTTGATGATCGAATCCGACAGCGCTTTTAATCGTGCATTGCTGAAGCCTTTCAACGCAGCAGCGATCATCGGTAAGTCATAACTCAGACCGTTAAAACTCACGGTCGTGTAGTTGTTCATCAGCTTTTTAATGGCGTCGATTTGTAGCGGCTGTGTGTCGTGGAGTTCAAACGCAGCAATCTTTCCTGTTTTATGGTGCAGGAAGGAGATCAAGAAATAATTCGAGTAACACTCAATATCTAAAAATAACATGAGGGGTGACCTCTAAAAATGGGATAGAAAAGCCGCACGAAAGCGGCTTGTTTTAAATCGTATTGCTTAGACAAAGAACTCGTCGTCATCATCGCCGAACGCGTCAAAATCGTTCACACTGGCTCCGGCGTTATCGCCGAAAGGTTCGCCGTCTTTAAAGAACTGAACACCTAAAAGATTCGCGTTCACACGTTTACCGAAACCGTTATTCTGGAACCACAACTCGATCACGGCATTAACGTAACAGCCCGCGTAGATCTTGTTGTCGTCTTCGGTCAGTGGCGACTTGTCGCGATCAATCACCATCGGGCGTTTGTTGTTCGCCGCTTTGATCGACATGCACCCCGCGTAACCGTCGTAGTCGATAGTATCACCGTCTTTGAAGCAAATCTTATCAGCGGGGATCTTCGCGCCTTTGAAGTTATCCGCAATACCTTTTTTGATTGCTTCGTTGATCTCTTTGATAGTGTCGGCGTGTTTTTCTTTGTCTAACAGCAGTGTAGCTTCAAACTTTGTTTCCTCTCCCTGAAACACCGCTTTACGGAACAGAGAAGGGAAAGAAAGACGCACACCTTGAAGTTTAATTTTAGCCATTTTACAGTTTCCTTTTAGGTTTAACGTTTATTGTCTGAATTGACAGTATAAGTATTACTTATTATTCATCAGTTGTCAAGCAATCAAAATCATTTTGCGTGATGTTCATCGCAGGACGCGGATCGCTTTCTGGTGCTAACGTAGGCTTACCTTCCGGCTTACAAATCAGATCTGTTAAAACGTCAGCGCGTTTCTTGCCGAGGGCTTTTTCTGCCTGCGCTGGTGAAATGAGTTTTTTGGTAAACGCTTTTTCGTCTAGCTCGGTTTGTAGTATTTCGGCGGCGGCGTCTTCGTTGATCCACTGACGCAGTGACCGCCCAGCTACTAGCTTAAAGCCGTCAAAGTGTTCGCCAGTTTCAAGTTTGTTGGTAACGTAGGATTCAACAGCATCAAGCCATCCGCAGATCAGCTTTTTGTTTTCTAGCGCTTCGCGTAGTTGCGCGTCGGTTAGCCGCTCAGGCGATGTCAATTCAAGATCATCAAAGTCAGACAAGATCAGTTTTTCAGTGTGTGCTTTTAGCTTTGGGCAGACCGCCTTTGCTTTACACCACTGACATTGCTTTTCACCTGGTGAGCGTTCGGCGTCATTGGACAAAGCAAGCTCTGCTCGTTGTCGTACCCACTCACCCCATTTCAGCAGCTCTGGGAGGGTGATTTCCCATTCGTCGATATGGTCTAACCGTGGTTGCACAATGGTGATCTGGATTTTGTCAAAGGCGAACAGATCACCGTAATCAGCAATCGCGCCCAAGGCGTACAGCATCCCCTGTGTGTTGTTTGCTGCGTCCACCTTGACACCTTTACCATATTTCAGATCAATAACGTGCAGCACGTTATCAGCGACGATCAACGCGTCCGATGTACCGAAACCATCAGGCACCCAATCCGAGAAATCAACTTGTACCTCATAGAGATGGTGACCGGAGAACTGGCGCACATAGTCAACGTAGACCTGCACATAATCGGCCATGGCGTGATCGACCGTGTGTTGATTGTTCTCGATCAGTTGCTTATCAACCCACTCCGAACAATGCCGATTATTCGTTAACGCGAGTTCGGCCAGCTCATGGGCGCAAGTGCCCTCGAAAGCAAATGCAGACCCGTTGTCGGTGAAACCTTCTTCGGCTTTCACGCTGCCCGGGCAATTAAGCCAGCGGGAGGACCCACTGGCGGATAGTTTAGCGTGTAGGGTAGTCATTACAGCGTCCCCAACTTAACGGCTAATTCAGCGCGTTGTGCTTCGTCTAAATCGCTGATCAAAGAAGCAGAGTAAACCGCTAACAAGTCTTTGATCACTTGCTTGTTTTTACGGTCAGCGCGTACCAGTTCCATGCACTTGGCCTGTAACACTTCGGCTGTTGGTGCTGTTGTTGTTTTTGGTTCAAGTTGTTTTTCTGGCGCTTTAGTTTCAACCTGTTTTGCTTCGGCTTTTACCTCTTCTCGCAGAATCTCAGCTTCTTTCTTGATGACTTCGGCGGGTTCAACCGAACCGAGTTTTTCAAGCAGATTAGACAGACGATCAATGGATGCGGTTAACGTTTCAATTTTAGATTCTAATGACATTTTAGTTTTCCTTTTGGTTGGTTTGTTTTAAGGTTTCGTTTAATTCTCTTATGGCGTCAGCGATCTCATGTAAACCTTCGCCCACCGGATAACGTAGCTCAGATCCACCAAGTGCAATAGCCAACCCTTCTAAAAACGGTATGCGTACACCTGCTCCGAGTAGCGTCAAAAGCGTTTTGGCATCTTCTTTTTCCATCATATCCACCGTTGATAATAACTTAACTTACGGTTATACTTTAGCCCTACTTATACAAAGGAGTCAATATGATTAACGAAATTATTCGGCGGTTCGGCTCACAGGTTGAGCTGGCGCGGCAGTTGGGAGTGACTCAGGCGGCGGTGGCACAGTGGGTGGCAGATGAGAAAGTCCCGCCATATCGCGCTATTCAGATCGAGCGTATAACGGACGGTCAATTTAAAGCGGTAGACATTATCGGAGATGATCGGGATGAATAGTTATAAAATTGCAGTAGGCTCAGATCTCGGTGGCGTCAAAAACATAGAATTAACATGGGACGAACTAAAAGAAAAACTCACAACGCACAAACAAGCTGAACGAAAAGGTGGCGAGTTCTTTCTAGCTGGGCATTTCAAAGGGTCGCGCCGAGTTGAAGAAGAGATGCTTTTTCGGTCATTGTTAACGATCGATATTGATCATCCTGAAATGCCGCTTTCAGATCTGGAATATCAGTTAACGATGAACATCGACACGGCATACATCGCTTATTCCACCTTTCAACATTCACCTGTCGCCCCACGTATCCGCCTGGTAATCCCGTTATCAGCTCCAGTTTCGCCAGCTCAATATCGCACCTTGTCCAGATCATTCTGTGATGAGTTAGGCGTGAAAGTCGATAGCGCGTCTTTTGTGCCTAACCAAGCCATGTTCCTGCCATCTTGCCCAGATTTAACCGTCGCTTGGTTTGATGTCAGCGACGGGGAGCCGTTAGCGGTCCGCTCGTTGGTCAGCGTCAAAGAGTCCGATGAACTCGACTTGATGTCTTTGATTGAATCAACACCGTTAGACCTAAGCGCGGATGAAATTGACGCTTATCTGCTGGCGTATCCAGCGCAGGATAAAGAGTATGACGAGTGGTTGGAAGTCGGGGCAGCGTTAAATCATCAATTCTCAGGCGATGAGAACGGATATCAGAAGTGGGTCTCGTGGTCAGCGTTAAGCGATAAGCACGATGAAAAGACGATGAGCGCAAAGTGGAAAAGTTTCGGGCGGGTTACCCGTACCGGTAAAAACATCACGTTCGCCACGGTCATCCATCGCGTGAAAGAAAACGGCGGGATCGCCGAAAACCACTCACTAATGGAAACGCTCTGCGAAGAAGCCGGTGCGGTTTCAACCATGCCAGAATACAGCGAGTTTAAGAAAAAGCTGCAAAGCATGAACGAGTTGATCTTGCCGCAAGATTTGCGTGGGATGGTGGCGGCACGACTGGCGGACAAGTTTGGAAAGACGCAGGGGATCGGGAAAGCAGAAATCAAAAAAGCCCTGTCACCCGCTAAAAAAGAAAAGTCCGGCGATATTAAATCACCGGACTGGTTAGAACCTTGGTATTACGTTGAAAAGACATGCGAGTTCGCCAATTCGCTCTTAAATTATACAATAAAACGCGAAGCATTTAACGCTAAATATGATCGCGAAAGCGAATGTCAGATGTTCGAGAAACCGGCCTCCGTCGTTGCGCTGAATGATTTTAAAATACCACTGGTTGTTGATCAGATGTTTTGGCCGGGTGCTGGTGTGACGTTCAACTATGAAGGTAAGCAAATGTTGAACAGCTATCATTGCAGCGGCGTTGAACCTTGTAGCGCGATTGATGCGGATGGGCAGCGGGTAATTGATATGTTCATGGATCATTTACGCTTTACACTGAGCGATGAACGTGAACAGCGGATCTTGCTGGATTGGATGGCATACGTTATTCAGAACCCCGGCAAGCGCGTGAACTGGGCGCTATTGCTGCAAGGGGCGCAGGGTGTTGGCAAAAGCTATTTTGGCAATGTGATGCAGATGATCTTAGGTGAGTTGGTGCGCAACCTTGAACCTACGGCGATCTCAGGACGGTTTACCGGTTGGGCGCATGGGGCTTTGGTGGTTGTTGTTGAAGAGATCCGTATCAGCGGGGCCAATCGCTACGAGACGCTCGATCGCATGAAACCTTTCATAACTAACAAAACTGTGCAGATCGAGGAGAAAGGCCGCGATCATCGCACCGTCCCAAACTTCACCAGCTACTTCATGTTAACGAACCACAAAGACGCCATTCCACTGGCAGACGGTGACCGCCGTTATTGTGTGCTATTTTCCAGGGTACAAAGCGAAGAGCAGTTGTTTGATGAACTGGGCGGGAAAGTCGGGGCACAGAATCACTTTAAAAAGCTGTTCGCTGAAACCGAACGCCGTTCCGATGCGATGGCGCGATTCTTTTTAGACTATCAAATCAGCGAAGAGTTCAGCGCCGAAGGCCGTGCGCCGGACACCAACGCGAAGCAGTCGATGATTGATGTTAACGTATCGCCAGCGCGCATGTTGCTTGAGAGCGCCATTGATGAGCACCAGTGTGGGGTTATCAATGACGAGATCATTGATATAACATGGTTGAATGAACTGTGCGAGAGCAGCGAAACAGAGCTACCAAAAACCAACGCGATGTCTGCTATTTTGCTAGAACTGGGGTTTGTGCAAATAAAAGATCGCCGGACGAAAATTAACGGTAAGTATCATTATGTTTGGTATAAAGAGAAAAAAGAGCTAAACGACACACTGACAAAAGCAAAAGTGCGTAACTTTTTCGATAAAGACGAAGCGCCTTTTTAAATTGTGAACGTGTTTGCACAGCCGGACCATCGTATCCGGCTTTTTTATTTCTGAAAACAAAAAGGGCGCAAGGGCGCAAGGGGCGCAATATTTTTAGCTTTTTTAAAATAGCGTTAAAAATATTTGCGTAGCAACGACTCGATGGAAAAGGGCGCAAGGGCGCAAGGGGCGCAATGTTTTGCACTTTTTTAAAATGACGTTAAAAATTTTTGCACAACGACTCGATGGAAAAGGGCGCAACAGGTCGAAAAAGGGCGCAATAGGGCGCAACTATTTTAGTGTTGCGCCCCTCAGTAACTTATTGTTTTATCTATTCTTTTTTCTTAAAAGGGCTTAAGGGCTTAATATAAGATACTATTTATATAGTGAGAAAATATTTTAGGTATAAATAAAAAAATATTTTTATGGTGGGGAGAGTATAGAAAAGTGAAAATCTGCGCCCTCGCGCTCTTTTCGTCGAAAAACACTGGAAAAACTAATAAAATCAAACGTTTAATAAGGGCGCAACGTCATTTGAGTACTGCGCCCCGTTGCGCCCCTTGCGCCCCGTTGCGCCCCGTTGCGCACCTAACGTATTTTTGTGATCTAAATCAACATTCCAACCAGCAAGACGGCGTATAGTTAACGCACTGGTTAATACAAGGACGACGCGATGAAAAAGTTAACAGTGATTAAGCCTGAATCAAAAGCGAAGAAACCATTCAAGACCGGCAGTGATTGGTTACGCGGATCTAACTTTGAAAAATTGAGTGTGTCGCCGTCAGAGGTTGTTGCGACAGCTAAGAGAACACATAAATCGCTAGGTATCGCCAATTGCATATCGCAAATAGCGGTTACAGACCGAGGCGATTATTACACCGTCTCATGCTGCTGAGATCTAACACATGCGAATCATCAGCAACAAAGCCGTAAAGCGCGACAAGGCCGCAGAGGCTGCACTTAAAAAACGCCAGCAAGCGCGCAAAACGCTTGAGCGTATGAAAGAGCTGGAGCAAGTCGTTTTTGAGTGTTCGATTGAAGGGGCTTGTAAATGACATAAGCATTCAAGCAATGGTTTCAAAGCCATGTAGACAAAATTAAACAGGAAAAGGAGCAAGTAAAATGAACAGCAATGCGACCACACCACCAGCCCAGCAAGAATCGCACACAGAAGAAACTAAACCGATTCAGCAGGTATCAGCAACCGATACGCAAATCGGCGGTGATCACTACACAAAACTAGCTATCCAGCCAATGCAATACAGCATGGAAAACGGGCTCGATGCGTTGCAGCATACGGTGATCAAGTATGTGACCCGGTTCCGTGATAAAAATGGCATCGAAGATTTGGAAAAGGCGAAGCATTGCATCGATATGCTGATTGAGTTTGAGAAGGAACAAAAATGACAACTATCGTTTTTGACGGGAAGACGCTGGCGGTTGACAGCCAAGTTACATCTGGGTCAGCGATTGTTGGATTGAGCAACAAAATACAGGACATTAATGGATATTTTGTTGCTGGGTGTGGAAACACTGACGGGATTGATTTGGTTGTTGGTTATCTACTAGAAGGTAAGGAAAGGCCATCTGGTTTATCTGCTAATGACGCGGATGTGCTTTTTGTTAACAAGGAGACTGGTGAAGCTTTTCGCGCATTCGGTGATACTCTTGTTATGAGCAAAGCGGTTATTCCGTTTTTTGGGGGGAGCGGTGCAGAAATAGCACAAGGCGCATACCAGGTGTGCAACGATCCGATTAAGGCGTTAAAGGTGGCAATGAAGCTGGATGTTTACACTGGTGGCCCAATCAACACAATCACGATACAAAAGCCAGCTTAATGCGGGTTTATTTTTTGGCATTGTGGTAAGATTTAGATATGTTTTTATTGACTTTTTGAGAGCAATAATGAGCGAATTTCCCGATTATAAAAAGGTTGCAGTAGAAAAATTAATACCATATGCGCGGAATAGTCGAACTCACAGCGCAGAGCAGGTTGATCAAATTGCTGCATCAATCAAGGAGTTTGGGTTCCTTAATCCGATCATAACAGATGGTGAAAACGGTATTGTTGCAGGCCATGGCAGGGTTATGGCGGCAAAGAAACTTGGACTTAAAGAATTGCCGTGCATTGATGCTAGCCATCTAACCGAAACGCAGCGGCGGGCGTACATCATTGCTGACAATAAAATAGCCATTAACTCAGACTGGGACACTGAAATGCTCCGCGTTGAATTCCATGAATTGCAGGAGATGGCATTCGATCTTGAGCTAACCGGATTCTCGCTGGATGAGATGACAAATATATTTGATGAGCCTGACTTCCAACCTGGCAGTGAAGAAGATCAGGGAAAGCTTGATCAACTTGACCCTAAAATGGTGATCTGCCCGCACTGCTGTGCAGAGTTTGATTTGAGGAGTATTGAATAATGTCAAATCATGATTTGCGTGTTGATTGGGCGACACATGAGGCAGCCAAATATGCTTGCTTAAACTGGCATTACAGCAAGTGCCTGCCAGTTGGAAAGATGGTTAAGGTTGGTGCATGGGAATATGGGAAGTTTATAGGTGTTGTGATTTTTGGCAGAGGTGCCAATTATAATATTGGTAAGTCATTTGGACTAAAGCAAGATGAGTGCGTTGAACTTGTAAGAATTGCACTGACAAACCATGTGGCCCCTGTTTCAAAAATAGCAGCACTTGCAATGAGATTTCTTAAAAATGAAAACAAAGGTCTACGCTTGGTAGTTTCCTATGCTGATCCAGAGCAGGGGCATCATGGCGGTGTTTATCAGGCAGGCAACTGGATATATAAAGGGCTTAGCTCAAAAGCCGTTAAGGTTTTTTACAATGGCAAGTGGGCACATAAAAAAACTGTTGATGATGCAGGGGTTGATCAGTCTGGACTTAAAAAGAAAGTGGTTCAGGGAAAACATACATACCTGATGCCACTTGACAAAGAAATGCGAGCAAATATACTTCCACTTTCAAAGCCTTACCCTAAGCGCATGACAGAGGCTAACTCAGGCGACCAGCCAGAGAGCGGCGGTGCAACTCCGACCCATGCGCTCCAATCTAAAGAGGTGTCATAATGTCAAGACGCCCACATGCTCCAACAGACAAAACCAGAGCAGAGGTTTCAGCCTTGTGCTCGTTCGGTATTACGCAGGATGAGATAGCCACATACCTTGATATCGACATCAAGACGCTATGCAAGCACTACCGCCGAGAGTTGGACACTGGAGCAGTAAAGGCCAACGCGGCGATGGCCAAACGCCTATTTGATGCCGGTGTTAAAGATGGTTCTGTTCCTGCGATGATATTCTGGCTCAAAACAAGGGCGAGATGGCGCGAGACTGACAATCAATCAGTGGATAGCGACGGGTCTATCACTATAAACGTCATCAAAGCAAAGAAGCCTGAAAATGTTGATTGATGTGCCACTGACCGACCCACAAGAAGCATTCGTTTTCAGCGATGCGAAAGCCCCTGCAATTGTCGGGGGGTTGGGATCTGGTAAAAGTCAAGCTGGAATAACGAGGCTTATTTTGTTGATGCTGGCAGACAAGGGCGCTAACGGGGCATACTACATGCCGACATACGACCTTTTAAAGCTAAGGGCGATGCCGGGCGTGGAAGACTTCCTTTTGCGACTGAATTTGCCGTTTAGCGTTAACAAATCAGACTACATGATATCAATCAAGGGTTATGGGGATATCATATTTCGAAGCTACGACAAGCCAGAGCGGATTATTGCTTATGAGACGGCTCATTCGATAGTTGATGAGTTGGACACCATAGCAAAAGATAAGGCGGCTTTGGTGTGGCGTAAAATAACAGAGCGCAACCGTCAAAAACGGAAAGGCAAAAACACTATCGGGTTAGTTACAACACCAGACCAAGGTTACAACGGGTTTGTGTTTCAAAAGTGGGTTAAAGAAAAAAATGACGGCTATGTGATAATCAAAGCCAGCACATACTCAAACCCATATCTTCCAGATGACTACATAGAACAAATCATATCGAACTATGATCCGATCCTTGCTGATCTATACCTTAACGGCGAGTTCGTCAGCCTATCAGACAAAAAGGTCTATCACTTCTTTGACAGAAAAAAACACCACTCGGATCGGGTTATCAAGCCGGACGACCGCTTGTTTATTGGTCTGGATTTTAATATTGGTGGTTGTTGTGCTACTACATTCGTTATCGACTCTAATGTGCCGATAGCGGTTGATGAGTTTGTCAGTCACGATACATACGACTTTGTAAATAATCTGGCAAGATACAAAGGCCATAAGCTGTGCGTTTACCCGGATGCAAGCGGCAAGTCTGGGAGAACCAACGCCAGCGCGTCAGACATTGATATTATTAGGCATGCCGGATATGAGTGCGATCCACCAAATGAAAACCCATTCGTCCGTGATCGCATCAACTCGGTTAACGCCCTGCTATCTCACGAAACGATGCTTGTTAATACGGATAAATGCCCTGAGTTGACATTTGCGTTAGAATCGCAGGGTTATGATAAAAATGGCGATCCTGAAAAGTTCAAAGATCACCCTGCGATAGATGATTGGGTTGATTGCGCTGGCTATTTCATTCACAGAAAATACCCAGTAAGAAAACCAATTTCAGACGTCAAAATCAAATTCTCATGGTAAGGAAATAATCATGCCAATTAGTAGCGTTCATCCAGAGTACAACGAGAAGATCCTGCGCGTGAGATTTGTGCGTGATATGTGCTCAGATGAAATGACGGTGAAAGATAAAGGCGAGCGCTATCTGCCAGCTGCTTTCGCTAAAGATGAGCCAGAGCGATATGAGGCATACCTGAAGCGGGCGTATTTCTTTGGTGTCACGAATAAGACGCTGAGAGATATGATTGGCGCTGCGTTCCGTAAACCAGCATCGTATGAAATGCCTGATGCACTGCTACCGCTTATTGATAATTTTGATGGCGCAGGCAACGGCATTGAGCGCGTTAACAAGTCAGGCGTAAGCAATCTTTTGCAGGCTGGGCGACATTGCATCCTGGTTGACTACCCATCCGTAGAAGATGGCATGACAGCAGAGCAAGAGGCGCGATTAAATCTTATGCCTTATGCTGCCGAGTACACAGCAGAGGCACTTGATAACTGGTCTCATGAGCTGATTTTTGGCCGTGAGATGCTAACAATGGTCAAGCTGGTTGAATATGCAAAAGAGCCGATCGATGAATTTAGCCATGAACTGAAAAAGACGTATCGAGTTTTGCGGCTTCGGTCACCAGAAGAGGCTAGCGAGATTTTCGGGGGAGTGTTTGGTGATTATGTTTACACGCAGGCGCTTTATGATGAGGCAGGCAAGGCGTTAACCGAAGAGTACATCCCGAAGAAAGCATCGAGCACGGCCCGTGGCGTTGGCGTCCCGTTTAATTACATTCCTTTTTTCGTGGCTGACCTAGATCAAATCCCGCTGATGGATATTGCAGTTGTTAATTTGGCGCATTACCAGGTATCGGCAGATTACAGGGAGAATCTGCACACTCACGGGCAGCAAACGCTAGGTATTCGCACGTCAATGAGCTGGGAGCAGTTCCAGACCGCAAACCCTGACGGCATTAAAGTTGGTGCTACAAAAGGCCATTTCCTTGGGGAAAGCGGTGGCTTTGAAACCACCAGTGCCCCAGAGTCCAGCAGCCTAAACAAAGCCCTTGACGATCTGCAAAAGCAGATGGAATCCATGGGCGCCAAACTAATGACGGAAGGTGGCGAGAAGACGGCAGAAGAGGCTCGCATTAATGCCAGCTCGCAGACGTCCGCTCTAGATATGGTTGTGTCGCTATGGGATTCGGTTGTCAATGCCGCATTGAAGGCTTGCGCTGAGTACAAGGCCATTGATCCTAGCCTGGTAAGCTACACAATGAATCGTGACTACTACGACACCACCCTGTCAGCTCAAGAGGCTGGCGCGATTGTGACAATCAAAGATAGCGGGGCCATCGCAGTCAAAGATATGCGCTACATGCTGAGGACTGGACGCATTAAGCTAGATCCAAGTCGGACAGACGACGTGATTGATGCTGATATTGAGACAGAGAGCATTTAGCCGGCTCATTTTTGCGCTCGCTAAAAATTGTGACACAGGCCGCATTTATTGCGGCTTTTTTGTAAGTGTTGCTTGTAATTACACAGTGTAAGTACTATTATTAATACATACAAACAAGGCAGCAAATAAACAACCGGAGTAAATAAAATGAAAACATTATTTCAC
>CALMKU010000393.1 GCA_937866945.1 uncultured Tolumonas sp.
TACCGCGACGAAGTTTATCACGATGACAGTGCGGAAAAGGGCATTGCCGAAATCATCATCGGGAAACAGCGTAATGGCCCGATCGGTAAAGTGCGTCTGACCTTTCAGGGGCAGTATTCCCGTTTCGACAATTATGCCGGCCCCGCGTTTAACGACGATTATTAAGGATTATTCATGAAGGGTGCAACGGCGCAGATTGATTCTCAGGCATTACAACACAATCTTGCGGTAGTCCGATCTCAGATCCCGGCGAACACGAAAGTGGTTGCCGTAGTCAAAGCGAATGCTTACGGCCACGGTTTGGTGCAAGTGGCGAAAACATTATCTTCTGCCGATGCTTATGCAGTGGCTCGTTTGGAAGAAGCGCTTATCTTGCGTTCCAGCGGGATCGTGAAACCTATCATCATGCTGGAAGGTTTTTTCAGTGCCGATGACCTGCCTGTTTTGGCGGCGAATAATCTGCAAACCGCGGTGCACACCGAAGAACAACTGCAAGCACTGGAGCAAATGACGTTGCCGAATCCGGTGACCGTTTGGGTAAAACTGGATACCGGTATGCATCGGTTGGGTGTTCGCCCGGAAGAGGTGGATGCATTCTGTGCTCGGTTGGCGAAATGTAAAAATATAGTACAGCCGTTTAATTTTATTACCCATTTCAGCTGTGCCGATGAGTTGGATAATCTGGCCACCGCGAAACAGATTGAGCTGTTTAATCAACTGACCAAAAATTATCTGGGACAACGTTCATTAGCCAGTTCTGCGGGGATCATGGAATGGCATGACGCACATGCAGACTGGATCCGCCCTGGCATCATGTTGTATGGCGCTTCACCGTTTGAAGGTAAAACCGGTATTGACCATGGATTACGCCCAGTGATGACGGTGAAAACCAATTTGATTGCGGTACGGGTTTTAAAACAGGGTGAGCCGGTGGGGTATGGTGCAAAGTGGGTGTCACCACGGGATACCAAAATTGGCGTGGTGGCTATCGGCTATGGTGATGGTTACCCGCGTATGGCGCCGAGTGGCGTACCTGTGTTGGTAAATGGGCGTATTGTACCTTTAGTCGGCCGGGTATCGATGGATATGTTGACGGTAGATCTGGGACCAGATGCTGTTGATCAGGTTGGTGATGATGTTACCTTGTGGGGTGAGGGGCTGGCAGTTGAAACTGTCGCTGAAGCGATAGGAACTATACCCTACGAGCTGATAACCAAGCTGACACCGCGAGTAATCATGGAATACAAGTGAAAATAAAAACGCCGACAAAGACGTCGGCGTTTTTATTTTGTTCTGTGACGGTTAAAACGAAGGCATGCCTGAATTTGTATCTTCAGCCGTTTCTTCCGGTGGGTCTTGATGCCACTTCACCATACCTGGCGTCCAGTAGAAATAAAACCAAGGCTGCTCAGTTTGCCACTGTGGAAAAATGATCTCCAAGCTGTTCTGTTCCTCTTTGTAAATGGAGGTTTCCAGATTAATTTTGGAACAAACCAACATGGCAACGAAGGCTACGAATGCCCAAAAGAATAGTTTTGAAAACATACAACATCCCCTGTTGTCGTCAGAAATTACTCAAAACAGATTTCAATGGTGGCATTACCAAATTCAGATTCAAAAGGCATCAGAATTTTGGGTGCATTACCTTTATGGCTGATGGTGTGATTAGCGCCAGAGACGACAATGGGTGTTGCCATATCAAAATCATACCCTTTTTCACCTAAAATCCGTTTTGCGCCACCAGTAACCATATTGGTAATTTCGCCTACCATATCGGTTACTTCTTCATTAATGCTAGTTGGTGCTTCACCCAGCATTCTGCGCATGACTTCGAGCGCCAATGATTTATCAAAGGTGATAGAAAAAGAACCTTTAGTTTGTGCTCCGACCATACCGATCAATCCGGAAACATCACCCCGGGCGACATCATCACTTTTTTTTCGTGGGGCACCCG
>CALMKU010000394.1 GCA_937866945.1 uncultured Tolumonas sp.
GAAGTTAAATATGAAAGGCGTTGCTGCAGGTGATGTGATTGAAGTTGTAATTTGTATTAAATCGTGTGATTACGACCCATCATTGAGACTGATAACGGTCATGATTAAATAAAGAACATAAAACGCTATTGGCTAAATAACAGTGAGTGAAGGGGACAAACATGAAAAGCTATCACTACAGGGAGTGCGGATTAGATAACGTGTACCTTGTTAATGGCTTTACAGTTGATGAAGATGACGGTGAAGAATATGTGTCCATCGATGATATTCATGGATTACACCGTTTAATCTCCAAGCAAATCGTTGATAAAACAACGGCCATGACTGGTGCAGAATATCGCTTTCTTCGTATTGAAATGAATTTGTCGCAGAAGACAATAGGTGAACTGTTTGGTGTCGATGCACAAACAGTAGCCCGATGGGAAAAAGGCAAAAATGAACTGCCTAAAATGGCTGATGTTTTGATACGCGCTGTATATAACGAGTTTATAGAGAAAGAAAGTAAAGTGCGCTTTCTCGTTGATGCGATCAATGAATCGGAAGCTCAAAACGTTCTTAACATGGAATTCGAGCAGAACGAGTCAGGATGGCATGTTGCTGTCTGTTTGCTCTAAATAATTATTACAGGAATGGAGTAAACACGGTATAACCAGATGCTGCAAAAAATATTCTTACGCCATGTTCTTCATCAAGCAAAAAAGCTGATGTTCCATAATTATAAAGTAAGCTATCAAATAAAGTTGAGGGTATCACTGCGGGTATTTTTAGGTGAATCCTTGCTTTAACATCAATTAAATCAATTGGTTAATTATATAATGTTGCTTTTGATCGATAACTATGACTCTTTTACCTACAATCTGGTGCAATATTTTGGGCAATTGGGCGCGCAAGTTGAAGTGCGCCGTAATGATGCGATTACGCTGGCAAATATCGCGGCATTAGCACCATCACACTTAGTGATTTCTCCGGGGCCATGTACACCCAATGAAGCGGGAATTTCATTAGAGGCTATTCGTACCTTTGTTGGCAGAGTGCCGATCCTTGGCGTGTGTTTGGGGCATCAGGCGATTGCGCAGGCATTTGGTGGCAAAGTGATCCGCGCGCGGCAGGTGATGCATGGCAAAACCAGTGTGATTGGGCATGATGGACGCGGTGTTTTTCATGCATTGAATAACCCACTGACTGTCACCCGTTACCATTCTTTGCTGGTGGAAGAAGCCACCTTACCGGCTGAGTTCGAGATCTCTGCCTGGACACTGCCGACGGATGGTTCACCCAGAGAGATCATGGGGCTTCGCCATCGCACGCTACCACTGGAAGGGGTTCAGTTTCATCCGGAAAGTATTCTCAGCGAGCAGGGGCTTGAATTATTAGCTAATTTCTTACGGCAATAAAGTTTCGCTATTGGGTGTCACCTATTGAGGTGATATATTATGCATTCTAATTGATTAAATTTTCATTTTTCGTTGTGCAGTACTAAGGAGTTAGTATGACAGAACAGACGCAAGTGACGCGTGGTTGGTTTGATGAAGTCATTGTTCCGACTTATTCTCCCGCGGCTTTCGTTCCGGTGCGTGGTCTGGCTTCCCGTTTGTGGGATCAACAGGATCGCGAGTATATCGATCTGGCTGGCGGTATCGCGGTAAACGCGCTGGGTCACTGTCATCCGGCTTTAGTCAAAACCCTGACCGAGCAAGGCCAACGTCTGTGGCATGTCAGTAACTGGATGACCAACGAGCCTACCTTACGTCTGGCGCGTAAAATGGTTGATGCGACATTTGCCGACCGCGTATTTTTCTGTAACTCCGGCGCTGAAGCCAACGAGGCTGCCTTCAAACTGGCACGCCGTTACAGCAAAGAAAAATTTGGCGAAGAGAAAAGCCAGATCATCGCCTTCCTGCAAGGTTTTCACGGTCGTACTTTCTTTACTGTCAGCGTCGGTGGTCAGTCACATTATTCGGATGGTTTTGGCCCGCGTCCGGGTGCGATCCAGCACATTCCGTATAACGATACCGAAGCCCTGAAAGCGCTGATTTCAGATAAGACCTGTGCGGTGGTGATGGAACCATTGCAAGGCGAAGGCGGTGTATTGCCTGCCGATAAAGCGTTTGCAAAAACAGTGCGTGAATTGTGCGATCAACATAATGCACTGCTGATTTTTGATGAAGTACAAACGGGTATGGGCCGTACCGGCAGCTTGTTTGCTTACATGCAGCTGGGTGTGGAGCCAGATATTCTGACCACCGCCAAAGCGCTGGGTGGCGGTTTCCCGATTGCGGCGATGCTGACACGTGAAGCAATTGCGCAAGTGTTCCAACCGGGTGTGCATGGTACCACGTTTGGTGGTAATCCACTGGCTTGTGCTGTAGCCGAAACCGCGTTTGATTTGATCAACGACCCAGCCATGCTGGCGGGCGTCAAAGAGCGTGAAGGTTGGTTCCGTGCAGAATTAGAAAAAATTAATGCCCAATACCACTGCTTCAGTGAAGTGCGTGGTCAAGGCTTGTTGCTCGGTGCGGTATTAACTGAAGCGTTCGCAGGCAAAGCCAAAGCCTTTGTCGATGCCGGTATTGAGCACGGTGTATTGGTGCTGGTGGCGGGCCCGAATGTGGTACGTTTTGCGCCGGCACTAAATCTGACTGCGGAAGAGTTTGCTGAAGGTATGCGCCGTTTTGCGCTGGCCGTCGCTCAGGTGGTAAACGCCTAGTTGTCGGAAGATTAGGAAACAAAAAAGGCTGCATTAGCAGCCTTTTTTATTGGAAGCAGAAACGCTTAACGAGTACCGAACACCACGATAGTTTTACCGTGCGCGGTGATCAGTTCCTGATCTTCCAGCATTTTCAGAATACGGCCGACAGTTTCACGGGAACAACCCACGATCTGACCGATTTCCTGACGTGTGATCTTGATCTGCATGCCATCCGGATGTGTCATTGCATCAGGTTGTTTTGCCAGATTCAGCAAAGTCTGAGCGATACGACCAGTTACATCCAGGAAGGCCAGGTTGCCGACTTTCTGGCTGGTGCTCTGCAGACGACGAGCCATCTGAGAAGACAAACGCATCAGGATCTCAGGGTTAACCTGGATCAATTGACGGAATTTCTTATAAGAAATTTCTGCGACTTCACAGGAACTTTTCGCTCGGATCCACGCTGAACGGGTTGGATTTTCGCTATCGTCGAACAGACCTAGTTCGCCGATAAAATCACCCTGATTCAGGTAAGACAAAATCATCTCTTTGCCTTCTTCATCTTTGATCAGCACGGCCACAGAACCTTTGATGATGTAATACAAAGTTTCTGCTTTCTCGCCCGCGTGGATCAAAGTGCTCTTTGCCGGATATTTATGAATATGGCAGTGAGATAAAAACCATTCCTGTGTTGGATCGCTTTGCGGTTTGCCAATTACCATTATCTGTCCTCTTGATCGCCAGTGCATCGCAACCGGAGTGCGAAGCATGCTCTTCTATTCTTGCTATTTTTGAGTCAATCGAAACTTCACAACAGGATCTGTGGCGGAAATGACACAAATTCAGTAACGAGTTACGGATCTAGCTGGCAACAGCCGAAACACAAACGTAAGCTCGCAATAACGACCTAGCATAAGGTGCGGAAAAACTAATGACAAGAGATGCTTATGGAAATAAGCCGCTTGTTACAACAGGATTAATAAAATTTAAAATTCTGTTGCATCCTTGGTTGCCGAAATGGTCTGTTTAGGTGCAATAGTGACCGATTCATGCAGTTCGCTGTATAAAATCACTACGTCGCCACGTTCCAGCTGTTGACGAACTTGTGCTACTTTTTCCGCCAATGAGAAGCTTTCTTCACCATAATCGGTGCCTTCGCGTAACACAAAAGACTCAATCAGGTTATCTAGCGTGGCAGCCGGCAGATCTTGCCAGGGAATGATCATGTTCTGTAAACCTCATATCACCCATTGTGGAGTGGGTTCGCTATCGAGCAATTGTCGCAAGATCCCCAGTGCTTTATCCAGTGAAATATTGTCGCCCGGATGGCTGATCGATAAGCGCACTGCTTGTGGTGAAGGGAAGTGTCCGGCGGTAAACAGTTCCGCGCCGGCGACACCTATTCCTAAATGATCGGCGCTTTGCACAAATGCCGGGCTGCGCCAGTGTACGGGTAGTGGCAACCAGGCGTGCATGCCGCCATCTTGATATTGCACTTGATGTGCACCTAAATGGTGGCGTAATAACTCACCGCGCTGCCGTAGCACTTTGCGCTGATTGAGTAACATTTGATCGGCTTGCCCGGATTGTAACCACTGGCAGGTGAGCTCAATCATCAGTGGTGTGATCATCCAGCAGCAACCTCTGACGGCAATCGACATCGCAGAATGCAGATGCGATGGCACCAGCATATAACCGATCCGCAAACCGGCACTGGTGTTTTTGGCAAAACTGCCCAAGTGGATCACGCGCTCCGGCGATAGTTCAACCAGTGCCGGTGGCCGCTCTTCGGGTAAGGTGCCATGTACGTCATCTTCGATAATGATCAGTTGATAGCGTTCACATAAGGCCAAAATTTCTTGCCGCCGTGCCAGTGACATGATGCTGGTGGTCGGGTTATGAATGGTTGGGTTGAGATAGAGCGTGCGATAGCTGCCACTCTGACAGGCTTTTTCTAATGCTTGCGGCAGAATGCCTTCGTCATCCATCGCCAACCCTTTGAGCTGAATGCGTAATGGATGACATAAGGTGCTGAGGCCCGGGTAGGTTAACCCTTCACACAACACTGTTTCACCTACTGCGCCACATGCCATCAGGCTCAGTAACAGGCCATTTTGCGAACCAAAGCTGAAAAACAGCCGCTCCGGAGTGGCGGTGAACCCATATTTGTTTAGCCATGCGCAGACAATTTCTCGCTGCGGCAATTCGCCATTTACCGAGCTGTATTCCATCAGCGCATTGATGCGCTCTGGCGTTGCTAATAGCTGCTCCATGGCATTACGAAATGCCGGTTCGCGATCTTGCAAGATCGGCAGGTTTTGCCAGAGCTCGATCCGTGATGGATCGGGCTGGCGAATGTGCCAGCTGACGGCCGGTTCCAGCGACTCTTCGCGCACATAAGTACCGGCACCCACACGAGCGGTCAGCCAGCCTTGATGCTCTGCCTCTGCATAAGCCCGCGTAATAGTACCAACGGTGACACCTAACTTATCGGCTAAAGCCCGATGCGTTGGCAGGCGTTGCCCTGCTTGTAATTCGCCTTGTTCCACTGCCTGACCGATGGCTTGCGCCAGCTGACGATAGACCGGACCCTGTCCGGAAAGTTGGGGCATCCAGATTGTCATGGTGACAATAAACCTGTTGATTCGTTGAATAGCTTCAATATAACGTGAATTACACGATTGATGTAGCCAGTAATCGGTATTTTTCACTAATTGTATCGATACAATTAATTCTAAGGAGCAAACATATGGAACAAGGCTTGTTATTGTCGCTGATTGCTTTTGCCTGGATCACCTGTGTCACACCGGGGCCGAACAACATCATGCTGACCAGCTCCGGTGCCCGATTTGGTTTCTGGCGCTCAATCCAGCATATCGTTGGTATCAGTGGTGGTTTGATTTGCATGCTGACGATGATGGCATTAGGTGTTGGCGCGTTGTTTCAGCAGTGGCCGGTTTTGCAATGGATCTTAAAGATAGGTGGTTCGGGTTATTTACTCTATTTAGTTTGGTTGATTACCACGGCTGGCATGCCGGATTTGAATGACAAGCCAAAAGGAAAAACTGTGAAACCTTGGCGTTTTCATCAGGCGGTGTTGTTTCAGTTCATGAACCCGAAAGCCTGGCTGATGAGCCTGTCTGCCATTGGTAGCTTTACCTTGTTGGGTGAGCACTATTGGTCATCTGTCGTTTGGGTGCTGGTGGTGTTTTTTCTGGTGTGTCTTAAAACCAGCTCAATGTGGGCGTTGTTTGGTGTCAAGGTGGGTCAATGGTTAACCACGCCGTGCGCTTGGCAATATTGGAATCGCGTCATGGGTACGCTTACCGCAGCCTGTGTTGTGCTGATTTGGTTTGAATAACTGGTTTTTAATTATTTTGAATAATGAGTAAGGAACGACAATGAAAACGATTGGCTTGATCGGTGGCATGAGCTGGCAATCTACCGTGCCGTATTACCGGCTGATTAATGAAATTGTCAGCCAAAAACTAGGCGGCTTACATTCAGCTAAGTTGATTTTGTGGAATATGGATTTTGACGCTATTGCCAGTTTACAGCGACAAGATCGCTGGCAGGAAGCCGGAGCGGTGATGGCCGATGCCGCGCTGCGTTTGCAACAAGCGGGTGCCGAATCAATCGTGATCTGTACCAACACCATGCATAAGCTCGTACCTGATATGCAACCGCATCTGCAGATCCCGATTTTGCATATTGCCGATGCGACGGCGAAAGTTATTCGCCAAGCGGGTCTGCGTAAAGTCGGTTTATTAGGAACACGCTTTACCATGGAAGACAGCTTTTATGTAACGCACTTACGTGAGCATTATGGGCTTGAGGTTATAACGCCAGATGCTGCTGCTCGTCAGTTGGTGCATAACGTCATTTTTAATGAGTTATGTGTTGGTGAGGAAAAAGCGACATCACGTACGCAATACCGTGAAATTATGGCTGCGCTAGTTCAACAAGGTGCGGAAGGCATTATTTTTGGCTGTACGGAAATTGCCATGCTGGTTGATCAAACTGATGCTGCGGTGCCAGTGTTTGATACCACCACATTGCACGCCAGTTACGCTGCGGAATGGGCATTAGCATAACACTGCTGGGGTTTATTTCCCGTCAATGAATAGTGTTTATGCCAAATCCGTGTAGAATTGCGCCGTTTTTAGTCGCAGTGTAGAAAGATATTGGCATGACAACATCGCTTGATGAATTGGATCGTTATAAAGAGATCCGCCCGTACAATGATAATGAAGTTCCGGCCGCCATTGAGCGTCTGATCAGCGATGAAGAGCTGATCAGCGCGGTAGTGCGCTTTCGTTTTCCTCAGGCCGTTAATTATTTGGGTTGGTTATTGAAACCACTGGTTCGTCACACACTACGTAACCGTGTCAAGAATGTGCGTACTGTGGATGATGTGCAACAGCAGGTTGCCCATTTCATGGAGCAGATGATTAGCAAAACGACCGATGGTGTGAGCTATTCAGGTTTAGAAAACCTTCAGTCAGACAAGGGATATCTGTTTATCTCTAACCATCGTGATATTGCTATGGATCCGGCGTTCGTAAACTGGGGCTTGTATCAGTGTGGTCTGGATACGGCTCGTATTGCGATTGGCGACAATTTGCTGCGCAAACCTTGCGCTACTGAATTGATGCGTCTGAACAAAAGTTTCATCGTGAAACGTTCGGCGAAAGGTCCGCGTGAGATGGCGAAAACCTTCAGCGAACTTTCCTCTTATATTGCGGATTCGCTGCAGGAAGGTCACAACATCTGGATTGCGCAGAAAGAAGGTCGTGCGAAAGACGGTGATGATTGTACTGATCCGGCGATCCTGAAAATGTTCCACATGGCCGGTAAGCAGAAAAAGCTGGGTTTTGTGGAATACATGCAACAGCTGAACATTGTACCGGTGGCGATCTCTTACGAGTACGATCCGGGCGATGAAGCCAAAGCGCGTGAACTGTATGAGACGTCAACCAACGGCTCGTATCAGAAGAGCGAATTTGAAGACATCGAAAGTATCGTAGCAGGCATTATTGGTTATAAAGGCCGCGTGCATGTGAGCGTTGGTAAACCATTGACGGACGGCTTTTCCACTCCGGAAGAGTTAGCCGCGGTGATTGATCAGGCGATTCATGCACAATATCGCTTGTTTGCTTCTAACCTGTTGGCTGCGGGTGTAGAGGCCTCGGATGTGACGCCAGAACGGCGCGCACAGTTTGAACAACGGATGGCGGCGATGGATCCAAAATGGCGTGAAATTGCGAAAGCAACCTATGCCAAGCCGGTCGAAAACCAGCACGCTTAAGATGTATTTACAGGCAGGTGAGATAACCTGCCTGTGATACTCCGCCTATGACAGCCACTGCCCTGATTCCTGCTTAATTGCCTTCATAATATCCAGCAACTCCAGTAACTCCGGTTCAAATGCACTGCAAGTTAAGCCGGAACGTAATCCTTGTTCCAACTCGGCACAGCTGGCTTGTAACTGCGGTACACCACAGTAAGCCGCGCCGCCGCGTAGTTTATGGATCGCATCCAGTAATTCGGCACACTCATGGCCCGCCAATGCGCCTTCGATGAGTGGGAACAATTCATCAAAACTGGTTATCAGCATTTTCAGCATCTCTTTCGCCAGCGCGTCTTTGCCTTTTACTTTTTCCAATGCCATTGGCCAGTCAATAAAATGGGCAGTTGTCACGGCAGTGGTGTCGCTGAATTGCAGCAACAGGCGCTTGAGCTGAACTTCATCAATCGGTTTGGATAAATACTCATCCATGCCATTGGCCATCAACCGTTCACGCTCACCCGGCGAGGCGTGCGCCGTGACTGCGATGATGGGGGTCTGTTTGTTACAGGTATCCTGATGGATCAGTCGGCAGGCTTGAATACCGTCCATGATCGGCATCTGCACATCCATAAAAATCAGATCAAAGCGGGTTTTCTCCGCCTGAGCCACTGCCTGATGACCATTTTGGCAGGAATAAACTTCCTGCACTAAGTCATGCAGCAGCGCCACAATCAGTTTCAGATTCGCTGGATTATCATCGACCGCGAGTACACGCAGCGGCAAATTTTCTTTTTGCTGTTCCACCGCAAGTGTCAGTGTTTGTGCCGGCGGCAAGGGTTGCAACAGTGCTTGCAGCAATTTGTTATGGATCACTGGTTTGCTGATGGAGTAAACCTTGTGGTTTTGCATCAGCTGCTCATGCAGTGTCGGATCGCTGGAGTTGAGCAACACCACTAACTTATCTAATTGATAATTTTGCAGACAGAGATCGACGGTTTGCTGAATTTTGTCGGTTGGAGTATCCGGCGCAAAGCCGACCACCATGGCATAAAAGGTTGCACCGACAAACGTCTGTTCGTCACTGGCCAACACGGTTTGCATGTTCCACTCATTGAGCAGGCTGAGACAAGACTCGCGGCTCCACGGGTCGTTTTCCCACAGCAGTACATTTTTCCCGGCCAACAATAGCTGTTCATTGGAAATATTGCCTTCCTCAGACACCAGCTCCAGCGGAATATTGATGGTAAATTCTGAACCCTGATTAGGTTCAGAATGGACATGCATGGTGCCGTCCATCTGCTCAATTAATTTTTGGCTGATCACCAGACCCAACCCTGTGCCACCATAACGGCGGGAGATTGAGTTATCACCTTGAATGAACGGCTGGAACAGACGCATCAGCTGCTCACCGCTCATGCCGATGCCGGTGTCACGAATGCGGATCCGAAGTAACACTGTTTGTTGATCGGTGGCAAAAGTGGTGCTGATATGAATGTTGACCATACCTTGTTCAGTAAATTTAATGGCATTACCGACGATGTTGGTGACGATTTGCTGCAGACGCAGCGGATCACCCGCCACCAGATCCGGGATCGGTTGACTGACCAGTAGTGACAGTTCCAGTTGTTTGTCATGCGCCGACGGCGCTAACAGCGTCACCGTATCGTTGATCATCTCACGGATGTTGAACGGAATATTTTCCAGCGTCAGCTTACCGGCTTCCAGTTTCGAGAAGTCGAGAATGTCATTGATAATACTGAGCAGGTTTTTGGCGGAATGCTCGATGGTGCTCAGATAATCGCGCTGATGCAGGCTGAGCTGGGTTTTGAATAACTGACGGGTGAAACCAATAACGCCATTGAGTGGTGTGCGTAACTCATGCGACATGTTGGCCAGAAATTCGGATTTGATACGAGCCGCTTCCTGCGCACGTTTCTTAGCCATATCCAGCTCAACGTTCTGGATCTCGATCTGTTCTAATGTTTCCCGCAGATCGGAGGTGGCTTGATCGATACTCTGCTGCATCTCGTTATGGTATTCGCTGATGGCTTTTGCCATCGCGTTGATACCATTTTTCAGCATATCAAGTTCACCATCCATCTTGCCGCGTACACGGGTATCGAGGCGTCCTTCGCGGATGTGATACACCGCGCGCACCATGCGGTTGATCGGTTCAATGACCACATGAACCAGATTTAGCCCAAAGATCACGCTCAACACTAAGCCGAGCAACACGATAAAGATTGCGGTTGCGGTATCGCGATATTGTGCGATCACTGAGCTGTCGGTATTGAGCTGCAACGCCATATAACCGATCACTTCCGGCGTACTGCTCGATTGCAGGGATGTTTCACTCAAACTGTTTTCCGCCAGAATCGGCGTGCGCAGAATGATGTAATCATCCAAATGTTCCACGCTGGTCAGCTCAGGGATCGCTTTGCCATCTGGCAAACGCATTTCCATGAATTCGCGGTGAAAATTTGAGGTGACAAACAGATTATTGTCTTTGGTAAAAATGGCGATAGATTTAATCAGCGGCGAGTTACGACGATGGCTGGTGCTGATCAAACGGCGCAGATCTTCACGACTGGAGCGGGTGAGGCCATATTCACTGGCTATTGCCAGCGGTTCTATCACGCTGGTGCCTTGCTCGATCATGAAATTTTCGATTTGCTGGTGGCGATGAAAAATAAAATAACCAGCTAAAAGCGTACCGATCAGCAGCGTAGGTATAATAGTGAATGCGAGAACGCGGGCGCGCAGGCCATATTTCGTCATAGTCTGTTTTTGTTGACCCGTACTTGTGGGACAATAAAGTATTCCGGTGCTTTTCCTTCAGCATCATACCTACCTAACGATAAGCCACCAAGAGATATGGTTCAGTTTTTCCAACCCAAACCAAAAGCATTACCTACCCAAGCGGTAGAAATAACAATCGATAACTTAGATCACCATTTAACCGGTGTGGGTCGTTATCAGGGCAAAGCCTGTTTTGTCGAAGGGGTGCTGCCTGGCGAAAAAGTCAGTGTGCAGATCACTGAACAGAAAAAACAGTATGCGCATGCCCGTTTACGCAAGGTGATTGAGCCATCAGCCGATCGCTGTGAACCCTTCTGCCCGGCATTTAAGCAATGTGGTGGTTGCAATGCGCAGATGATGCCGCAAGCGCTGCAGTGTCAGGCCAAGCAAGATGGTGTACAGCGGTTATTCCATCAACTGGCCAAAATTGACCTGCCTGCACCAGCATGGATCGAAAGTAGCGAACAACAAGCCTATCGTCGCGTTTGCCGTCTGGCGGTGAAATACGATAAAAACAAACGTTGTGTGCTGGTCGGTTTTCGTCAAAAGCAAAGCCAGGCACTGGTGGAAATCGGTGGTTGCCCGGTACTGACTGCCGCATTATCCGCACTCATTGTGCCATTGCGCGCGCTGATCAACGAGCTTAGTTCGGCGCGTGATGTCGGTCATGTCGAGCTGTATGACACCGAAAGCGGATTGGCGATGCTGCTGCGGCACAATGGTCGTCCGCCAGCGCGCGATAAAGAGCTGTTGTTAGCGTTTGCCGCACAACACCAATGTGCATTGTATCTGCAAACCACGGGCTATCCGGAACCATTAAGTGAAGTAGCGCCGAGCTTTTACGAGCTGGATGCACTGCGCCTGTATTTCCAGCCGGGTGATTTCCTGCAAGTCAATCCGCAGGTCAACCAACGTCTGGTCAACCATGTACGTGAGTGGTTAGCGCCAACTAATACTGATCGTATTTTGGATCTGTTCTGTGGTATCGGTAATTTCACCTTGCCGTTGGCGCGTGATGCCGCATCGGTCACCGGCATTGAAGGTGTCGATGAAATGGTACAAAGAGCCGCGCACAATGCAGAACAGAATCAGCTGGTTAATGCCGAATTTCATCGCGCTGATCTGACAAAAATGGCGGAATATGCCAACGCAGGCTGGCAGCAACAATGTTATGATCTGATTCTGTTGGATCCGGGGCGTGCTGGCGCAGAAGAAGTGATGCCTTGGCTTGAGAAAAGTAATGCCCGTCGGATCGTGTATGTTTCTTGCAATCCGGTCACAGCGGCGCGTGATTGTGCACTGTTACAGCCGGGCTATACCTTGAAGCAGTGGGGGTTATTGAACATGTTCCCGCATACCGGGCATGTTGAATCTCTCTTCTTGTTTGAACGAAAATAATAAAATAAGGACGAACGTCTCATGGTTGCGGTTCGTGATACTCACCTGAAAACGGGTTTTGACTTAAACGAGTGGATGACAACGCTGGATCTGCCCGAGGCAGATAAACAGGCGTTGTTCTCGGTGTTTGAGTATTGTCATAACTTAATTCAGGACGAGAGCGAACAGCAGCGCTTATCCAAACGCAGTGCCGAGATGATCGGTATTTTACTGACGTTACACATGGATATGGAGACGCTGAAAGCGGCGGTGTTATACCCGCTGCTGGAACCTGGTTATCTGACGGTGATCAAAGCGGCGACTGACTATGGCACCGTGATCAGTAAATTGCTGCAAGGTGTCATCGATATTGATGCGATCCGCTTTCTGCAAAACCTCAATACCGCCAATGTCTCTGATTCGCAGGTCGATAATGTACGTCGTATGTTGTTGGCGATGGTGGAAGATGTTCGCGCGGTGGTGATTAAACTGGCCGAACGTATTGCCTGCCTGCGCGAAGTAAAAAATGCCACCGAAGAAACCCGCGTTATGGTGGCAAAGGAGATCTCCAACATCTACGCGCCACTGGCAAATCGACTCGGTATCGGTCAGCTGAAGTGGGAATTGGAAGATCTCTCGTTCCGTTATCTGCACCCAGATACCTATAAACAGATTGCCAAATTATTGGATGAAAAACGGCTGGATCGTGAACGTTATATCCAGCAATTTGTTTTAGATACCAAAAAAGCACTGCAAGACGCTGGCATCAATGCGGAAGTCTATGGGCGTCCGAAACACATCTACAGCATCTGGCGCAAGATGCAGAAAAAACATCTCGATTTTTCCGATCTTTACGATGTGCGCGCTGTGCGTGTGGTCACCAAACGCCTGCAAGATTGTTATGCCGCACTGGGGATCATCCATACCCTTTGGCATCACATTCCGCGTGAGTTTGACGACTATGTGGCCAACCCGAAACCGAATGGTTATCAGTCGATTCATACTGTGGTGCTGGGGCCAGAAGGAAAAACAGTCGAGATCCAGATCCGTACTGAGCAAATGCATCAGGAATCAGAGCTGGGTGTCGCAGCGCATTGGAAATATAAAGAAGGCATGCAAGGCGGCAAAGATTCCGCCTATGAAGAGCGTATTGCCTGGCTGCGCAAATTACTGGCCTGGCAGGAAGATATGGTTGAATCCGGCTCGCTAGTCGATGAATTGCGCACGCAAGTATTCGAAGAACGGGTGTATGTCTTTACACCGAAAGGCGATGTCGTCGACTTACCCGCTGGTGCGACACCACTGGATTTTGCCTATCAGGTTCACAGCATGATTGGTCACCGTTGTATCGGTGCCAAAATTGATGGCCGCATTGTGCCATTTACCTATCAGCTGCAAACCGGCGATCAGATCGAAGTTATTACCCAGAAAGAGCCAAACCCCAGCCGCGACTGGATGAATCCGAATCTGGCTTTTTTACGCACCAGCCGCGCGCGCGCGAAAGTAGCATCATGGTTCCGCAAATTGGATCGCGATAAAAACATTCTGGCCGGTAAAGAGTTGCTGGATAAAGAGGTCGATCGCCACGGATTTCATCTCTCCCGTGATGAACTGGCGGCGACCGTCAAAGAGTTCTATGCCCGCTTGAGTCTGATGGAGTTTGACGATCTGCTGGCTGGTTTAGGTTCTGGCGAAGTACGCATCAATCAATTGATGAACTTCCTGGAGCAGAAACTGAATAAACCGACGGCGGAAGAAGAAGATCGCCGTCTGCGGGAACAGTTAGAAAATAAAACCCAGCACCGGATGAAAAATGTTAAACCGGGTAAGGGTCACATCGTTGTGCAGGGCGTGGGCAATCTGATGACACATGTTGCGCGTTGTTGCCAACCAATCCCAGGCGATAGCATCACCGGTTTTATCACCCAAGGGCGTGGCATTTCCATTCACCGTGAAGATTGCGAACAGTTTAAAGAGCTGAGCCGTCGCAACCCTGAGCGGATCATCGATGCGGTCTGGGGTGAGAATTACTCCGACGGTTATGCGCTGACGGTGCGGATCACAGCTAATGATCGTTCCGGTCTGTTGCGGGATATTACGACCATCATCGCCAATGAAAAGATTAATGTTTTAGGAATGCGTAGCCGTTCCAACGTCAAACAGCAAACAGCCGATATCGATATTGATATGGAAATTTACAATATTGAAACGCTGAACCGGATGTTGGCGAAGATCAACCAGATGAACGATGTCGTCAACGCCAAACGTCTGTAATTAACTTGTTATCCTCACCGCCGCGGGTTCTCTGCGGCGGTTTTTTATGTCAGCAGGAACTCCTCATGTCGCACACATACTCAATGCAAGATCTTCTGGCGTTAATGCAGCAATTACGCGATCCGGAAAATGGTTGCCCATGGGATAAAAAACAGACTTTACAGAGCTTGACGGCCTATACCATCGAAGAAGCTTATGAAGTCGTCGATAGCATTGAACAAAACGATCTCACGGGGCTTAAATCTGAGCTGGGTGATCTGTTGTTTCAGGTGGTGTTTTATGCGCAACTGGCGCAGGAACAGGGGTTGTTCAATTTTCAGGATGTGGTGAGTACCATCAGCGAAAAACTGGTGTGTCGTCATCCGCATGTCTTTGCGGGTAAAGAGTTTGCCGATACCGCCGCAGTGAGCGCAAATTGGGAAGCAGAAAAAGCCAAAGAACGACAGGAAAAAGATGCGCAAGCCACCAGTGTGTTGGATGATATTCCACACAATTTACCGGCATTGATGCGCGCCAACAAAATTCAAAAACGCTGTGCGACGGTTGGTTTTGACTGGCATGAGCTGCCGCCGGTAATTGAAAAAATCCATGAAGAGTTAGATGAGGTCATGGCCGAGATCAATCGCGCTGACTACGATAAAGCTGCGCTGGGCGAAGAGCTGGGCGATTTGCTGTTTGCCAATGTCAACTTGGTTCGTCACCTTGGTTTTGAGCCAGAAAAGATCCTGCGAGCCGGAAATCATAAATTTGAACGTCGTTTTCGTGCGGTGGAACACATTATTCAGTCACAGGGCCGTTCAGTAAAAGAGTGTTCTTTGGATGAATTAGAAGCCGTTTGGCAACATGTTAAACAATTGAAGTGAAGTTGACGCAACGCAAGACTCCTCTCAATGCAAATGAGTATCCTGTTGCCGTTGTTAGGAGCGGGGGCTTGCGGTATAATTTCATCCCGTCTGTTTCTCCCGCACGCATCTGCGTGATTCCTAAACTTCTTCAGGTTCAGCATGACGACTAAATATATTTTCGTGACAGGCGGGGTGGTTTCATCCTTAGGTAAAGGTATTGCAGCAGCATCTTTGGCTGCAGTCCTGGAAGCGCGTGGTTTAAAAGTAACCATGCTGAAACTCGATCCGTACATCAACGTTGATCCGGGCACCATGAGCCCAATTCAGCATGGTGAAGTATTCGTCACGGAAGATGGCGCTGAAACCGATCTGGACTTAGGTCACTACGAACGTTTCATCCGTACCAAGATGTCTCGTCGCAACAACTTTACCACCGGTCGTGTCTATTCCGACGTGCTGCGTAAAGAGCGTCGTGGTGACTATCTGGGTGCAACTATTCAGGTTATTCCTCATATCACCAACGCGATCAAAGAGCGCGTGATTGCCGGTGCCGCCGGTCATGACGTGGCTATCGTTGAAATCGGCGGTACGGTCGGTGATATCGAGTCTTTGCCATTCCTGGAAGCTATTCGTCAGTTAGCAGTAGATATCGGCCGTAACAATGCGCTGTTTATGCACCTGACCTTAGTGCCATATCTGGCCGCCGCTGGTGAAGTGAAAACTAAACCGACTCAGCACTCTGTAAAAGAATTACTGTCGATCGGTATTCAGCCAGACATTCTGATCTGTCGTTCCGACCGTGCGATCCCAGCGAACGAACGTGCGAAAATTGCGCTGTTCTGTAACGTGCCGGAACGTGCGGTTGTATCGCTGAAAGACGTTGATTCTATTTATAAAATCCCGGCACTGCTGAAATCACAAGGTCTCGACCAACTAGTAGTTGATCGTTTTGGCCTGCAATGTGGCGAAGCGAATCTGTCAGAATGGGAACAGGTTATTTACCAAGAAGCTAATCCAACGGGTGAAGTCACCATTGGTATGGTCGGTAAATACGTTTCTCTGCCTGATGCTTATAAATCAGTCAACGAAGCACTGAAACACGCTGGTCTGAAAAATCGCTTGAGCATCAACATCCGCTACATCGACTCGCAGGATCTGGAAACCAGAGGTCTGGAAGTATTAGAGGGTCTGGATGCGATCCTGGTACCAGGTGGTTTCGGTGAACGAGGCGTGGAAGGGAAAATTCTGGCGGCACAATATGCACGTGAGAACAAAATTCCTTACTTAGGTATCTGTCTGGGTATGCAGGTTGCGCTGATTGAATTTGCGCGCCATGTTGCCGGTATGGATGGTGCACATTCTTCCGAATTTAAACGCGATACACCTTATCCTGTGGTTGGTCTGATCACTGAATGGATCGATGAAGAAGGTAAAGTAGAAGTGCGTTCTGAAGGTTCTGATCTGGGTGGCACTATGCGCCTGGGTTCACAACTGTGTCATTTGGTTGAAGGCTCTAAAGTTCGTGCACTGTACGGCAGCGACACGATTCAGGAACGTCACCGTCATCGTTATGAAGTGAATAATACCCTGTTGCCGAAAATTGAAGCGGCAGGTTTGAAAGTGACCGGTTTGTCAGCAGACAAAAAACTGGTGGAAATTGTAGAGAATCCAGATCACCCATGGTTCGTAGCAGTACAGTTCCATCCGGAATTTACCTCTACACCTCGTGACGGACATCCGCTGTTTGAAGGCTTCATTAAAGCCGCGGGTGAATACATGAAACGACACTTAAATTAATCGACAATAACCGTGGTTGTGGCATATTGCGGCAACTGCATTTTATAACTTTGTTTGTTGTTTATTTCTTAAAACGAGGATTGATAATATGTCTAAAATCGTCAAAGTGATTGCTCGCGAAATCATCGACTCACGCGGTAACCCTACTGTTGAAGCTGAAGTGCACCTGGAAGGTGGTTTCTCTGGTATGGCAGCTGCTCCGTCTGGTGCATCTACCGGCTCTCGCGAAGCACTGGAACTGCGTGACGGTGACAAAGCTCGTTTCCTGGGTAAAGGTGTTCTGAAAGCAATTGCTGCTGTAAACGGCCCAATCGCTGCTGCCCTGCTGGGTAAAGACGCTCAGGATCAAGCTACTATCGACCAGATCATGATCAACTTGGATGGTACTGAAAACAAATCTAACTTCGGTGCTAACGCAATCCTGGCTGTGTCTCTGGCGAACGCTAAAGCTGCTGCAGCTGCTAAAGGCCTGCCACTGTACGCTCACATCGCTGAGCTGAACGGTACTCCAGGTGTTTACTCTATGCCTCTGCCAATGATGAACATCATTAACGGTGGTGAGCACGCTGACAACAACGTAGACATCCAAGAATTCATGATCCAGCCAGTTGGCGCTAAGACCCTGAAAGAAGCAGTTCGCATGGGTGCTGAAGTGTTCCACAACCTGGCTAAAGTTCTGAAATCTAAAGGCTACAACACTGCAGTTGGTGATGAAGGCGGTTTCGCTCCTAACCTGAAATCTAACGCTGAAGCACTGGAAGTTATCGCTGAAGCTGTTGCTGCTGCTGGCTATGTGCTGGGTAAAGACATTACTCTGGCGATGGACTGTGCTGCATCTGAATTCTACGATGCTGAGAAGAAAGAATATAACCTGAAAGGCGAAGGTCGTATCTTCACTTCTAACGGTTTCTCTGACTTCCTGGAAGACCTGACTACCAAATTCCCAATCGTTTCTATTGAAGACGGTCTGGACGAATCTGATTGGGAAGGCTTCGCTTACCAAACTCAGAAACTGGGTAAAAAAATCCAGATCGTTGGTGACGACCTGTTCGTAACTAACACCAAGATCCTGAAACGTGGTATCGACAACGGTATCGCTAACTCAATCCTGATCAAATTCAACCAGATCGGTTCTCTGACCGAAACTCTGGCTGCGATCAAAATGGCTAAAGACGCTGGTTACACTGCAGTTATCTCTCACCGTTCAGGTGAAACTGAAGATGCAACTATCGCTGACCTGGCTGTTGGTACCGCTGCTGGCCAGATCAAAACTGGTTCTATGAGCCGTTCTGACCGTGTAGCTAAATACAACCAACTGATTCGTATCGAAGAAGCTCTGGGCGCTAAAGCACCGTTCAACGGTCTGAAAGAAGTGAAAGGTCAGGCTTAATTCCTGTTTTCGCTAAAAAAATGATGAAGCCCCGCCAATTGGCGGGGCTTTCTTTTATGGTGGAATGTGGGAAACTATGTCTCCAGGAGGAGACGACATGCGCCTGTTTACCCTTATCCTGATGGTTGTCTTGGCGTTGGTTCAGCGCCAGCTCTGGTTCGGGAAAAACGGACTCGTTGAGTATCGACAAGTCTCAGAAAATTTATTACGCCAGCAGGCTGATAATCAGAAGCTGCAAGAGCGTAATATGCTACTTAAAGAAGAAATAGAAGATCTTAAAAGTGGTCTTGAAGCTATTGAAGAATTAGCCCGAAATGATCTGGGTTTTATCAAGCCCGGAGAGACTTTTTACCGGGTACTGCCTCGTGACAGTGCCGGGCAAAATAAGAATAGTTCACTACCGAAGAGTGATTAAGTCATGCAGACATTTACTGCCGTAGTGCCCGCTGCAGGCCGGGGAAGCCGGATGCAGGCTAATAAGCCGAAACAATATTTGCCGCTAGGCGATAAGACGATCATTGAACATACGTTAACGCGTTTGCTTTCACATCCGCAGATTGAAAAGATTGTGGTCGTGATTGCGGAAGATGATCATTATTTCCCCACATTGGCTTTGGCAACGCATCCTAAAATTGAGGTCACCATCGGTGGCCCGGAGCGGGCAATTTCGGTATTAAATGGTTTAGCTTGTGTCGAAACCGATTGGGTGTTGGTTCATGATGCGGCACGGCCTTGTATCACCCACGCTGATTTGGATCGTTTACTGGCGGCAGCCGAACGTGGAGAAGATGGCGCGATTTTGGCTGCGCCAGTGAAAGACACCATGAAACGAGCGGATCCACAGCAGTGTATTGAACAAACCGTTGAACGTGGTCATCTGTGGCATGCATTAACACCGCAAATGTTTCCAACTCAACAACTGGCTGACGCGATAGATGCGGGTCTTGCTCAGTCTGTGGTGTTGACTGATGATGCATCCGCCATGGAATTGGCGGGGTTCAAACCATTACTGGTTACCGGGCGTGCTGATAACATCAAAGTGACTCAACCAGAAGATCTGGCACTGGCGGCATTTATTCTGCAGCAACAGGAGTTGGCATGATCCGGATCGGTCACGGTTTTGATGTGCATCGTTTTGGCGGTGAGGGCCCTTGTATTCTTGGTGGGGTCAGTGTGCCCTATGAACAAGGCCTAATCGCTCATTCGGATGGTGATGTCGTATTACATGCGGTTGCCGATGCGTTATTGGGTGCTATTGCTGCCGGCGATATCGGTCGTCATTTTCCGGATACAGATCCGCAGTTTAAAGGTGTTGATAGCCGTATTTTACTGCGAGATGTGTTTGCGCGGGTCAAAAATAGTGGCTTTCAGCTAGGTAATCTCGACGTCACTATCATTGCTCAGGCCCCTAAAATGGCACCGCATATCTCGGCTATGTGTCTGAATCTGGCTGCTGATCTGGAAAGCCAGCTTTCACAAATCAATGTGAAAGCGACGACCACCGAGAAATTAGGTTTTACTGGTCGTAAAGAAGGTATTGCCGTCGAAGCTGTCGTTCTACTGGTTGCTGCTGATGAATAATGAATTCGACCTAAATTGGCCATACCGTTTTGGTCAGCCAACACAGTCTGCACTGTTAAAAGCTGAACCAGCGGATTTTCAGGTATTTGAAGATTTAGGTTTTATGCCGAGTGGACAGGGTGAACATTTATTTGTCCGTATCCGCAAAACTGGCGAAAACACCGCTTGGGTGGCTAAATTACTGTCTGAACATACCGGGTTGCCACTTTCGTCGGTCAGCTGGGCCGGGCTTAAAGATCGTCACGCGATAACGGAACAATGGTTTGGTTTACATCTGCCTGGCAAGCCAGATCCTGATCTGCGCGGGTTCGAGTCTGAAAATATTCAGGTTTTGCAGACAATCCGACACGATAAAAAGCTGAGACCAGGTGTATTGCGTGGTAACTTATTCCGCATACATTTGCGAGATATTCAGCAAAGTCGAGACTTAGATTTACGTTTGCAGCAGATCTCGCAATTAGGGGTTCCCAATTATTTTGGCCCACAGCGATTTGGTCATGACGGTAATAACTTGCTGATTGCTGCAGAGATGTTTAATGGCCGTCGTATTCATGATCGGCAAAAACGGGCGATCTATTTATCAGCATCACGTAGCTATATTTTTAATCGGCTTGTTGCTGCCCGAATCCGGGATAACTGTTTGCAAGAGCCGATGCTGGGCGACTGCCTGATGTTTAATAATTCCGACAGTTGTTTGGTCGTTGATAAAAATGTGCGTAATAACCAGCTTGCTCAGCGTATCGAGTTTGGTGAATTAGTGACTACGGCTCCTTTGTGGGGGCGCGGTGTCAGCCAAGCGGAAGATGATGCCTTGGCGTGGGAGTCTTCTGTTTTAGCTGAATACGCAGACTGGCTGCAAGCTTTAGAAAAGGCCGGCATGCAGCAAGAACGCCGCCGGGCAGTATTACGTACTAATGATTTACGCTGGCGCTGGTTGGATAATGCCTTAGAGCTTCATTTTTCATTATCTTCCGGTAGTTATGCTACCAGTTTGATCCGTGAACTGGTCAATATAAGAGAAAATACTCGCGATGAAAATACTGGTCAGTAATGATGATGGGGTTAATGCACAAGGGCTGCATTGCCTGAGTGAAGTATTACGTTCACTTGGGGATGTGGTTGTGGTTGCTCCTGATCGCAATCGTAGTGGTGCCAGTAATTCATTAACACTGGAAAACCCGATCCGGGTTGAAACCCTCGAAGAGGGAAAACGCTATTCCGTGAAAGGCACCCCAACTGATTGCGTGCATTTTGCGGTGAACAAATTGCTGGATCCCTGGCCGGATATTGTTGTATCAGGTATTAACCATGGTGCGAATTTAGGTGATGATGTTATCTATTCCGGCACCGTAGCTGCAGCGACGGAAGGCCGGCATATGGGCTTACCTGCGGTTGCCGTATCGCTGGTCGGGGAAACGCATTTTGCGTCTGCTGCCCATTATGCATGTTTGCTGGTTTCCCGTTTGCGTACGCATCCGTTACCATCTGATCAGATTCTGAACGTAAATGTGCCAGATTTACCGTTAGAACAGATTAAAGGCATTAAAGTCACTCGATTGGGCAATCGTCATCGCGGTGAAAAAATGCTGGTTATGCAAGATCCACGTGGTAAGCCTGTGTATTGGATTGGTCCGCCGGGTGAAAAACAAGACGCAGGTGAAGGCACAGATTTTCATGCTATCGAGCAGGGGTTTGTTTCCATTACGCCATTACAGGTCGATATGACCGCATATGCCAGTGTTGCTGAATTAGCGTCCTGGATAGGGGAGTTTAAATAGCGTGCGAGGCTCGGTGGCTCATCTTCTTATCAAACTGTTGCAAGAACTTGGCATCCGGGATGAGCGAGTTCTTTCTGCTATGGCTAGTGTGCCACGCAACTACTTTGTCGATGAAGCCATCTCGCATCAGGCATGGGACAATACCGCCTTACCGATTGGTTTTGGCCAGACCATTTCTCAGCCTTATATTGTTGCTCGAATGACAGAACAGCTGATTGAAAGTAATCCGCAAAGTGTATTAGAAGTCGGCACCGGCTCTGGTTATCAAACCGCAGTGTTATCACAACTCATTCCTCATGTTTATAGTGTTGAACGCATCAAGGCATTGCAATATCAGGCTCGTCGCCGGTTGCAGCGTCTTGATTTGCATAATGTCTCTATGCGACATGGTGATGGTTGGGCTGGCTGGACGAGTAAAGCGCCATTTGATGCGATTATTGTGACGGCCGCTGCGGAAAAAGTACCGGAAGCGTTGTTAGCACAATTGGCAGATGGTGGTCGGATGGTGATCCCTGTTGGTGAATATAAACAAGAACTGTTGTTGATAGAAAAATATGGTAATAAAACCAGAACCGAAGTGCTCGAAGCTGTACGTTTTGTGCCCTTGGTTCATGGTGAATTAATGTGATGTTGAGTTCTGCCTGGATATTCATGTCTAAATATAAAACACAACAAACCATTGTTTGCATTCTGATCTTACTGTTTGCCTCGGTATTAACCGCATGTTCATTAAATACCACTCCTGCTCCGGTGCGGGATGCCGGTAGCAAACGTTATGTTAAGCCTTCATACCGTAATAGCGCGACACCAACACTCAGGAACGATACCGCACGTGCATTGCCGGTGCTATCTATCGGCTCAGAGCGTCCTAAATTACCTCCTGGCACGCCTTATACCGTGAAAGCGGGTGACACGTTATATGCTATTGCCTGGATGTATGGTGCCGACGTTCGTGAATTAGCCGAACAAAATGGTCTGGATGCCACGCATCATGTGCGAACTGGGCAGGTGATCCATTATTCCTTGCCAAATAGCACATCATCACCCGCTAAAATGACCACATCTACATTGCCTGAGCACCGAGTCAAGGTGGGCGATAGCTTGTCGGTATTAGCGGAAGATAATGGCTTTCGTCTGGCTGAATTGGGGGCGTTTAACCATATCAAAGCGCCTTATGTGATCCACCCCGGACAAATAATTCGCTTTCCTGCACAAACATCTACCGGCATCGCATCTAATGCAACAAACAGTCCAGCTTTTGGTTCAAAAGACTCCTTTAATATGGAGCGTGCTGTAGATCAGAAATCTGAAAAAAGCAATTCGAAATCGGTTGTTGACAAAAATCAAACAGATTACTCTGAACCTGCGAAACAAATTAATAACAAGTTGTTAACTTGGCGTTGGCCAGCAAAAGGCACGGTTGTTGGTGGTTTTAGTGCTGGTGAACAGAGTAATAAAGGGATTGATATATCAGGTAAGCGTGGTCAGCCGGTGGTCGCTGCAGCAGGTGGGCGAGTTGTCTATGCGGGGAATGCTCTTCGTGGATATGGAAATCTGATCATTATCAAACATAACGAAGATTACCTTTCAGCGTATGCTCACAATGATGCGTTGCGAGTTACAGAGCAGCAAGTGGTTAAAGCTGGGCAAAAGATAGCCGATATGGGTAGTAGCGAATCATCAGACGTCAGACTGCATTTTGAGATTCGTTACCGCGGGCAATCTGTAAATCCGTTGAGATGTTTGCCGAAACGATAGCTCCACATTACATGTCTCATCAGACACTTTGTGGAGCTCAAGGAAGGGGCCATGAGTGTAACTGAACGTGCTGATAGGGATTTGGATCTGTTGGATTTACAAGATCCGGTTGATGACGTAGAAGACATTACTGATGTTGATGTCGACATGGCAGAAACTGAGCCAGTTGACGAATTATTGCTATCTCCCACCGTAACCAAAGTCATGGATGCGACTCAGCTTTATTTAGGTGAAATTGGTTTTTCACCGTTGCTGACCGCAGAAGAAGAAGTCTATTTTGCCCGTCGTGCCTTACGCGGTGATGAAGCTGCCCGTAACCGCATGATTGAGTCTAATTTACGCCTCGTGGTTAAAATTGCCCGTCGTTACAATAATCGTGGTCTTGCATTATTAGACTTGGTTGAAGAAGGCAATTTAGGTCTTATTCGTGCGGTTGAAAAATTTGATCCGGAACGTGGATTCCGCTTTTCAACCTATGCGACATGGTGGATCCGTCAAACAGTTGAACGTGCCATCATGAATCAAACGCGTACCATTCGCTTGCCGATCCATGTGGTTAAAGAGCTGAATGTCTATCTGCGTACTGCACGTGAGTTAGCCCAACGTCTGGATCATGAACCTACCGCTGAAGATATTGCATTTTTGCTGGATAAACCGGTAGAAGAAGTTTCTCGTATGCTGAAATTGAATGAGAAAATATGTTCTGTCGATACGCCAATTGCCGGTGATGGTGATAAATCACTGATTGATATTCTGACCGATGATCGCATTAATTGCCCTGAAGATCAGACGCAGGATGATGATATGCAGCACAGCATCGTGGTGTGGCTGGAGCAGTTAAATCCCAAACAGCGTGAGGTGTTAGCGCGCCGTTTTGGTTTAATGGGTTATGAACCAGCTACCTTGGAAGAAGTTGGCGAAGAAATTGGTTTAACTCGGGAACGGGTTCGCCAGATCCAAGTGGAAGGTTTACGCCGTATGAAAGAGATGCTGACGCAGCAAGGTTTATCTGTCGAAACTCTGTTCCAGTTTGATTAAGTTGTTTTGTCATAGAATAAAAATCGCCGGACTTTGATGCCGGCGATTTTGTTTTCAGCTAATCAATATAGCGTGTTATTGCATTAATGCAGCTTGGCCGACAACGCTTTGAGTTTATACAACCAATCCAGTGCATCCCGTGGTGAGAGCTGATCTGGATCCAGCATATCTAACGCGTTATACAACTCATTTTCTTCCATGGAAGGCAATGGTATTGCTGTTGATGGGGGGTCATTTTTTTTCATTTCTGGTGCACTATGATCGCGATTTTCCAGCTCATGTAATTTAGCTCTGGCCTGATTGATCACCGAGCGAGGTACCCCCGCGAGTGCGGCAACCTGTATGCCATAAGAGCGGTTCGCCGCGCCATCTTGCACTGTGTGCATAAACGCCACTGTGTCACCATGTTCAATCGCATCAAAATGGACGTTAGTAATATTGCTTTGTTGTTCGGGTAACTGTGTTAACTCGAAGTAGTGAGTGGCGAACAAGGTATAGGCATTAATTTTTTTCGCTAATTGCTCGGCACAGGCCCAGGCAAGAGAAAGACCATCATAGGTGCTGGTGCCGCGGCCAATTTCATCCATCAAAACCAAACTTTGATGTGTGGCATTGTGCAGAATATTCGCTGTTTCTGTCATTTCCACCATGAATGTCGAACGACCAGATGCCAGATCATCGGATGCACCAATTCGGGTAAAAATACGATCAATCGGGCCGATCTGTGCCGAAGCAGCTGGAACGTAAGAACCAATATAGGCCAATAACACAATCAGCGCAGTTTGACGCATATAAGTCGATTTACCGCCCATATTGGGGCCGGTAATGATCAACATTTGGCGCTGATCATGCAGTTGCAGATCATTAGCAATAAACGGAACTTGCAGGCTTTGCTCTACCACGGGATGTCGGCCACCTTTGATGATGACTTTTGCCTCATCAATCAGTTCTGGTCGGTGATAATCGAAGGTCTGTGCCCGCTCAGCCAGATTATTCAATACGTCTAATTCTGCAATTCCAGCCGCACTGATTTGTAATTTTGCTAAATGCGGCAGCAGTTGATCCAGAATATCTTCATAGAGTTGTTTTTCTAACGCGAGAGCACGGCTTTGTGCAGTCAGTACCTTTTCTTCGTATTCTTTAAGTTCCGGGATCAGGTAGCGTTCATTATTTTTCAGCGTTTGACGGCGGATATAATCGGTCGGCACCAGATGCGCATTGGCTTTGGTGACATCAATATAAAAACCATGCACTTTGTTATAGCTGACTTTGAGTGTGTTGATCCCGGTGCGTTGGCGTTCGCGTAATTCAAGTTGTTCGAGATAACGGGTCGCACCACTTTCCAGATCACGCAGTTCATCCAGTTCGGCGTTATAGCCGCTGGCAATAACGCCACCATCACGGATCACGACCGGCGGATTTTCAATTACCGCGCGTTCCAGCAGATCCTGCAATTCAGGGAAGGTCTGGATGGTCTGCGCGAGTTCCTGCAGCGTTTGACTGTCTTGCAGAATGGTCTGTAATTCCGGTAATTGCTGGAAGGCATTGCGCAAGCGGCTCAGATCACGAGGCCGTGCTGAGCGTAGTGCTAGACGAGCTAAGATACGCTCGATATCACCGATCTGTTTTAATACCGGTGTCAGCGCCGGCATCATCTGTTGCTCCAGCAATTCAGTGATCACGTCCTGACGTTGTTGTAATTGTGTTTTGTTGCGTACCGGCTGATGCAACCAGCGTTTTAATAGGCGACTGCCCATCGGCGTTGCGGTGGCGTCCAGCACTTCGGCTAATGTGTTATCAAAACCGCCGGATAAATTACTGGTCAGTTCGAGATTGCGGCGGGTAGCTGCATCCATCACCACCATCTGTTCGCTCTTTTCCAAGCGAAGGCCTTGAATATGGGGGAGTGCAGCACGCTGGGTATCGCGCACGTATTGCATTAACGCGCCCGCTGCTTGCAGCGCAATTTTTTGCTCTTCTACGCCAAAACCGCGCAGATCTTGCGTACCAAATTGCTGACACAACAGATGGTAAGCTGTACTGAATTCAAATTCCCACGCTGGGCGGCGACGCATGCCTCGGCGCTGTCCTAGTTGATTAAGTTCTGGGAAGGTTTCGGAATACAGTAATTCTGCTGGGTTCAGGCGTTGTAATTCCGCTGCCAGTGTTTCTTGTTTGGTGAACTGATTGACAATAAACCGGCCGGAAGCAACGTCCATCGCAGCTAAACCATAATAGGGAGCGACAAAATCGACCGCGACAATCAGGTTATCTTGTCGTTCATTCAGCAATGCTTCATCAGTTAACGTACCTGGCGTGATAATTCGGACTACCTTGCGCTCAACCGGCCCTTTACTGGTGGCCGGATCACCGATCTGTTCACAAATCGCTGCTGATTCACCCAACTGCACTAAGCGGCACAGATAACCTTCAATGGCATGGTAAGGCACACCAGCCATTGGAATTGGTTGTCCAGCAGATTGCCCTCGCTTGGTCAGCGAGATATCCAGTAACTCTGATGCCTTACGTGCATCGTCAAAGAATAACTCATAGAAATCGCCCATCCGATAAAACAGCAACACATCAGGGTGTTGCGCTTTCAGCCCCAAATATTGTTGCATCATTGGTGTGTGAGAGGTCAGTGATTGCGGTGCAGAAGAAGCTGGTAGCATAATGGATTCAGGTTCAGTTGAGAG
>CALMKU010000395.1 GCA_937866945.1 uncultured Tolumonas sp.
TAACAACGGCCAACAAGATACTCATTTTTTTTTTTTTCTGTATTGCGTTGTATCAACTTCACTCCATTTGTTTCACTTGCTGCCATATGGACTCTAATTCATCCAATGAACAGGCTTTCACTGACTTTCCCTGCGCCTGAACCTGTTTTTCCAAAGCACGGAACCGTCGTTCAAATTTATGGTTGCCGGCACGCAGTGTTTTTTCCGGATCAAAGCCTAAATGGCGAACCAGATTAACATTAGCAAATAAAAGATCTCCCAGCTCTTCACCAAGCGCTTTTTTATTAATATCCGCCTGATTGACCTCCGCCATAACTTCATCCAGCTCTTCATGAATTTTTTCAATCACTGGCGGCAGTTCATGCCAATCAAATCCGACGGTAGCGCAACGTTTCTGGATTTTATTCGCACGCATCAGTGCAGGTAAGCTTTGTGGAATATCATCAAGCACACTGGTCGCGGCTGCATCTTTTTCCTGACGCTCTTTGGCTTTTTCCGCTTCCCAGTTGGCACTCACCGCTGCCGCATCAGCAAAATCTTTACCGGCAAAGACATGCGGATGACGTCGCACCAGCTTTTCACCGATGGTATTCACGACATCCTGAAAATTAAACAGCCCCTGCTCTTCTGCAATCTGCGAGTAGAACACCACCTGGAACAGCAAATCACCCAGTTCTGACTGTAAGCCAGCAAGATCGTTTTGCTCAATGCTATCCACCACTTCATAAGCTTCTTCGATGGTATAAGCGGTCAGGCTGTGCAGAGTTTGCTTTTTATCCCAAGGACAACCCGTTTCCGGATCGCGTAGCTGTTGCATCAGTGCCAGCAGATCTTGCATGGAGTATATTGGTGACATGAGTACCTCTGCAGAAAAAGAAAAGCCGCCGTCCTGTGAGAACGACGGCACTGATAATCATTGATTACAGACGTTTTGCGCTGACAACATCGTTCATCTGGTTAATTTTCGCCAGCATGCGATTCAGTGTTTCGATATTATAAATTTCCATATCAATATCGATATCAGCTGTTTGCTGTTTCACATTGGAACGGCTGCGCATCCCCAGCACATTGATTTTTTCGTTAGCAATGATGGTGGTGATATCACGCAGTAACCCCGAGCGATCATTGGCGGTAATACGTACCGTCAGCGCATAGCCACCGGAATAATTTTCACCCCAGACGGCGTCAATCACACGTTCCGGATTGCGGCGGCTTAGCTCTTTAAACTGCTCACAATCTTCACGGTGAATGGAGATCCCCCGCCCTTGGGTAATAAAACCCGTGATGCTGTCACCGGGGATCGGCTGGCAGCAACGCGCAACATGCGTCATCAGGTTACCAACGCCCTGCACCACGATATGCCCTTTGCCCGGTTTGACGTTTTTCATCCGGTGCTGGGTTTTATTTTCCAGCTGCTCCAGCAAACGGCGATCTTCTTCTTCAGCTGTCGGCTTATTCAGCTTCTGCTCAAGGAAGTTCATGAGCTGGTTGATGCGCACTTCCCCCGAACCCAGCCCGGCCAGCAGATCATCAAACTCCATCAGGCTCAGACGGGTATAAAATTCTTTAACTATCGCCGCCAGCTCATCACGGGACAGGTGGAAACCATGACGCTCCACCTCTTTATCTAACAGTTCCCGCCCGGCCAGAATGTTCTTGTCCCGATCCAGTTTACGGAACCAGGCAGCAACCTTCGCCCGTCCACGACTGGTTCGCAGGAAGCCCAGATTCGGATTCATCCAGTCACGACTTGGGTTTGGTTCTTTCTGCGTGATCACTTCAATCTGATCGCCGGTCTGCAACTGATAGGTAAACGGCACAATGCGACCATCGACCTTAGCACCGATGCAGCGATGACCAATCATGCTGTGCACCTGATAGGCAAAATCGAGTGGCGTCGCGCCAGCAGGCAGATCAACCACATCACCTTTTGGCGTAAAGACATAGACACGATCTTCAAACACCTGGGTACGAAGTTCATCCACCAGCGAACCGGATTCCACCATGTCTTCCTGCCAGGCCAGCAGTTTACGCAGCCAGGCAATACGCTCTTCATAGGCTGCGTTTTTACCAACCTGCATGCCTTCTTTATATTTCCAGTGCGCAGCAACACCCAGTTCCGATTCCTGATGCATCTGCTCGGTACGGATCTGGATTTCGACCGTTTTCCCTTCCGGCCCAAGCACCACAGTATGGATCGACTGATAACCATTCGGCTTTGGGTTGGCCACATAGTCGTCAAATTCACGCGGAATATGATGCCAGTGAGTATGAATGATCCCCAGTGCTGCGTAGCAATCCTGCAGACGTTTCGTGACCACGCGGACGGCACGAACATCATACAGATCGGAGAAGTTCAGGTTCTTTTTCTGCATCTTGCGCCAGATGCTGTAGATATGTTTCGGGCGGCCATACACTTCGGCATCAATACCGGCATCGTGCAGTGCGGCTTTCGTATCAGCAACAAACTTCTGGATGTAACGTTCACGATCGAGCCGTTTTTCATCCAGCAATTTAGCGATCTGTTTGTAAGTATCCGGATGCAGATAACGGAATGAGAGATCTTCCAGCTCCCATTTCAGCTGACCAATCCCGAGGCGATTAGCCAGTGGTGCATAGATATTGGAGATCTCTTTGGCCACCAGCACGCGCGTTTCTTCGGTCGCATTTTTAACTTCACGCAGACACGCGATACGTTCAGCCAGCTTAATGACGACGGCTCGTACATCTTCGACCATCGCCAGTAGCATACGGCGGACATTATCAACCTGCGAATCAGAAACGCTGGCATTGTTGAGATGTTGCAGGAAGCGGATCGCATCAATGTCGATAACCCCCTGCAACAACAAGCCGATCCCTTCACTGAAATCGGCTTTTGTCTGCTCAACCGTCAGATAGCCGGGTTCAATCAGCGGAAATAACACCGCCGATTTCAGCGTATCCATATCCATGTGCAGCGTCAGCAGAATGCCGATCATTTCCGCACTGCGTTTCGACAAACGTTGCTGTTCGCTTTGATCCTCAATGCGGTGCTGACAATACTCAAAAACCGACAATAACGTGGTCTTATCTGTTTCTGGCAGATCCACCGTTGTCATCCAGTCATGTAAGTCAAAACCTGCTTTCAGGTGAGTATCACGAACTGCAACCATGAGACGTTCGTCCTTATTTACTGTCGTTCAAACAAAAAGAGAGATTCGACATGCCCGGTATGCGGGAACATATCCAGCAATCCCCACTGCTTTAGCCTATAACCCAGCTGTAGTAATGCACAGTCTCGAGCGGCTGTGACCGGGTTGCAAGAAACGTACACGATCCTGCGGGCATTGCTTTTGGCCAGCCACGGCATGACTTCTTCTGCGCCTGCCCGGCCCGGATCCAGCAGAACCAGATCATAACATTGTTGCTGCCAGCCTGCGTCGGCATATTCCGCCATTTTTGTCAGATCCGCGCGATGAAATTCTGCATTAAGCAGCTGATTCACTTCAGCATTCCGGTTAGCTCGCTGCACCATTTCTTCAACACCTTCGATGCCGGTCACGGACGCTGCTTTTTGCGCCA
>CALMKU010000396.1 GCA_937866945.1 uncultured Tolumonas sp.
AATTGAATGAAATAACACAACTGCAAGGCTTGCCAGAAGGTACGCGGCGGCTGTTGGGCGATCAAATCGCAGTTTTCCGCAATCGCTAACAATTCATCACGGCGCTCAATCCGGCTTTCCTGACTGGCCATCTGACGCGCCAGTTCCGAAAAACGTTGGATATGTTCAGACAACGCTAATAAGGTGATATCCACCGATTTCAGAAACTGTTCTCGATGCAGATCATTCCAGTCAGCTAAATCAAGACGCTGCCGCCGCTCAGCGACTTTTACCTGTAATCCATGAATACCCAGCTCCAGCAATTGCGGATAATCCACCGCCAGATGCGCATCACCCGAGGTCATATTGCCTTCAGCTTTAATAATGCCACTGGCCAGAATTGCTTTCTGCTCTTCGGTAAACAGCCCATAGCAGCGATCTTGTACCGTTTGCCCACGCCAGAACGGTGCTAACTGATGGATCGCTGCTTTGTCTTCGGCCGTAACACTAAACCCCGCACCAGGGCGATCGCCTAATTCATCGATCTCTTTTTCTACCCAGCCAACGGTATATTCAGGAAAAATCGGTGCCGCGCGTAAACGAGATGCCTGATTACCAATAATCAGCTCATCATTGTCGATCCAAATCGTGCGCTGTTGCAGGTGGTGCGCCAATGCCAGTGCGCGACGTACCACGACTGGTTTATCCATGTTCGCCTGATAACTTTCGGTGTAATGACGCGCGCGCTCAGTACAAACCGGTGGTTTGACGATCTCCACTAAACGCCTTTTATGATCACGAATACGCGCAGATAACGTGGTCAGGTCAAGTTCAGTCATAATTACCCCCTCAGTATGGCAGTCAGACCACAGGCTTTGGCTTGCTGCTCGGCAAAGGCCAGTAACTCTGGTCGATCAAATGGTTTCCGGGCACATTCATAATCCAGCCCGAGTAAATGGTATTTGTGCATGCCGTAAGTGTGGTACGGCAGGAAATGAATTTCGCCACTACCACCGAAACGTTGATAGTGTGTAGCCGCCTGCTGAATGATGGCGTTTAGTGTTATTTCGTCATCGTTGAAATCAGTAATGATGGGAACACGAAATAAAATATTGGCGCCGCTTTTGCCTAGTTTTTCGATATTGTGTTGGATTAAAGGTAGCTGACCATCGGTCCATTGCAGGAACTTATCCGCATCTGTGTGTTTCAAATCAAGCAGCCACAAATCAACGAATGCCAGCGATGGCTCAATGTAATGCCAAGGTACATGCAGACAGCTCTCTACAGCGGTATGAATATCTTCCTGACGAGCCATTTGCAGCACCTGTTGTGCCAGTTTTGGCTGCATAAAAGGTTCACCACCTGACAAAGTCAGGCCACCGCCACTGCGCTGATAAAACGCGTTATCACGCCGCACTTGTGCCATGATTTGCTCGGAATCCATCTCATCGCCACAAAGAGAAATGGCACCACTCGGGCAAGCATCTGCAGCCAGTCGCATCTCATTTTCTGTGAGTCCGTGTCGCAAAATAGTGACGGCTGAAGTGCTATCCTCGCGTTTAAAACAGGAACTATGTTGCGTGCAACGCTGACACCCCTGAGTGCACAGGCGTTCGTCATATAACAAATCTAAACTGCGCGACCGACTTTCCGGATTTTGGCACCAGCGGCAACTGAGAGAGCACCCTTTCATGAACACCACCGTTCTGATCCCTGGGCCATCATGGGTGGCATAGCGTTGCAGATTGCAGATCATAATTTATCCTGTCACTTAGTTTCGATTTTCATTTAAAAACTTTCATTCGAAGTTTATTTTGATTTCAATCAAACTTTATCGCGATTCATATTTATATAGTGAGATCTGAAAAGTAGCTCACAGGAGAAAATGATGGAGTTTTACCTTGATAGTGCCGACCTGAATGCCATTGAACGATTAGCGCGCTTTATGCCCATTCAAGGCGTTACTACTAACCCCAGTATCGTGGCAAAAGGACGTCAACCGTTATCCACCGCGCTGCCAGCATTACGTAGCATTATCGGTGCGGAAAATGTGCTGTTTGCGCAGGTTCTGGCCGATAACGCAGAAGAGATGGTGAAAGAAGCAGAACAGTTACAAACGCTGGATTCACGTCTGGTGGTCAAGATCCCTGTAACCCCGGAAGGTCTGTTAGCTATCAAATTACTGAAACAGCGCAACATCCCAACACTGGGCACTGCGGTTTATTCCCCGATGCAGGGATTGCTGGCCGCATTAGCTGGCGCCAGTTATGTCGCACCTTACGTGAATCGGATTGATGCCCAAGGTGGCAGTGGCATTAAATGTGTGCAGGAACTACAACAACTGCTCACGTTGCACGCCCCGCACTGTCAGGTTTTAGCCGCCAGTTTTAAAACGCCACGCCAAGTGTTGGATTGTTTACTGGCAGGCTGTACCAGCGTGACATTACCCATTGATGTGGCTGAACAGCTGTTACGCAGCCCGGCAGTCGATGCTGCACTTGTGCAGTTTAATCAGGAATGGCAAGAGGCATTCGGCGCATAAGTCTTGCTGCTTAATGGCTAAAACTGCAACAAAACCAGCAGATAAGCTGCGCTATTTGCTGGTTGCCGACCAAGATTTAAGCAGACAGGAACGGTTACATAAAAAATGGTTGACGGTAACAGCGCATATCCGCATAATGCGCCCCGCACAGTTCAGCAGCAATGTTGAGTTGTACGAGTGTTGGCTATGTAGCTCAGTTGGTTAGAGCATCGCACTCATAATGCGGGGGTCACAGGTTCGAATCCCGTCATAGCCACCATTTTTGGGGTGTCGCCAAGCGGTAAGGCAGCGGATTCTGATTCCGCCATACCCAGGTTCGAATCCTGGCACCCCAGCCATCACTATGTAAAGTTTTCCAGTTGGGGTATCGCCAAGCGGTAAGGCAACGGGTTTTGATCCCGTCATACCCAGGTTCGAATCCTGGTACCCCAGCCATCTATTTTAAATATTCCAGTTGGGGTATCGCCAAGCGGTAAGGCAACGGGTTTTGATCCCGTCATACCCAGGTTCGAATCCTGGTACCCCAGCCATATTTAATCTTAAAAGGCTATGTAGCTCAGTTGGTTAGAGCATCGCACTCATAATGCGAGGGTCACAGGTTCGAATCCCGTCATAGCCACCATCTATTCTAAATTCTGCTATCGTTCTGCCGTCGTTGATTTAGCCTGCTGCTCTTTCACCTGTTTAGCTTTGAGTGCAATTAACTCCGCATTCAATGCCTGCATCTTTTTCGTCAAAACCACCATATCAGCTTCCAGCTTGGCATCGCTATGGCTGGCACAACCGGTAACCAGCAACAAGCTGAGTATTGCCGCACTATTGAATCGTTTAAGATATATCTGCATTTTCAGGTGACATCAGACAATGGTGTGAAGTGAAGTCATATGTTACAAAATGAAGTGTGTCTCGCAAGATTAGATTTGTTTTTTCATAAAAATTCCGATTAACAACGCTTTATCGTCTTAGCGCTCCTACACTTTTGATATAGATTCACTAAAACTCGGTATCTGGCACTTCAGCATCGCTTAACAAAGGAATCACATATGCGTGAAAAATCGTTGCGAAGCAAATTGTTTTTATTTGTTATGGGATTAATGATCTGCAGCAGTATTCTTTCTGTCGGTATGCTCTGGCTCTCTCTAGAGTCATCAAAGACAGTGTTATTACAAAGAACAGATACCGCTTTACGGGCTGAGATCCGCAACAACATTACTGCGAAAGCGGGTCAATACAGTGAGATTGTTTCCGCTTTCATCAATGAAGCTTACCGCATTCCGGCGAGCCTGGCCGGGATGGTAAAAACCGGAATCGAGCGCCCTGAGCTGGCGGTAACCCGGGAAACATTACAAACCGATTTGCAGAATATTCTGCGTGAAAATGAACAGGTCAGCTCTATATACGCACAGTTTGAACCGAATGCTTATGACAATAAAGATGCGCAATGGGTAACCGGTGATACACATTCCGTCGCCACCAAGGGTACGCTTGAAATTTATTTTACCCGTAATAGCACAAATGGCGGGGAACTAGAGCAGCAAACCATTGATACAGCAACCAGTAATGCGAAATATTCTGACAAACTCAATGAATTTGGTATCCGCGAAGCCGAGTGGTATCTTTGCGGACGGGATACCAAACATGCATGCATCATGGAGCCCTACCCTTACGAAACTTCGCCTGGTCATACCGAATTACTGACCAGCTTAACAATGCCGGTGGTCGTTCAGGGGCAATTCCATGGCATCGTCGGGGTCGATGTCAATCTACCAATCTTTCAGCAACAAGCCGAAAATCTCTCTGCTTCGCTGTATGACGGTAAAGCAAATATCTTATTGTTAACAGCCAAAGGTTTAATTATTGGCAGTAATCAATTCAAAAATAAACTGGGCCGCCCACTGAAAGAGACACCATCTTCTGTATCCATTCCGACGCAAATTCCCGAGAAGGGCCTGCTGCAAGAGACATCAACAGATTTTATTGCTTATTATCCTATCAAAATTAAACAGGCGAATACGAGCTGGTTAATGGTCGTTCAAGTTCCCAAAAGTGTCGCACTGGCAAGCAGTGAAGCGTTAAATAGTGAGCTAAGCGATTTACTACATAACACTACACTTCGCACCGCTGGTACCAGTTTTTTAGTGCTGGTTATCGCGCTTGTTTTACTGCGAACTGTGATTAACTCTATCGTCAAACCCATTGCGCAGATCAGTCGGCATGCGTTGCATTTGGCCAGCAGTGAGGGCGATCTGACTCATCATATGGAAGTCAATCAGCATGCAGAACTGATTGAGTTAGTAGGGAATTTCAACCGTTTCTTAGATAAGTTACGGGCAATGGTTTCTGGTATAAAAACGGTTGGACATGCCGTCGCCAGCGAAGCAAAGATAATGTCTGATACCTCCGTCAACATTAAACAAAATATAAACGTTCAGCATCAGGAGATGAGCAGCATCATTACGGCGATGAATCAGATGAGCGCTGCCGTGGGTGAAGTCGCTAATCATGTCAATAAAGCAGCCGGAGAGACCAAAGACACAACGCTGGCCGTCACAAATGCGCAAAACTCATTAGCGGTGGCAAGAGGCCAGATCCGGGATCTGTCTGACAATATGCAGCAGGCGAATGGTGCCGTCGGGATGGTCGTTCAGCGCAGTAACAATATCAGCCATATTATCGAGGTTATCCGCTCGATTGCAGATCAGACTAACCTGTTAGCGCTGAATGCAGCAATTGAAGCTGCACGAGCTGGTGAACAGGGTCGTGGTTTTGCCGTTGTCGCCGATGAGGTACGCTCACTGGCAACAAAAACCCGCACGTCTACAGATGAAATCAGCAACCTGATTATAAATCTGCAGCAAGAAGTCACAAATACCATGAAGGTCATTGACAGTGGCATGAGTACTGCTGAAAAAACTGTCAACGATACCGAGCTCTCGTTCAACACATTGGCTGAGGTTGTACAGCAAATTCAGAATATTGATGAATATATGAATATGATTTCATTGGCAACGGATGAACAAAATGTTGTGACAGCAAGCGTCACTCATAATCTGAACAAGATCAATGATGCGGCTCAAACGCTGGCTGATCTGGCTAACTACTCATATCAGCGCAGTGAACATCTGGGTGTGCAGGCAGAAA
>CALMKU010000397.1 GCA_937866945.1 uncultured Tolumonas sp.
GTCAGACTTAGTACACCAAGCAGATCAACTTTTTCGCCATCCTCCAAACGCAGACGGATCGGTTTGGCATATTTCTGGTCGGGCGTATGCAGATAACTGACATCCTCACCATTTAGTGCGCCCGCCAGTGTTTGCCGAATCGCTGCTTCTGCAATGCCGAGACGGGCTGCGCGGGCACGATCAATCATGATTTGCCAATGTTGCTGTTGCGCAGGTACATCAACATCGATATCCACGATATCGGCGGTGTTTTTAAAAATATCCTGGATCTGTAAGGCGGCCTGTTCACGCATGGCTTGTGTTGGGCCATACACCTCCGCCAGGATTGGCGACCACACAGGCGGGCCGGGCGGGATCTCGACCACTTTCAATGTCGCGCCAGCCATTTTTGCTAACGGCGCTAATCGCTCCCGTGCGTCACGGGCGATTTGATGGCTGGAACGATCGCGTTCATGTTTGCCTTGCAGATTGACTTGTAGATCGCCAAGTTCCGCCGATTGCCGCATGAAATAATGGCGCACCAAGCCATTAAAATTGATCGGTGCCGACGTGCCGGCATAGATCTGCACGGAGGTCACTTCCGGGATCTGCTCGGCTTCATGCGCCAGTTGTTGTAATACGGCTTGCGTTTGTTCCAGCGGCGTACCTTCCGGCAGATCGACCATCACCTGAAATTCTGATTTATTGTCGAACGGCAGCATTTTTAGTACTACCAACTCAACGACCGGTAATGCTAACGACCCGAGCACCAGTAAACCAACCACCAGCGCTAGTTTACGGCGGGCTTTTTTTGCATTGTCCCCCGACAGAAATGAACTCAAAATGCGGCGCAACAGGAGTGTAGCTTTATGTTCCGGTGCACTGGATGCGTTGTGATGTGACTTCAGCAGGTGCAGTGCTAACCATGGCGTAACAATGAATGCGACGGCCAGAGAAATCAGCATACCAGTGCTGGCATTGATCGGGATCGGGCTCATGTATGGCCCCATCATGCCACTGACAAACGCCATGGGTAGCAGTGCGGCAATAACCGTTAATGTCGCCAGAATCGTCGGTCCGCCGACTTCATCAACCGCCTGTGGAATGGCCTCTTTCCAGTTACCACCGGCTTGCTGATGCCGGTGGATGTTTTCCACCACCACGATGGCATCATCGACCAGAATACCGATGGAAAAAATCAACGCAAACAGTGAGATGCGGTTTAAGGTAAATCCCCAGGCCCATGAGGCAAACAGCGTCATCGCCAGCGTCAGCACAATCGCACTACCGACGACAGCGGCTTCACGCCAGCCCATACTAAGCCACACCAAAATCACCACTGCGCTGGTGGCAAAAATCAGCTTACTAATCAGCTTATTGGCTTTCTCATTAGCGGTTTGCCCGTAGTCGCGGGTCAGGCTGACTTCAACTCCTTGCGGGATCAGGATATTGTGAATTTTCTCCACGCGGGCACTAACCGCCCGGCTTAGATCAACCGCATTGACGCCGGGTTGCTTGGCGATTGCCAGTGTGACAGCGGGGTAGATTTTGCCTTGCTGGCTCATCCAGACATTGGCGTTTGGTACATCGGCACCTTCGCGGATTATCGCCACATCAGCCAGATACACCGGATGCCCTTGCTGGCTACTGATAATCAACTGACCCACGTCGTCGGCGGAACCGAGAAACTCACCGACTTGTAAGCTTACTTGTCGGTTATCTTGCGTCAGCGACAGATTGTTTTGTTGCTGATTGGCACTGTTTAACACCTGTGAAATCTGCGGCCAATTTAAACCAAATGCATTGAGTTTGGCGGGGTCAATCGTCACCTGCACGACCCGATCGTGCCGCCCGACGGTCTGGATCTGGCGTGTGCCGGGTAGCCGCTTCAGCTCGGTCTCCAAACCATGCGCTATCTGTGTGAGTTGTTCCGCAGTGATGTCAGCGTGTTTACTCCATAAAGTTAAATTCAAGATCGGCACATCATCAATGGCCCGCGGTTTAACCAGTGGTTCGCCGACACCTAAACCAGCCGGTAGCCAATCTTTGTTCGAGGCCAGTTGGTTATACAAATCGACTAATGCTTGCTGACGCGGTTTGCCCACTTTGAACGCCACGATCAACATGGCGCCACCGGGTTGCGAGAAAGAATACAGGGTATCGATATCTTTCATTTCCGATAGCACCTGCTCGGCAGGCAGCGTCACCAGCTGTTCCACTTCCTGCGGGCTGGCACCGGGGAAAGGAATATAGATATCGGCGAATGTCACTTCGATCTGTGGTTCTTCCTCTTTCGGCGTCACCAATACTGCGGCAATGCCTAACAGTAAACCCACGATAGCCAGCAAAGGCGTGATGGGGGAATGCAGGAACTGACGGGCGATCCGCCCGGCGAGGCCAAGATCAGGGCGCA
>CALMKU010000398.1 GCA_937866945.1 uncultured Tolumonas sp.
TGACAGTGACATGGGTTGCTTCTGTTAACCATAAAACGGCAATAAAAATCAGTAATGAGAGTGCTTTGGTGATAGGCAGCGGATAGGGTAACAAATGCAGTAGCAAAAACAGTAGGATGAAATCCGCCATGATGATGGCGGGCTTTAAAAGGATCTGATTGCTCATAACAGTGGCTTTGTTCATAAAATATCCACGTTAGTTTTTATCCTCTTATTTCATTGTAGTTACCTATGCAAGAAAGAGTTATTCCGTATCAATAGCCATACGGTGAATACGGTATAGAATTTGCTGAAAAGGTTCTGTAACAGCTAAAAATCATTTATTGATGTGGGTAAAGTGCCAGTTATTAACAAAATTTGAGTGTTAAGAACAAAATCGACCTTGTCGATGCAGGCCCCAAATAGAAATCTGAATGATAAGAATTAACTTAAATGTATTGAGGTATTCATGACAATAAATTCCATCCAACGGCAAATCGGTTTCTGCTTGTTGCCATTGCTCGGGTTAATTGTACCGACGGTTAGCTTTGCAGCCGAATCAGGACAAATGCTAACGTTAGGAGGCATAAGACTGGAGTTTATTCTTTTCGCCTTAACCTTATTGGGTGTCGCATTATTTCACCATTACACCATGTTTGTTTCCCTTGCGGGTCTTGCTGCTGTTGTCGCCAGTAAATATGCTTTTCTGGATGACTTTTCATTTGTGCATCACATCATGGGTGGTGAGGGGCATGAAGGCGAATGGCGGATCATGCTGAACCTTTTTGGCCTGCTTTCTGGCTTTGCGATTTTGGCAAAACACTTTGATGAATCTCACTTACCAAAGGTTTTACCAAAATATCTACCGGATGACTGGAAAGGCGGTTTTGTTTTACTGGTGATGATTTTTGTCACCAGTGGTTTTCTCGATAATATTGCCGCAGCCATGATTGGCGGTGCGATCGCGTTTGTCGTGTTCAAACAGCGGGTGCATATCGGTTATCTGGCCGCCATCGTCGCTGCAAGTAATGCCGGTGGTTCCGGATCTGTCGTGGGCGATACAACGACCACATTGATGT
>CALMKU010000399.1 GCA_937866945.1 uncultured Tolumonas sp.
ATTCAAACCCTGAATAATCAACTGCCCTCTCTGCAATTAACGACCAATTATTACGACTATATTGTGATTGATGAAGTGCATCATATTGCGGCACAAAGCTATCGCGGTGTGTTAGATAGTTTTTCACCCACCATTCTTCTGGGGCTAACGGCCACACCAGAACGTCACGATGGTTCGGATATTTTAGATGATTTTTGTGGTGTGATTGCAGCTGAAATCCGTTTACCGGAAGCGATTAACAGACGCCATTTATGTCCGTTTCAGTATTTTGGCATTGATGATGATACTGATCTTCGTAATATCAGCTGGCATCAGGGGCGTTACGATATTGCCCAATTAACCAATCTCTACACGCACAATCAGCAACGCGTAAATAAAATTGTTCAAAGTTTACAAGATATTGTTACCAACATTAGTGGTATTAGAGCTCTCGCATTCTGTGTCAGTCGAGAACATGCTGAATATATGTGCAAACAATTCTTATTGAAGGGGATCCGTAGCGACGTATTAACCAGTGACAATAGCAATGAACGCTATGTTAAACAGCAGATGATCCGAAGTGGTGAGATCAATGTGCTGTTTGTCGTCGATATTTTCAATGAAGGCGTCGATATTCCGGAAGTGGACACTTTGCTGTTTTTGCGGCCGACAGAAAGCCTGACCATTTTCCTACAACAGTTAGGTCGTGGTTTACGTTTGGCCGATGATAAAGAGTGTTGCACGGTGCTAGATTTTGTCGGCAATTCCCGGCCAGAGTACGATTTTTCTCAGAAGTTCAGGGCATTAGTCGGAAAGACAAATCGCGCTATCAGTGACGAAATCAAACAAAGTTTTCCTCATGCGCCCCTTGGTTGTCGTATTGAGTTATCCAAACGCAATCAGGAAATGGTGTTACAAAATATTCGTCAAGCCACGCTCAATCTAAATCGGCTTTTAGGGCTGATCCGACAATTTCCACAGCATACGCATTTGCCGTTAACCTTAGCGAATTTCCTAAAAATTCATCCGCATATTGGTTTAGAGGATATCTATAAACGCGGTTGCTGGACTGATTTGGTGGATAAGGCTACTCACCGGGAAACCACTAAACAACACCAGCAGCTCATTCGTGCTTTTGAACGAGCCATTAACACCCGACTTCTTGGCTGTGACGCCGCCAATTACTTACGCTTTCTAATGCGTCTATGCCAACAACATTTTGAAGTTCCGGTTGATGCCGATCCGCGGATGACGCTGATGTGTCACTATGACTTTTGGCAAAATGCGGGGCCGGTAGCCGGTTTTCCATCGCTTGCTGAAAGCCTGAAAGCGCTTGATTTGCCCGTGTTTCGGAATGAGCTATCAGACTTAATTACGCTGTTAATTAATCGGATCCATCATGAGCAGTCTGCAATGCCTCTGATGAATGCTAATCCACTCCAGTTGCATGCGCGTTATGCCAGAGAGCAAATTCTGGTTGGATTTGGCGCGACCACATTTGAACAGCGTGCACCAGCAAGAGAAGGCGTGCTGGAGCTTAAAGACCAAAACGTAGAATTGCTTTTCGTGACGCTCAATAAGAGTGAAAAGCAGTTTTCTCCCAGCACGATGTACCACGACTATGCAATCAGTGAACGCCTCTTTCATTGGCAATCTCAAAACAGTGCGAGAACAGATCGAGGCAAAGGGCTCAGTTATATTCGGCATCTCGAAAGTGGCAAACGCATCTTTTTGTTTGTGCGTGAACAGGCAAAGGATGAGCATAATAGAACAATGGGCTTTGTGAATTTTGGCGAGGTTGAATATGTCTCTCATACTGGTAGTCAACCCATGAATATTACCTGGCGTCTCAAACAGCCCATGCCATCTTTTATGTGGAAGCAGGCAGCCAAATTGGCTATTGATTAAATTGGTAATGGCTCATAAATAATCATTTTCGAGCCAATCCAGCAAACAATATGAGTCTATTTAGTACCCCACACTGCATCATCAAAACGCTCGGTCGGATTGCCATTTTTAGTGGCAATGATCGGCGAGAGACTGGCCATTTGCCATTCCGTATGCGGCCACCACTTTTCCACGGTAGTGCGTCGTGTCGGCTCAATACTTTCGCCGGGTTTAGGCATATTCACCACCACGCCGGCTGCTTTGGCCGCCGCTAACACACGCTCTGCAGGTTCCGTCCAGCTATGGGGCGCCAACTCAAACAAGCCCCAATGTACTGGGATCATCACCGCCCCGCGCACCTCCTGATGTGCCTTGACGGCCTGTTCTGGCCCCAGATGCCAGTCCGGCCAAAAGGGGTTGTATTGCCCGGTTTCTATCAAGGTCACATCGAACGGGCCCAGCCATGAACCAATATCTTTAAAACCAGGGAAATAGCCGGTATCACCGGAATAATAAACCCGATGCGCCGGCCCGATCAGCGCAAAACCCGACCACAATGTTTTATTCGACTGCGGGATCAGGCGGCCTGAAGCGTGTCGAGCCGGTGTCGCCACGATCTCAATATCGTTCACGTGCTTAGCATCCCACCAATCCATTTCAGTGATTTTATTGGCTTGTATCCCCCAATATTCCAGGTGAGCACCGACGCCTAACGGCACCAGAAACTGGGTATCCCAATTTTTCATAGCCTCGATAGTTGCACGATCGAGATGGTCGTAGTGATCATGCGAGATCAGCACCGCATCAATATGGGGAAGATCCGCAAGTGGGATCAGCGGTTTATACCAGCGTTTCGGCCCCAGCCAAGACACGGGTGATGTGCGTTTGCTCCACACGGGGTCGAGCAAAATACGCGTGCCATCGACTTCAATTAACGAGGTTGAGTGACCCAGCCACGTCACCCGCAAATCACGCAATGATGGTTGCTGTAGAGCCGCTTTCACATTGGTAACGACCGGAATGGTTTGTTGTGGTGTGGCATCTGGGCTGGCGCGAAATGACTGAATCATCGCACTTTTCATGTCACTCCAGATCGGTTGCGGATTCTCAAATTTATTGCCATGCCACTGTGGCGACTGCTTCATTCGGCTCAGGCGCTCACCACTCGGCGCTTTGCCAAACGAGGTATACCCAGTGATGAAAAATACACTCGCTACAAAACCCGTAACCAGACCACTGAGGGTGAATAGCCATTTCATTGGACGTCGGAAACGTATTGCGAATTGCGCCATGTTGCCTCTCCTGTTGTGATTGATAGCCAAAGCGCATCTGCCTGAGGCTTCTCTTTAGTTATTGAGTGATTAATCAGTCAATTAAATATTAAAAATTTAATTGCAGCCGAGTGCCCGCCAGAAGGCATCAAACCCGGTCACGCAATATTGTTCAATGTCTAAGGGTTCACGAAGAATGAACTCCATCGTGGTGTCAGCTAACGCAATCATCATACTCGACACAAACGCGCAAGAAACATGCTGTAGCTGGCTGTTTTTAATGCACTCATCAAGCAGGCCTTGTGCCTCAGAAAAGATGCTCATCGCCGCCGCCTTGCTTTCCGGCGTAATGCGTTCTGACACGCTGAGTTGGCCCATGACTTTACGTTTATTCGGGTTTTGGGTTCCCCAATGAATGTATTTTGACCAAAAGAAATACATTCGCCCACGCAACGTCTCTGTGCGCGGGAAATCGGACAACATGACCAAGCCCATCTCTTTTTTCAATTCCAAATAAAGCTGGTTGAGCAGCTCATCTTTAGTTTTGAAATAGGTGAACAGCGTGCCTTCGGCAACCCCCGCCGTGCGGGCGATTTTCGACGTGGGCGCTTCCAAGCCCAACACCGCGCAAACCGTCACCGTGGCGGCTAACAGTGCTTGGTATTTGTCTTCGCTTTTCGGTCGGGCCATCGGGCATGCATCATTAATGATTGAGTGTTCAATCAACTATAACAGGGGAAAATGTGCGCGACAAGCAACGACATGACATTTTTTATACAAGGTCGCGCCGTTGCATCATCATTTACGGCTTAAACCACGCCAGACAGGCTTCCGGTTCATCACCTAAATACCAATGTACAT
>CALMKU010000400.1 GCA_937866945.1 uncultured Tolumonas sp.
CGATGGTTATAATTACATGGCGACAGTGGGTTTATTTCCAGGGCTGGAAGTAACAGGAAGAATAGCTACAGAGACGCATGATTGTAATGGCTTTACTCGCAGTGATTGCGGTCTTCGGGATTTGTCTGCCTCTACTAAATATCAGTTACCGTTTATTCCGGCAAATTGGTTTGATGCGGCAATTGGTGCCCGTGATCTGGGTGGTGCTGCCAATAATTTCCAGTCCTATTATGGCGTGCTCAGTAAGAAATGGTGGCAACTGCGATTCAGTGCTGGTGTCGGTAAATCAGAAAGTCGCTTAGGTCAACTCAATGGTCCATTTGGTGGTGTGGAATGGCAGCCACTCGATTGGCTGCAATTTTTAGCTGAATATGATGCTAATTCTGTGAATCTGGGTGCCAAACTCTTTACGCCACAGCAATGGTCACCTGCGGGTTGGCAGGCATATACGTCAGTGCAGGCTTACCAACAGGAAAATCATACGGAACGTGATTATTGGTTTGGTATCGGTGTGAAAGTGCCGCTGTGGCTGGGTAGTAAAAATACACTTGCTACGCAACCAGTTAACCACGTTACGCCTGAACAGCTTGCGGCAGTTAATAAGCAAGAGGCGACAAGCGTAGATACGCATACTGCCAGCATGCCATCAGTTCCTGTATCTGAACCTGTAAAAAATGAACCAACTAAATTAGTGGCTCACGATCCTACGATTTCTGATAGTCAGCCTCTGGAAGATGCACTGAAGCAGGCTGGATTTGAAAATATTCAGGTCGCGATCATTGATCGGCAATTGACGGTTGCATTAGAAAATAACCTCTATAACTGGAATGAGCTAGATGGTGTAGGCGTTGCCTTGGGGTTAATGGCTACTCATGCACCGGATCAAGTGCAGGATCTGCAATTAATATTGCTTAACCAAAAACTACCAGTTCTGTCTGTATCCGGCTCTCGTGCTTGTACTAAAGTTTATTTGCAACAATCAGGTCATTGCGACTCGGGTAAACCATTGTTTGATGTTTCAACGCGTAATTTGGATCAGCAACTCGCTAAACTGAAATCACAACCGCAAGCGAATAGTTCTTCATTCCGTCCTCGTCTTGTTGTGGCACCGGCGATCCGTTCTAACGTAGCAACGGAATATGGTGTGCTGGATTATTCGGTAGCGCTGAGTAGTAACTTGCAAGTACCGATGTGGCAAGGCGCCATGTTTGATGTGCGTCATTTCGCACCGTTATCAAACAGTGATGATTTTGATGAAGGTAAAATTTGGGCAAATAATCGCTATGAAAGTGATATTGACCGAGTACTCATTCATCAGGCTTTCTGGCTACCTGCAGATCTATTCACTAAATTTTCAGCGGGTCGTATGCTTTCTGATTATGAAGGTGTGCAGAATGAAAGTCGTTGGGAATCAGCAACAGGAGCACACCGGTTTAAATTAGAGAGTGCTTGGTTTGAAAATGACAAAACGAATCACACTGCTAAGCCTGTGTTAGGTTCATATCGCTACTATCGTGATGATTGGGACTGGGCTGGTGAGCTGACAGTGGGGCAGTTCTGGGATGGTGATAAAGGTTATAAACTGGTTTCTAAACACTGGTTTGGTGATACCGAGATCCGCCTGTTCTTACGTGATACGGATCAGAAAATTGCGGGAATCGAGTTCGCTATTCCGCTTACCTTCCGTCAAGACATGAAACCAACCCGGTTTGGTCAGATAAGAGGTACTGAACAGTTTGCCTATGGTGTAGAGACATTAGTCGGTAATAACCATAATCGTCTTACTTATGGTGTTGGTGTCACACCATCGCTGGCTCATAACGTGGATCAAGTGTATTTTAACCGTGATCGTTTAAGCCCTGCCTACGTTGAAAGTCATTTGTCGCGTTTGCGTGAGGCTTATCAGAAATATGTTGTTGTTGATAGTAAATAGCCATAACGATAAACCCCGCTTCAGCGGGGTTTTGTTTTTGAGGCCTAGCCAATTAATATTATGAACGATGTAGTTATGAACAATGTT
>CALMKU010000401.1 GCA_937866945.1 uncultured Tolumonas sp.
CCCGTTTTGCTCTGGAGTTCTTCAAAACCCCACAAGCTGCCTATGAAGCCGGTAATTTGATCACGGTAGGACAGTGGTTGAGTGTGCCATTTGTGGTCGTTGGTATTATTCTGGTTCTGTTATCTGGCAGGAAAAAAATCAGCTAATTTTGAGCGTCTCGACAGTGCTTTGGTTGTTCTCACAGAAGCACTGTCGGATGTGGCAGTTTCAACCGTTATCCCGCAAACAGAAAATCAGGAATACCTTCTTATCCTGATGATCAAACATGTCCCAGCACGGATTTACCCTACTTGAACTAATGACAACCTTAGCCGTTGGTGCAATTTTATTGCTGATTGGTGTCCCTGGTTTACAAAATTTACTTGCGGATACGGCAGTACAAACAGAAGCCGTTTCACTACATACCGCCTTACACCACGCCCGAAGTCAGGCTATCGATACTGGTGAATATGTTATTGCTTGTCTTGCTAATGAGCAGGAACAGTGCGAAAAAAACGGCTTCTCACACATTTTGTTATTCAGCGATATCAACCGCGACCGACGACTCACATCCGGCAATGATGGCGATACGATCCTATTTCGCGGCTCGCCCTTCCATCAGCTAACCGTTACCACGAACCAAACGCAGTTCATCTTTCAACCCGATGGCACACAAGCGGGAACACCTGGTTCGATTACCCTTTGTGGACAAGGTATAACCAATGGAGTAGATATCATTGTTGCGATGAGTGGGCGGATCCGACGGCAAGATATTATCTGTCCACAATAATAGGGCATCTTAATACTCTGTTTGATATTCCGATATTTTCCGTGGCTTGATTACGTCAGATAACGGGATACCTACCTTTGAACACTGTCTATTTTTATCATCAATATCCGCTCTGATCCCTGTCATCCATAACTGATGTGCAGATGGTTGATAGACGATGCCCAGATTTTCTAGTAATTGATCATGGTACAGCTTCACTCCTGGATAACTTTCACTGAACAAACCGGATTGCAGATCTAACCGGTATAATTGCGTCGTCCCCACCGAATAGCTGCCTAGTTGATTGCTATCAGCCGGAGAAAATGACGTAAACCAAACCTGACCCGCGACCACATAACCATTTCCAAATATTTTTTCTTGTGGTTGCTTCAAGTCAACATACCAGCCTGATGAAGAATTAGCTTTATCGGCAACTAACCCGGTATTGTTTATCTTTTGCAAGGTATCGAGAGTTAACACCGATGCCGCTGCTTGTGCTTTTTTATACGGGGTCACCTGCCGATCGGCTAAGGCAAAATAGTAGTTTTGAACCGAATCATGCAGCTCAGGATGTGCGCGATCACCACTGCCCAGTAACACCCAATCCGCAGGCACTTCTACTGCCGCTTGTTTTCCTGTTTCCATTCTGACCACAGAGCGGGCTATCACCGGCTGACCAAAGAATTGCCGAACGCCAGCACTCGCTTCATTCTGCGTATGCCCTAGCGCAGCTAGTTTCGTCATGCGCCAATCAGAAAAATCACCCGCCATATCCAGACGCCAAACATTACCACCGGTATCAGCGGCATACAGACGGTCGGTAACTCCATTCTGATCACTATCCAGCAACGCCACATCTGCAGGAATGGCATCTGTCAATGGCGCCTGTAAATTATTCAGACTGTCAGCATCAGAACTAATCGAAAATAGTTTTGCCCCAGAATCAGCATCAATCATATAAATAGCCCGACCAAGTTGTGCTGCGTGAGCCGATTCATGGTCTTTTTGTGGATCGTAGCCACCACCCACAACCAGAATGGGCCTTTTCTCAGAACCATGACCGGAGACATACGCTAACTGCGGTGTCGACCAAGTTTCACCCAACAATTTATACATTCCATCTCGACCATCGCCGCTTATTTTCCACTTCAATGCTGGGTGATCGGGATTGGTCAAATCCAGAGCATAGTAACTGCGCCCGCCACGTCGCAAGCCAAAGAAAATCCACAGCCTATCACCTTCATCGGCCTCAATGATGCCATCGCTATCTTTATCATCATGAAACACGCTAATTTCACCATCCAGACCATACTGATGAGCGTGAAACTCAGTTGGCGGCGATGCAGTAACACGAGACAAAAATTCAGCCGGAATAAATGCCCATGCTTCATCCAGTGTATTGCCTGCATCGTTGAATAAATGCAGTATCCCGGCATTCGTACCTATCAATAAGCGCCGGTCAGTTCCTTTATGTTGATGGCCATAATCCAGCACCCGAGGCTGATTATGCATACTGTCGCCAAGAATCCACGGGATCTGACTCAGAATATCCTCAGGTAATGCACTCAGTGGCACTGGCCCATCACCCGTGTTGCTTAACAATCGCCGGGACGCCTTAACCGCAAGCATGGCTCTAACATCATTCTCTGCCTCGTTACTTGCAACCGAAGATGACCAGAAGCTACGTGCGCTACATAGACAGGATCTTAAGCGATAACTCGTTATTTCAGATAGAAAAATGGCCTCA
>CALMKU010000402.1 GCA_937866945.1 uncultured Tolumonas sp.
ACGGATGGAGAGGTTCAGTTCATGGAAGGTATAAAACTGGCGATGCCGTAAACGCATCATGATCCAGCGTTCCACGATCAGCACTGCATTTTCTGCTTTTGCTTTATCTTTGGGCCGGTAAGGGCGAGCAGGCATGATGGCAGTTCGGTAATGATGTGCCAGTTTCTGATAGCTCTCATTGAGAGTGGGTTCATATCTGTCGGTCTTGGTGACAGCCGCTTTCAGATTATCTGGGACGAGTAACGCTGGAACGCCACCAAAGTGCTCAAAAGCATTGGCATGTGCTTCCAGCCAATGTTCTGTTTTCTGGCTGGGACATGCCTCCACATAGGTATAATTTGATGCGCCCAGTGTTGCGACAAAGATTTGTGCCTGGCGGATCTCACCGGTATCCGGATTGATAACCGGGATCGTTGGCCCACAATAATCGATAAACAGTTTGTCTCCGGCAGCATGAAGTTGTCGCATGGAGCGTTTCTGCATTTTTTGCCACCGGGTGAAGTGCTCACAGAACTGACTGTATTGATAAGCCTGTTCCTGATATTGCTCGGCGTATTCCTGCCAGAGCAGCAATTTGGTCATGCTTTTGCGTTTTAACTCAATAAAGTACTGAGCGAAATCAGGCATGACTTTGACGGGACTGGGTGATTTGTCATGGAACAGTTGTTGATTGAGAAATGACTCAGACTGCTGTGGCTGAAGTGGCCACTGAAGTGAGCCTTGAGCAAACCGATTGATGATCTCTGAAATCGTTGAACGACTCACTTTCGTGCACGATGCGATCTGGCGAATAGAAAGACCGCATTCATATTTGAGTCGTAAAACCTCTTTGATATTGGTCATTGATGTTCTCTTTTTAGGCATATTCACTTCCTTGCTGAATGCAGTGCATAGCAAAGATAGTGAGTGGTTGATTTAAAAGAGAAAAGAGATGAATTCCGGGATATCGGACAGTGATTCCGGACAAAACACTAAAATGGCTGGTTTATCGCAGAATCAGTGTCCGGTTTATCGCGGAATGACTGTCCGGGTAATGCCGGAATCGGTGTCCGGATTGCTCCGGAATATGCAATGGCATAAGGTTTATATTTGACATGGTGTAAAACTCCTCAATGCTAATCCAAGTGCGGTCATGTACTTGGCCCCATGAACAGCATTATCTGCTGCTTGCTGTTGCTTATTCAGCTGAACAGGGTCTGGGTGTCTGACATCCATATCTAGCTGTAATGCCAACTGTTGTCGTAAACCGGGGATTAAACTGCCACCGCCGGATAAGACCAATATGTCAACGGTGCGATGTCCTGACGAACTACAAAATAATTGTATATTTCGTTTGATATGTTGGGTCAGCTGATTGATATAGGAGTTGACGACATCAACATCTGTATATGATGACAAGGCTCCCTTTAGTTTCATGTTTTCAGCTTCTTCAGGCGGTAAATTATAGAAGGTTGCCAGTGAGCGAGTAAGGCTTGCTCCTCCAAAATCCTGTAGTCTGGAGTAAATTAACTCACCTTGAAAAATAATGCCGAAGCTTAAAGATAGTTCCCCAATATCGACGATAGCGCAAAACTTATTCGCATCTGCTGTTTGCAGTGATTTTTCTAAAGAGACAACCGCTCTTGTTAGTGCATGCATACCCACATCGACGACCTTTACTGATAGATCTGAATCATTGAATACGCTTACAGCACTGGCTATTGATTGCGAACGTGCTGCACAAATAA
>CALMKU010000403.1 GCA_937866945.1 uncultured Tolumonas sp.
TACAGTTTTTATCCTGATTTTTTTTTTTTTTTTTGCCTTTTTGCATAAACAGCACGTTGGTTTTTACGCCCTGCGCGTAGAAAATACCGGTTGGTAAACGCAAAATGGTGTGCAGGTTACATTTATCCATCAGGTCACGACGAATATCAGTGCCCTTGCCGCCTTCAAACAACACGTTATCAGGCACGACGACTGCCGCTCGGCCACCTGGCTGCAACGCATCATAAATATGCTGAATAAAGCAAAGCTGTTTGTTACCGGTCTGGTGCACAAAGGTGCGGGTAATATTGGTGCTGGCTGCGCTGCCAAATGGCGGGTTGGTTAAAATGACATCGGCTTTCGGCAGGTTTTCACCCGCACTGCCGAGCGTGTTACCAAGACGGATCGCACCTTCGTTTTTATCGCCTTCAATATCGTGCAGCAGGCAGTTCATCAGTGCTAAACGACGCGTTTCTGGCACCAGTTCCATGCCGATAAACGCTCTGGTCATCTGGAATTCTTGATCATCGTCATCGAGATCATCCAGATCATTCGTGTTGGCTTTGATGTATTTATCCGCTTCAATCAAGAAGCCTGCTGTGCCCGCTGCCGGGTCTTGAATGATCTCGCGCGGCTGTGGCTGCATCAGTTTGATAATGGTGCTGATGAGTGGGCGTGGTGTGAAATATTGCCCTGCGCCCGATTTGGTTTCGTTAGCGTTTTTCTGCAACAAGCCTTCATACATATCGCCGAAATCGTCACGGCTTTTACCAGTGCCATCGTTTTCATACCAATCGAGCTTATCCATCTCTGAAATCAGCTCGGTTAACTGCGCCGGTTGGGTAATGGTAGTGTTCACGTTCTGGAAAATCGCGCGCACGATGGCATGATCATCTGCACCCAACTGCACCAATAAATTACGGTAAAACTGGTGTTGCTCTTGCCCGATGCGCTTGGTCAGATCTTTCCAGCGATAACCTTCCGGCAATAAATCGGTTTCTTGCCCGGTGGCATGACACATTTTCAGAAACAGCAATGATGCCAGTTCATTGACGTAGTTTTGATATGACACCCCGCCATCACGCAGGTTGTCACACAGTTTCCATAATTTACTGACCAGATCATTATTGTTCATTTTTTACTCTTTTCTGAATTGATTCAAAGGCGTATGCCATGCGGGCGATTGTAAACCGAATCGATGTGAATTGCAGGTTGGCGAAAGAAAGCTGCTCACGCCCCCTGCAACACACGTGAATGGTTTATGCGGGTTGATCCCACACGTATTCATTAAACTCTTGCAGTATGCCGTCTAAATTATCGTCGAAGACGTTCATAAGCTTCTGTTTTCCGCCCTTGCGTTTGTAATTGCCGGTTTTGAAGGTGTCGTCATCAAGCACGACTTTCTCTTTGATCGATGATGCTAACCGTTCCAGCCATGCAATTTG
>CALMKU010000404.1 GCA_937866945.1 uncultured Tolumonas sp.
GGAGCCATTTTTCTATCTGAAATAAAGACTTATCTCTTAAGATCCTGTCTATGATTAGCCGCTATCCTGCAAAAAGCACCGACCGTTTACCCGCGTGACATGTCAGGTTCAGGAAAACAGCCTTGCTCAGGTAGCTCCGCCACGTCAGGGGAATATGATCAGCACGCAAGCTTAATCATCTGAAACTAACGGATGATTATAGCTTTCTCTTCCTTTTTCATGACTTGTCCCGCGTTTTTCATTCCTCTTCGCCTATTAATGTATTGTTGGATATATAGTTGAAACTGTCCTGAATATGCGTTGCCTGTTGGCGCAACGACAAAGAATCGTTAGGATAGAAGCCCTATTGCGGCAAGCGGATGATCTCTTCCACCCGAATAGGTAGCTGATTGCTCTGTCAGGCGGGTCGTAGCGCAAGGCAAAAGCAGGCTACCAGGAGCCTCCGCAGCCCGTTAGTTGTCTGTTAAGGATTAACAGCGTGGTAGTAAGTCCGCCCTTTTAGCGGCAGCGCGAGCAAACTTCAAGTAATTGAGACAAGCCTTGGAGGGCTTAGCATGGAGATGTTATCAGGCGCGGAAATGGTAGTACGAGCGCTCGAAGACGAAGGGATAGAACATATTTTTGGTTATCCTGGTGGGTCTGTGCTCGATATCTATGATGCCCTTTTCGAGAACAGCAAGATTGAGCATATTTTAGTCCGTCATGAGCAGGCAGCGGTGCACATGGCCGACGGTTATGCCCGAGCAACCGGTAAAGTGGGTGCCGTATTGGTCACGTCAGGTCCTGGCGCAACCAACTGTATCACGGGCATTGCTACTGCCTACATGGACTCCATCCCCCTGGTTGTCCTGTCAGGTCAGGTGCCGACGAGTCTGATTGGTAATGATGCGTTTCAGGAAACCGACATGATCGGGATTTCCCGTCCGGTGGTGAAACACAGCTTCCTGTGTAAAGAAGCGGCAGATATTCCTCAGGCGATCAAGAAAGCATTTTATATTGCGTCTACTGGCCGACCAGGCCCGGTCGTAGTCGATCTGCCAAAAGATGTGCAGAACCCTGCGATTAAAGTGCCGTATCAATATCCGGAAGAAGTGCATTTACGCTCGTATAACCCGACCAAATCCGGTCATAAAGGCCAGATCAAGCGGGCGGCTAAATTGCTGGCAGAAGCCCGTAAACCGGTGATGTATATCGGTGGCGGTGCGATCGCGGCGAATGCCGACAAGCAAGTGATGCGTATTGCGGAACTGTTCAGCTTGCCAGTGACCTCGACGCTGATGGGCTTGGGTGCATTCCCTTGTTCACATCATCAGTTCATCGGTATGCTCGGTATGCACGGCACCTATGAGTCAAACAACGCGATGCATCATGCCGATCTGATCCTGGCGGTTGGTGCACGATTTGACGATCGCGTGACAAACAATGTCGCCAAGTTCTGCCCCGATGCCAAAATCATCCACATTGATATCGACCCAACCTCAATCGCTAAGATTGTGCCGGTTGATGTACCGATCGTGGGTGCGGTTGATACCGTGCTGGATCAGATGCTGGATGCCATCAATGAAATGGCGCTGGATACTGATAATGATGGTCTGGCCGATTGGTGGGAGCAGATCGACGGCTGGCGTGCCCAGCGTTGCCTGAGCTACAAGACCGAAACAGCGGTGATCAAACCACAGCAGGTGATTGAAGCGCTGTATAAGGTGACGGATGGTAACGCGATCGTGGCGTCTGACGTTGGTCAGCACCAAATGTTTGCGGCACTCTATTATCCGTTTAACCGTCCACGTCAGTGGATCAACTCAGGTGGCCTTGGCACCATGGGCTTTGGTTTCCCGGCAGCAATGGGTGCCAAGCTGGCATGTCCGGATCAAGTCGTCTGTTGTGTGACCGGTGACGGCTCCATTCAGATGAATATTCAGGAATTGTCGACCTGTCTGCAATATGGCATTCCGGTGAAGATCATTGCGCTGAATAACCGCTCGTTGGGGATGGTGAAACAGTGGCAGAAGATGTTCTACGGTGGTCGTCAGAGCCATTCTTACATGGATTCCTTGCCTGATTTTGTCAAACTGGCAGAAGCGTATGGTCATGTAGGTATCCGTGTGGATCATCCTGATGATCTGGAAGGCGCACTGGAACAGTGTTTTGCACTGAAAGATCGCCTGGTGTTTATGGATATCGCGGTTGATCCGGATGAGCATGTTTATCCGATGCAGATCAAATTCGGCGCCATGAATGACATGTTCTTGAGTAAAACGGAGCGTACCTGATGCGACATATCATTTCTGTCCTGCTGGAAAACGAAGCTGGCGCTTTGAGTCGTGTCGTCGGTTTGTTTTCGCAGCGTGCTTATAACATTGAATCATTAACGGTAGCCCCTACCGAAGATGCCACTTTGTCGCGTATGACCATTGTGACCAGCGGTGAAATTCAGATCATTGAACAGATCACTAAGCAACTTCACAAACTGGTTGATGTATTGAAGGTCACTGATATCACCGATGGTGCGCATATTGAGCGTGAAGTGATGTTAGTCAAAGCCCGTTGTGCGGGTGCTTCTCGTGATGAAGTGATGCGGATGGCCGAGATTTATCGTGGCCAGATCGTGGACGTGACGCCTGAGCTTTACACCGTACAATTGGTTGGCAGCAGCGATAAGCTGGACGCTTTCCTGAATACGCTGGCTCAGGTCACGGATATCGTGGAAGTGGTTCGCAGTGGTGTTTGTGGCATCGCGCGCGGCGATCGTTCTCTGCACGCTTAATTGAACATTGCAGATATAAAAACGGCCTCAATGATTGAGGCCGTTTGTTTTTGTACTGTGGTAGTTAATTACTGCTGATCTGGAATTGCCCGGTTAAAGATGACAACCGGTTAATAGAATGTTCGGTGTCATTGACGCTCTGGGTAAACTGTTCCAAAGCAGATTGCATCCCGACTGTAACATGATGGATGCTTTCAGTTTTTCTGGCGTGTTCCTGACCTTGTTCGGTCAGCCCTTGGATGGTCGCCAGCAGTTTTTCCACAATCTGATTATGCTCGCGCTGATCGTCAGTGGAATGTTCGGCCAACTGCAAACCGGCTTCCATATTCGCCATACTAACATTCATGATTTCGACTGCATTCGTGGCTTGTTGCTGAACGGTGGCAATCATCTCTTCTATTTCATTGGTCGACTGACTGGTGCGGGCGGCCAAATTCCGAACTTCATCTGCTACCACGGCGAACCCACGACCTGCTTCACCGGCGCGGGCAGCTTCGATGGCGGCGTTTAATGCCAGTAGATTAGTTTGTGCCGCAATGGCTTGGATCACACTGACAATATTACCAATGGCTTTTGTGCTTTGGTTTAACTGTTCAATGGTTTCTGTGGACTCACTAACTGTGGTGCGAATATCTCGGGTACGTGCCGAAACCAGCTGTAACTGCTGACGTGCGTTTTCCGCTTGTTGTTTCATCGCTTCACGCATTTCATTGGCGATATCATTAGCTGCATCTAACTGCTGCATCTGCATTTGCAGTGACATCTGCGTTTCCTGCATCGCATTCATTACATGATTGGTGGCACGTACTGCAGCCGTGTTTTGCTGCTGCATGTCGCCGTTATTACGTTCGAGAACCCGGCTGGTGGCGATCACTTGGCCTAACACACCATCCAGATGATCGATCATGCTGTTGACCCAGGTGGCCATCATGCCGCTTTCATCGTTGTGTGCTTGTTCACGAGGAATTCGCATGCGTAAGTTACCGCCACCTTCCACGATCTGGCGCAACAAACCGATGGTATCGCGCAAGCGAGAAGAGAGCGGTTTACTGAGTAAGCTATTAAAAGCCAACACGCCAAGTAACTGTAAACCGAGATAAATGAGGATGGTAAGCAGCGCACTAGGTTGTAATGTAAGTTGCAGCAGGGATGCGAATAACGTAGCACTCACGGCAGTGGTTAAATAACCGCCGGTGAGTCGCTGGCTGATCGAGCGGTAGCGATAGGCTTCCTCCAAATCGGCTTCACACATCATTCCCCAGACATCGGGTGAGCCTTGCAGTTGAAAAGTCACGCCTTTACCAATGACCGGAATGTAGCGGTAGTCGGAATAGCCAGGATAACTGACAAACAAATTTTGCCCGTTACGAATGGTTTCCCGCACTCCAGGATGTAACTGACCGGTCGACGGGTCATTAAAAACCAACTCAAATTCGGTATGGTTTTTTACCTGCACGACACCGAATGCGGTTTGTACGCCATCCTTCAAGTTGTCACCACGGGTAAATGCCCGATCTTCAAAACGTGAACGGGAGAGGGCAACACCTTGCGGCAATGAAGGATCGAAATTGGATTTCACCATAAACAGGTAGTTATCACCTGATTCATGAAATATATGCCCGGCTTCACGTTGAATTAAATCGCCAACTACATCGTTGGGTACTCGAGCACACAGATAACCCATCAACTGACCATTTTGTTGCAGTGGTTGGTAAAACATCAGTGTCACCGCATCATGAAAAGCGGATGTGCTCGCACCCAGCGATAAGGTAACCGGATCAATATACGGCCCGTGTAAAAAGGGTTGTTTTGCCGCTTGCTGTAAAATTCGGGTGTTGACAGTGGGGGCAGAACGTCGATCGCGTGAACTATGCAGTAATTCACCTTGTGAATTTAGAACAAACAGTTCATTACAATCGGGCAGTAGGTAGTTTTTTTCTTTTAAAATAGCGCCAGAGAGCGTCTCTGGTTGCAGATCACTGTCTGCAATGCTGGATAAGATCCGCCATTGGTGTTCAGCCCATTGTTGCAGCAGATTAACCCGGTAATTTGCAAAGTTTTCAAAGGCATTTTCCATTGCCAGATAACGATCGCGGTTTAAAAAACAGGCCCAGCGCATGGCTAACTTACCTGTTTTACCAAACCACGGACGCCAATGCCGTTCCTGCGACGACAAAGTCATACGGTTACTCTTCAGTTCCATTGTTACAAGTCCTTTGTAAATCCCATTTGAATCTATATTTGTTTTTTTAGAATAATTATTATCAAAAACTTTCCGGCACAGACTATATATTCATCTTTGACAGGGTTGGATTAATTCCTGTAAACCATAATGCCCTTACATTGAGAAAGCTTAATTTATACTTGTCGCGAGCTTGTAGAGAGCATGTGCCGATGAGGAAGACATGATGTTATTGACCGAGATGTCGATTTGTTCGCCAGTTAAGATTGGCATCGGCTATTTTCTATTGACAGTTTTATGAGCTGTCCCTATTATCCGTGTCGCTTCCATTATATGGTTGCATCCAGCATTGTGGGGTTATAGCTCAGCTGGGAGAGCGCTTGCATGGCATGCAAGAGGTCCGCGGT
>CALMKU010000405.1 GCA_937866945.1 uncultured Tolumonas sp.
ACCCACGCGAGCAATGGCATTCACATTCGGTAACAACTCTCTGAGCCGATTAGCTACCTCAATCAGTAATTTATCACCCAAACTCGGGCCCAGGCTTTCGTTGATCATTTTAAAATTAACCAGATCGAGGAATAGCAGCGCAAATCGGGTATGGCTTTGCTCACTTTGCTGGATGGCATGAAATAAGAGTTCATGAAAAAGTACGCGATTGGGTAACTCTGTTAACGGATCTCGATGAACGAGAAAGTCGAGTTTCTGCTCTGTTCGTTTGAGCTGACTCAGATCTGAAAAGACAGCAATATGGTGTGTGCGTACACCCTGTGCATTGCGGATCACACTGATATTAAACAGTGCAGGGAAAACAGAACCATTTTTGTGTCGATTCCAGATCTCGCCTTGCCAAGAGCCGACAGTATCAATAGCTCGCCACATCGTTTGATAAAAATCACGTTCATGCCGGCCAGATTTCAGCGCGCCTGGATTACGGCCTATAACTTCTTGCGCACTGAATCCGGTAATTTCAGTAAAGGCATGGTTGACACTCAAAATGTTGTTTTTTATGTCGGTGATAACGACCCCTTCCGTCGTATTTTCAAGTACCGCCGCCGCCAAATGGAGGTTTTCTTCCGCCCGTCGTCGTTCAGTGATATCACGGTGAGTGCCACGACATCCGGTATAGTGGCCCATAGCGTCATAGACAAACTGACATACATGCTCAATCCAACGCTCAGAGCCATCCTGCCGCCGAATACGAAAAACCAACGGCGTTGGTTTATTCTTGTCAGTACAGTTTGTCGGGCCATACCTATGCCAGGCAGGAAGATCTTCCGGATAAATAATTTTATCCATCAAATGAGCATCCGCAAAAAAATCGGCTGGGGTGTATCCAGAAATATCGACACAGGCAGGTGAAACATAGAGATAACTGCTATCCGGTGCCAACCAGTATTCCCAGTTTGGCGAATAATCCGCAAGCGTGCGGTATTTTTCCTCACTTTTTTTCAGCAAAGCGGTGCGTTGTGCCACTAATTGCTCAAGAAAACCTCTTAATCGGCTGAGTTCAAGATGGGTGCGAATTCGAGCCCGTACCTCATCAATTTCAAACGGTTTGGTGATGTAATCGGCAGCACCAACATTAAAACCGTGCACCTTTTCTTCTGAGGAATCTACGATGGTAATAAAAATGATCGGGATCCGATTCCCCGCTGGCGTCATTTTTATCTGTCGACAAACTTCCACACCATCCATGTCTGGCATCACGATATCGAGCAAGATAAGATCTGGAGGTGTAGCGCCCTGTGCCAACTCTATGGCTTTACGTCCATTATTGGCAACCATGATCCGATAGTCGTCTTTCAGCACTTCTAACAGGGCATGAATATTTTCGGGAACATCATCGACGACTAAAAGTGTCGGTACTTCACCAGGCGGAAGACATCGCATTGCATCCAGCAATATAGGCGATTTGCGATACCTTTTTAGCTCCAGTTGATTTTGCACGCGTAAGCGCAATAATTCGGCATTAACGGGTTTAGTTATATAATCAGCCACACCCAGTTTAAGCCCTATTTCCTCATCAATCGTTTCTGCAAGAGCAGTGACAAAGATAACTGGAATATCGGCGGTGGCAGGTTCAGCTTTGAGTTTGGCAAGAACTGAATAACCATCCATGCCTGGCATCTTTATATCCAGCAGGATCAGTTCCGGTTGTGGCTGGCGCTGTGCTATTTCTAGTGCTTTTTCCCCACAGGTAGCCGCGGAAATAACGTAATCATCACGCAATATATTCATCAGTGCATGCAGATTCTCATTAACATCATCCACAATGAGTATTCTGGGACGTCCGTTTGTGGGTTTATTCATATTTATAATCACTGTGTTTATTATTTAGCACATCACCAACTTTTTCCGATTGTAATCGATTGCGTAATATCGTTAACAAGACCAATGCCTCATCGATCGCAAATATATCTGTTTTAGTTACAATCTCACCGACCAAAGATTCAAGGTCATGACCTCGTAAATTGGCTCGTATTTCGGTTAGTAATGGCTCTGCGGCACCCAAGTCATATTCTAACGAATAAGCTAACTTATCTAACAGCCCCAAGACTTCACCTCGACTTAGGCTATTCGTTGGCTGAATTGATAGCTCTGCTACCGGATTAGTTAAACTATCAATATCATTCATAACTTGTCGCAGGTGTTGCTGCATGATGTTCAGTTCTGCAGGCTCAGGTTGTTGGCCTTGTTTAAGTTGAGCATCAATGCGGCTCACCGAATCAAAAAGCCGGACTGCGCCAATATTGCCGGAAACACCTTTAAGAGAATGGCAATAATCTTCAGCCTTCTGGATTTGGTATTCATTTATAAGTTGCTGTAACTTAATATCTGCATCAGCATAATGTTTTCGAAAGCGACAAAGCTGTTTGCGGTAAGCGTCTTCCCGACCACCTATACGACGAATTCCTTGCCGAACATCTAGACTGGTCAAAAGTTGCAAATCATTGGAATAATTTTGTGTGACACTGGCTGCTTGACCAGTAAATACAGCTGAACTGGAATTTGTAGAAGGATGAACCCATTTGGCTAAGGCTGACATCAGACGATCAGGGTCCATCGGTTTGGTTATGTGATCATTCATACCAGCAGCCAAACTTTTGTCCACATCCTGCGCCATCGCCAATGCCGTCATCGCGATAATGGGTAATGAAGCAAAACGCTCGCCATTGGGCGTTTTTGCCAAAGCACGGATGCGTTGAGCGGCCTCTAATCCATCCATGATCGGCATCTGAATATCCATCAATACACCGTCATAGTTCTGGCATTGAACCTTGTGTACAGCCTCTTCTCCGTTGAGCGCTTCATCAACAACTATACCTTGGCTGCGCAGCAATTCGGCTGCAAATTCACGGTTAATTTCATTATCTTCAACCAGCAATAAACGAATGCCTGCCAAATTATTATTCGTCAATGCAGCTATTTTTTGCGGTAGATGATCTTGGACTCCCAAAATTCGCCCCCGCCCGAGAACGGAAAGAATGGCATCGAGCAACGTAGACGGTGAAACAGGCTTAATGAGAAAACCATCAACACCGGCCTGCTCTGCAAGGCGGATAACATCCTCTCGACCATAGGCGGTTACCATGACAATTTTAGGTCGCTGAACTATCTCATTATAAATACGTTGTGCGGCTTCATCTCCATTCATACCGGGCATCTTCCAGTCCATTAGCACGATATCAAACGGTTTTTCATTCTCAGTCCGCAATGCCGCTAATGCAGCAGGCCCGTTATGCGCCACACTAACAGCCATACCGAAATAACTCAGCATGCCAGTCAATATTTCACGCGACATTTCATTGTCATCAACCACTAATACCCGAATACCGTTGAGTAATGGGCCAGCTTGTTCCAGTAGCTCATGACGACGCGATTTTACTTGCTGCACAATTTTAAATTGGGCCGTGAAACAGATCGTAGTTCCTTTCCCCAATTGTGAATCTTCGATCCATATTGTCCCGCCCATCAGCTCAACCAGATTTTTGCAAATCGCCAAGCCTAACCCGGTGCCGCCATAATGACGGGTTGTGGATTGATCAGCCTGAGTAAATTTCTGGAACAATTTATTTTGTTGTTCAGGCAACATCCCAATGCCCGTATCCCGAACATTGACCTGAATATTTAATTCGGTATCGGTGATAGAAAGAGCATGAAAAGCCAGCTCTACCTCACCCTGTTCAGTGAATTTCACCGCATTGCCGCATAAATTCAGCAACACCTGGCCCAGACGGAGCGGATCACCCAGTAAAATTGACGGAATCGCGGTGTCATAACGAATAAGAAACTCAATCCCCTTATGTTCGGCCTGGTAACTGATTGCATCGGTAAGTTGTTCCAACACACTATCAAGACTGAACTCGATACTCTCCAGCTCTAGCTTACCGGCCTCAATTTTAGAAAAGTCGAGAATGTCATTAATAATGCCGAGTAGAGAATGTGCAGCACCTTGTGCTTTTGAAAGGTAGTTATGCAAACTGGACGGTAAATCGCTCTTCAGAGCAAGATAAAGCATGCCCAAAATGGCATTCATCGGCGTTCGAATTTCATGACTCATGTTTGCCAAAAATTGACTTTTAGCGAGGTTTGCATTCTCTGCTGAGTCTTTAGCCAGCTGCAGCTCTTGTGTACGTTCCGTGACAATTTTTTCAAGATTGAGATTCACTGCATTGAGTTTTTGCATCGACTCAAACAGTTGTGACTGACTATCGTTCAGCACATCAACGAGCGCCCCCAGTTCATCTTGATATGGATATTCAATCTTTTCGACTCGCATCTCTCTGGGTTTATATCGCCAACCCTCAACCGTTTTAGCCATCTGAGTCACACTATCAGATAACCGAAAACGAATTGCCCAGGAAAAAATAAACCATAGACAGGTGGTGACGATGACAGAACTTAATAACATCACCGAAAGACTGTATTTTATGCGATCCCACAAGACACTCCGACTGGAATATAGATCCAGATAGCCAATCAAATCACGAGAGCCATTCGATGATTGGTGGAAAAGTGACACTATTTGTTGCCGATATGGGCCGGATAATATATTTGTTGATTCTTTTTGCTGAGCAGGAATATCTCCATTACTTTCGAGAATATCGCCCTTTTCATTACGAATAACGACACCGGTAACAATTTCATTTTGTCTCACACCATGCGCTACTGAAGTGGCACACTGAATTTGGCCACCTGATTAGAGGTGATATCCTGACCTTA
>CALMKU010000406.1 GCA_937866945.1 uncultured Tolumonas sp.
CCTAACACCATGCCGAAGAAAGAAGCGGGGATCCGTTTTTGTGTCATTACTTCTTCGCCATCAGCCCTTGGTTAATATCCAGTAGATCCTGCTCTGACAGCGTGCCGGCGGTCTGTTTTAGTTGCAGTGTGCTCAGAATGTAGTTGTAACGGGCATCCGAGAGTTTTTGCTTGGCGGAATACAGTTTACTGGTGGCGTTCAGCACATCGACGATGGTACGGGTGCCCACCTGATAACCGGCCTGAGTGGCAGTCAATGCGCTGTCGGCAGACACCACCGATTGCTGATAGGCCTTGATGGTGCCAATGCTGGCGAACACATTGTTGTAGTTTTTATACAAATCGGCTTGCATGCTGCGATAGGTTTTTTCCAGATTTTCACTGGCGGCGACATAGTTAAACTGTGCCTGTTTTACCTGCGACTGAGTGGCACCACCGAAGTAAAGCGGTAGGTTAAACTGCAGACCAATAGTGCCTTCGTTCAGCGTGCCATCCTCTTTCGAGGTTGTATTTTTTTTATAATCGGTGTAGTTCGAATTGGCACCCAGTTTCAGATCCAGCGTTGGCATATGACCGGCTTTTGCCAGATCGATCTGCTGTTTTGCCACATCTTTACTGATGCGTAGCTGGTTCAAGGTCAGGCTGTGCTCTTGTGCGTCTTTCAGCCATTGATCGGCGCTTTGTTCCATCGGGCTTGGGCTAAAGCGCTCAGTGTTCAGCACATCCAGAAAACGATGTTCATTACCGGTCAGCTGACGTAATGATTCAAAGCTGTTCGCCAGCGTATTTTGTGCATTGATGCTGTCAGCTACGGCTAAATCGTGCGCCGCTTTCGCTTCCTGCACATCAGTAATGGCGGTCATGCCGACTTCAAAACGTTGCTGAGTTTCATCCAACTGACGTTGTAAGGCTTTTTCGTTGGCATTGGTGTATTCCAGCGAATCTTGCGCCGCTAATACACTGAAATAGGCTTGTGCGGTACGCAACATCAAACCTTGTTTCTCGATGTTTAGTGCCACATCACTGCTCATTGCCTGTTTGCTGGTGATGTCGGAATTCATCCAGACCGACTCGCGGAACAACGCCTGCGTCAGCGATAAACCAGCCCCGGCAGTGCGCGCGGTTTGTTGATCATCACGGTTAGTTTTTTGATAACCGCTGCTGGCACTTAAGCCAATTTGTGGCAGTTTGGCGGCATCGGCTTCGTTGATTTTTTCAAATGCGGCATTGCGTTGTGCCAATGTTTCCTGCAGTTGCGGATCTTTTTCCTGTGCCTGATGATAGATGTCGAGCAGGCTTTCCGCATAAGCCAGTGGCGACAGGCCGAGCAGGATCAAAACGGATAATAACGATTTTTTCATTAACACGTTGCTCATCAAAACGGTACTCCAGTTAGTCCAGTGTTTTCCGAAAGCGTAGTACACCAACGAATAACATCGTGCATAAAAACAGTAGTAATGGCCACAAATGTGGCCACATCTCGATCACGCTATTGCCTTTCAGCATAATCCCGCGGATCAGGCGAATAAAGTGTGTCAGCGGTAATAACTCACCAATGTGTTGCGCCCACCCGGGCATGCCGCGGAATGGAAACATAAAACCGGATAACAGCATGGATGGCAGAAAAAAGAAAAATGTCATCTGCATGGCTTGGGTCTGATTACGTGCCACGCTGGAAATAGTGATACCGACGCTCAGATTTGCTGCGATAAATACCAGAATGCCCAGAAATAGCCAGCCCGCCGGGCCGACAAACGGTACGTCAAATAATAGTCGTGCCGCAATCAAGATCACGGCAACCTGCACAAAACCAATCAATACATACGGCAGGATCTTCCCCAGCATCACCTCGAGTGGGCGCACCGGAGTGGCCAGCAGATTCTCCATCGTGCCGCGTTCTACTTCGCGCGTTACCGCCAAGGCGGTCATCATGATCATGGTCATGGTCAGGATCACGCCCATCAGGCCGGGTACAATATTGTATTGCGTTAACCCTTCCGGATTAAAACACCGTTGGATCACCAGCTCATACGGCTGTGATTTACCATTGAGATAACTCAGCGTGCCGGTCAGTTCATGTTGCAACCATTGCTGACTCAACTGTTGCAAGGCGCCGATGGCATTGGCGGTGGCGGAAGGGTCGGTCGCATCGGCTGCCACTAATAGTTGTGGATGCTCACCGCGCTGCAGTTGTTTGGCAAAACCAGCCGGGATCACGACGGCAAACTGCGCATCACCTTCTTCCAGCCAGCGATCGGCTTCGGCATCACTCAAATCAGTGGCAACCAGTTGAAAATAACCGCTGTTTTCAAGGCTTTGTACAATGGCACGGGTAAAAGGGGTTTGTTCATGCGCAACAATGACGGTGGGCAGATGTTTCGGATCACCGTTGATCGCATAACCAAACAGCACCAGCTGGATCAGCGGAATGCCCAGCATCATCGCAAAGGTCAGCCGATCACGGCGCAGTTGGATAAACTCTTTGGCGATCATGGCCAGCAAGCGGTGCCAGCTTAATATTTGATTCATAAGCACCTCTAACGGAAATTATCCTGACTTTGCTGCATCAGATGAATAAACACATCTTCCAGTTGTGGCGTGATCAACTGCCAGTGCAGATCGCTGCGCTGTTGGAACGGGGCAATCGCTTGAGCTAAGGCATCTGCGTCTAATCCGTTGATGTGCAAGCTGGTACCAAACCGCGTGATCAGGGCTACGGCAGGGTGATGTTGTAACACTGGTACCAACTCATCGACCCGGCCTTCCACTTGCCAGGTGATAAACTGACTTTGTTGGATCAGCTCTTTCGGCGTGCCGCAGGCCAGTAGTTTGCCATAAGCGATATAGCCTAGGCGGTGACAACGTTCCGCTTCATCCATGTAATGGGTGGACACCAGCACCGTCATACCATCTGCGGCTAGGGTGTGGATCTCATCCCAAAAATCGCGCCGTGCTTTGGGGTCAACACCGGCGGTGGGTTCATCCAACAACAGTAACTGTGGTTCGTGCAACATACAGGCGGCCAGCGCCAGCCGTTGTTTCCAGCCACCGGATAAGGTGCCTGCCAATTGGTTTTGTCGCCCTTCAAGGCCCAAGCGTTCCAGCGCTTGTTGCACGCGGGGTTTGCGTTCCTTCATCCCGTAAATACGGGCGATGAAATCGAGATTTTCGCGCAAACTTAAATCGTCATACAAACCAAAGCGCTGGGTCATGTAACCGACGTGGCGTTTGATTTCGATGGCTTGTTGGGTGATGTCATAACCCAGTGTATGGCCGGAACCACTGTCGGGCGTTAGTAGTCCGCACATCATGCGGATCGACGTGGTTTTACCGCTGCCGTTCGGCCCAAGAAAGCCATAGATCTCGCCGCGCCGTACCTGCATCGATAGGTTATTGACAACTAGTTTGTCGCCGAAGCTTTTGTTTAAGCCTTGTACATTAATGATCCAGTTATCACTGTTCATGGCTTATTGCTCCGCTTTTGCCAGTGTCACGGCGACCGGCTGCCCCGGGTGCAACAGGAAGGTTTTGGTATCTAACGGCTTGGCTTCGACCATAAATACCAGCTTGGAGCGATTCTCTTTGCTATAGATCACTGGCGGTGTGTATTCCGCGTTGTTGGCGATAAAACTTATACGAGCCGGGATCGGCTGTTGGCAGCTATCGCAACTGACATTGATGCTCTGACCTGGCTTGATCGTCGCCAGCGTTGCTTCCGGGATATAAAAGCGGACCTTCACCGCCTCTGGCTCTAACAAGGTAATCACGGGGGAACCTGCTGGGATCCACTCGCCAACCTGATATAAGGTCTCTTCGACTCGCCCGGTTACGGGGCTATGCGGTGTGGTTTGTGTCATCAGCCAATCGGCATGGTTGAGTTGTGCCGTGGCGGCAATGACATCGGCCTGCGCCGCTTGCCTTACATCTACACGCGCGGCCTGAGCAGCTAGCGCCAACTGCGCATTCAGATCGCGTACTTTACCTTGCGCCTGTAACCGTGTGCTGGCGGCCTGATCCAATGTAGACTGGTTACTGAAACCTTGCAGGCGCAGCCGTTGCTGACGCGAAAGCTCCTGTTCGCTCAGTCTTAGCGCGGCTTGTGCGGCACTCAATTGCGCTTGTAAGGCAGTAATTTCCTCGCTGCGTTTGCCTTTATTTAAATCTGCCGCTTGGGCCTGTGCTTTTTGCAACGCTGCCGCCGCTGCTTGCTGATTGCTGATGCTCTCGTTGCTTTCCAGACGAAATAGCGGTTGTTCCACGCTAACGGCTTGCCCTTCGGCGACCTGCAGTTCGCGCAGATATCCGGCGACTGGCGTAGCGATCCGCACGTAATCAGCTTCGACATAACCAGGCAGTGAGGTGTCAGCTTCTTGCTGGCAGGCGCTTAAGCCGATTCCGCCCAAAAATAACCAACCACATAAACCAATCAATTTACGCATGAGCAGCCTCCTGTAAGGCCAGCAAACCGGCCCAGCTGAAACGCACAATGTGATTTTCAATCTCATCCAGCCAGCCGGGGTAAGACAGCAGATCCGGGTTGGTTCTTAAAATAAGTGGGCGGGCCAGCACATAGATGATGCACTGACCAAACAGGCTTAACGAGCAGCGTAAGAGCGCAGTTTGATCAGCATGGGGCAGGATCTGGCGCAACAGACTGAATACTTGCTGCATTTGCGGATATTGAAAACGCTGAAAAATATCCTCTTGTGCGGCGGTTGGATTCACCATTTCACGCAGTATTAACTGCGCGAGTTGGCAGCCCTGGCTGTCATCCAGCATGCGCTGCAACAGACTGTGGATCATAAAGCGGAAATGTTGTTGTAACGATTGTTCGGTATCTGTCAGCAATGGTCGTTGCTGGATCGCCAGTTCACCATGATGGCGTAATACCGCCAGATATAAGCCATCTTTACCACCGAAGTGATAATTGATGGCCGAAAGACGCACGCCGGCATTTTTGGCGATTTGCTGTACCCGGGCGGCACGAAAACCCTGTTCAATAAATTCCGGTGTTGCTGCCGTGATCAATTTTAGACGGGTTTCTTCACCATGCGCCGTGAGGGGCGGCTTTGGAATGACGGTTTGCTCAGACATAATCGAACCGAATTAGAAAACTTTTTCTAATCATTG
>CALMKU010000407.1 GCA_937866945.1 uncultured Tolumonas sp.
GCGTGACCGTTAGGTCAGGGACGCGAATCATACGCTTTCCCGGTTGCTTGTCAAGTATTGTTCGTCACAACTGCTTAACTCGCTCTGTGTTGGCGTCTGCCGTTCCAGTGAGGCCGCATTCTACGGAAAACCAGAAACACGTCAAGCGCATTTATGATATTCCTATGATTTCAGTAACTGTTCGGCGAATTTTTGCACGTTTGTCCAATTTGTGAACTCAGCATCACGGCTGGTGTCGGTACTTCCCCCTGTCATCCACATAATTAACTGGATAATTCGCTTCTGCCACCAGTTGTAACGGGAATAACGCAGGGCTCCAGCGAACACAACAACGTGTTGTGGTTTCCATATTGATTGTTGTAGCCACTTCCGCGTATAGAGATTGGTTTCCGGGGTGTTCTTCTCTGGCTTTCTCGCCACGAGGTTAACAGCTATAAAGGCTGCCTCTTTTTCTTTTAATACTGCGTAGTGTTGTTCTACAAATTTATTGAGACTGGGATGAAAGTGACCATAACGGATAGAAGCTGCGATCAGTACTTTGTCATACGGCGTCAAATCAATCACAGGTTGTTCATGCAGGTTATGCAAATCCGCCCGCCAGTTTGGCGCACGCGCTAATATGGCATCGACTATCTTTCGAGTTTGCCCTTCTCTGCTGGAGTACAGCACCAGAATACATTTGGTCATGAGTTTGATTCATCCTCTGATTGGCTTTGCTTATATTAGCAAGCTTTCCTTTATATATACCATGCAATAAAAAGTTCAATTGGAACCGGTTACAGATACAATCTGTAATTTAACCGTACCTTCTTGGGCGTTTTCTTGCTTTTTCGCAACATAATGTGTTCAATTCTTGCATTGCAGAATTGTACGAAGGTTGTTCATGGCTAAAGGTAAACCTATTCTGATTGTGGATGATGATCAGGAAATCAGGGAATTATTAAAAGAGTACCTGACGCGTGCCGGTTTTGATGTTTTGACTGCCGGAGATGGTGTCGAGATGTATCAGCAGCTGGCACTGGCTACGCCGGAGTTGATTATTCTCGATATTATGATGCCTGGTGATGATGGTTTCAGTCTTTGTCAGCAGATCCGCCGGAAATCACAGGTGCCGATCATTATGTTAACCGCTGCTTCTGATGAAGCGGATCGGGTGATCGGGCTGGAGCTGGGTGCGGATGATTATATCGCTAAGCCTTTTAGCCCCCGTGAATTGATGGCGCGAATTAAAGCCTTATTACGTCGTGCTGAATTCCGGCAACCGGAGAAAGAAGTAGTCTCTGGCCGTAAACTGAAATTTGCCGGTTGGACGCTGGACTCCAGAACTCAGTTACTGACGCACGAAGATGGCTCAAGTATTGATCTGACCGGTAGTGATTTCATCTTATTGCATCTGTTCTTGCAGCATCCGGGACAAATTCTGGATCGGGATGCGATCAGCGATGCTACGCGCGGACGCGAATCACTGCCGATGGAGCGTGGTATTGATGTGCAGATTAGCCGTTTACGCCAAAAATTGGGCGATAACGGTAAAGGCCCGCGCATTATCAAAACCATTCGAGGCAGCGGCTATATGCTGATTGCAGATGTAGTGCATGAAGACTAGCTGGTTACGTCGCTTCTTTTCATTGTTTATGCCGCGATCGTTGTTATCGCGTATGTTGCTGTTACTGTTGCTGGCTATTGTGTTAGCGCAAAGCCTGATTTCCGGTATTTGGATGCAGCAACTGGAAAAGCGCGAATTAGAGGGCATGCTAGCGGCAACCCGTGACTTGGCTAATTCGGCAGCCTCCACCGTGAGTTTCTTTAAGTCACTGCCCTTGCAATATCGCCCAATTGCCTTAGATCAGTTACGTAACATGGGTGGCAGTCGCTTTTTTGTTTCGTTGAACAAAGAAGAGATCATGCTGAATGGCATTCCCGATAGCCCGAAGAAGCAGGTAGTACTGAAAGAAGTTAATCAGACCTTGTTACATAAACTCGGGCAGAGTATGCAGATCAAGACTGATTTTTCCTATCCGGCTGAACTGCATGTTTTTAATAACGAAACGCTGCTATCGGACATTCCGCCCTCTTGGTCGCGTTATACCTTATTAATGGAACCAATTAATCCACCCATTCTGGTAACGCAGATCAAGCTGGAAAATGGCGATTGGTTGTATCTGGCCGCATTATTGCCAGCGCCCTATATGACGCTGGATGAAGAAGTGGTTTCACCGCATCAGTTCCGCTTTATTATTCTGCTGACGATTATTCTGTTTCCATTCACTTTTGCCCTTGTACGCTGGCAAACGCGCCCGTTACGTCATTTAGCTGCGGCGGCAGTAAGTTTGGGCAAGGATATTGATCAACCACCATTGCCAGAAGCCGGTGCCAGTGAGATTGTCGCGGTAACTCGGGCCATTAATATTATGCAGCAACGGATCCGTCGTTATATTAGCGATCGCGAAAAGCTGTTCAGCTCAATTTCCCACGATTTGAAAACACCGATTACACGGTTGCGTCTGCGCGTAGAGTTACTCGATGACGATACGCAGTTTGCTAAATTCAGCAAAGATCTGGATGACCTGGAAATGATGGTCAAGGGCGCCCTGCAAACCGTTAAAGATACGCACATCCACGAAAATATCGAAGAGATCGACATCAACCAGCTGCTGGCGGGCATGGCAGAAGACTATAACTTGCTCGATCCGCATCTGACAATTGAAGGCCATTGCAAATACTTATATCGCGGCAAACCACTGGCGCTAAAACGCTGTATCGCCAATTTGATTGATAATGCGATTAAATATGGTGATCAAGCTCGCGTGATTGTGATGGATGATTTGGAAAAAAACAGCAAAACCAACATGCTATACCTCTACGTCATTGATGAGGGGCCGGGTTTACCGGAGCAGCAGTTGGAAAAGGTGTTTGAGCCTTATTACCGACTAGCACAAGATAGCAGCGGTAATGGCCTTGGTTTGGGGATTGCACGCAGTATTGCCCGCGCTCATGGTGGCGATTTAGTGTTGGAAAACCGTTTACACGGTGGCTTACAAGCCATTCTTTCCTTGCCAAGGAATTGATAATGACCCTCCGATCTTACCTTGTATCCAGTTTGATGCTGTCGCTGGTGTCTGTTTCTGCTATGGCCTCGTCGGTGGAGGTGCTGCATTGGTGGACTGCTGGCGGTGAAGCCAAAGCGGCCGGCGTATTGCGCAGTTACTGGCAAGCATTGGGCAATGAGTGGCAGGATTCCGCCATTTCCGGCGGTGGCGGTAAATCAGCCATGACGGTATTAAAAAGTCGCGCCCTCTCTGGTACGCCACCGGAAGCGGCACATCTGAAAGGCAGCGAACTGCAGGAATGGGCTGCTTTGGGCTTCTTACGCAATCTCGATAACGTTGCCCAGCAAAACAACTGGGAACAGGTGTTGCCTGAATTTGTGCAACACAGTGTGCAGTCAAAAGGCCACTATGTCGCCGTACCAATTGGCATTCATCGTGTGAACTGGTTGTGGGTCAACCCGAAAGTATTTCAACGCCTGCAACTCACACCACCAGCGAGCTGGACTGAGTTATTGGCGGTATCCAAAAAACTAAAGCAAGCTGGCATCACCCCATTAGCGATTGGCGATGACCAATGGCAACTGGCGATATTATTTGAAGCGATTGTGCTGGGTGAGGGTGGTAGTGATTTTTACCGTCGCGCTTTTATTCAGTTGGATCAAACCGCACTGCAAAGTGACACCATGCAGCATTTGCTGGAGCTGTTCCACCAGCTGCGGGAATATATCGCGGATGACTACGGTGGCACGAATTGGAATCAGGCTACGCATATGCTGATCGAAGGCTCTGCTGCCATGCAGTTAATGGGCGATTGGGTAAAAGGTGAGTTAACCGCCGCGAATGTGGTGCCGGGCAAAGATATTCTTTGTTTGCCCGCCCCTGGTACTGACGGTAAATTCAGTTATAACCTCGATTCGATTGCAATGTTTGATGTGCAAAGTCAGCAGAAACAACAAGCACAGCTGCAACTGGTGAACATGATCATGACCTCCGATTTCCAGCACGCCTTTAATCGGGTGAAAGGGTCAATTCCAGTATTAAATAATCAGACGCTGACGGATTTTGACCAGTGCGCACAACATTCGGCTCAGCAATTACAACAAGCGATTAAACAACAGGAATTGGTGCCGAGCATGGCAGAAGGCATGGCTAATTCCAGCTATGTCCGACAGGCGATTGGTGATGTGCTGGCAGGTTATTTCAATAATCCAGAAGGCGATGCCAAGCAGGCAGCGCGCCAGCTGGCGCGCGCGGTACTCTCCGCACAACGTTAATGATATGCTTTATGTGGATAGTTGATTCACAGGAGCAAACATGACTTTTTCGGCAGATGACATTAACCAGACTCTGGATGCCAGTGGCTTACGCTGCCCGGAGCCGGTAATGATGGTGCGCAAAACCGTACGGCTGATGCAAGACGGCGAGACATTGCTGGTGATTGCCGATGATCCGGCGACGGTGCGCGATATTCCCAGTTTCTGTCGTTTCATGGATCACACTTTATTAGCCAGCGAAACCGAACAACCACCCTACCGTTATCTGATCCGCAAAGGCGTTATCTGATCCGCAAAGGGTTGAATTTGCATCAACCCTTCCATCTCGCTCAACTTTATCTTTTACTTAGATTTCGTAATGCAATGGTGTTTGGATTTCACCGGTTGCAAAGACTTGCGCCTGGATATCACTGATCGCCAGTGACGGATTGCAGATCTGCAGGAAACGCCAGGCAAAATTCGGTTGAAACTTACCCTTTTTCAGCCCAAACCAGGCGGTATTGGCCGGGAACAGATGCTCGGCATTCAGACGCACCAAGTTACTGTCTTTGACCGAATCAATCGCCATATCCGCCAGAATACCGACGCCTAAACCTAATTCCACATAGGTTTTGATAACGTCAGAGTCTTGTGCACTCAAAACAATATCCGGCTCAATATCGGCCATCGCAAATGCTGCATCAATTTTGGTACGCCCGGTTAAGCCAGATTGGTAGGTGACCAATGGCCACGCGCTGAGATCTTCCAACGTGACGTTTGGCAACTCGGTTAACGGATGACCGCGAGGAACTAAAATAGCGTGATGCCAGCTGTAATAAGGGAACGCCGCGATCTCTTCGTAATCGGCCATCAATTCACTGGTGAGACCAATATCCGTTTCACCATTGAGCAGCATAGAGACAATTTCACTCGGGCTGCCCTGATGCAGCACCAGTTGCACTTGTGGATATTGCGTGCGGAACTCTTTGATGATGCCCGGTAACGCATATCGAGCCTGCGTATGTGTCGTAGAAACATGCAAACGTCCACGATCGCTATTGGCAAAGTTGTCGGCCAAACGGCGGATATTATTCGCTTCCGTCAGAATACGTTCGGCCATGGTGAGCAGCGCTTTACCCGGTTCGGTCATGCCTAACAGGCGTTTACCGCGGCGGATAAACAACTCCACGCCCAGTTCATCTTCCAGCTCTTTGATATGCCGACTGACACCCGATTGTGAGGTATACAGCGTATTCGCCACTTCGGTTAGGTTGAAGTGGCAGCGGGCTGCTTCGCGGATAATCTTGAGCTGTTGAAAATTCAAGCCACACGTTCCTTAGTTTCAGACTGATAGAGCTGCGTTTGGCGTGCCACCAGTCGTACTGATAATCCTGGACGTAACTCTAGCACAGCAACCTGCTCACGCGGCACATCGACTTCAATCAAGGTGCGTGCGACACCATTATTTGCCGAAACTTCGACCCGATACGCACCACCAAACGGCAATATGCGTACTACGGTCGCCGGAATACCGTGCGGAATGTTGGCAGGTAACAGTTCCAGTTCATGCGGACGCACATAGGCGATCGCTTGGGTATCCGTGGTTTCCAGACCAGAGACTTGTTCAGTCAGTGTGGCACCGGAGACTTCCAGTTGGCCACTTTGCAGATGACCGTGGAACAGGTTAACCGTGCCCAGAAAACGGTGCACAAATTCAGTCGCCGGTTTTTCGTAAACTTCCTGCGGTGTACCAAATTGCTCGATTTTACCGGCATTCATCAGCACCACACGATCGGCCACTTCCAGCGCCTCTTCCTGATCGTGGGTCACGAACAGGCTAGTAACATGCAGTTCATCGTGCAGACGACGCAACCAGCGACGTAATTCTTTACGCACCTGCGCATCTAACGCACCGAAGGGTTCATCCAAAAGCAGTACTTGCGGCTCAACCGCCAATGCACGCGCTAACGCCACACGCTGACGCTGACCACCGGAAAGCTGGGTTGGATAACGATTGGCGACATGGCCAAGCTGTACCAATTCCAACAGCTGTTTTACTTTCTGTTGAATGACATTTTCATTCGGACGCACTTTGCGCGGTTTCACCCGCAGACCAAATGCCACGTTTTCAAAAATCGTCATATGACGGAACAGCGCATAATGCTGGAACACGAAACCGACATTACGTTCGCGGACATGCAGTTCAGAGGCATCCGAACCATTCAATAAAATCCGCCCACTGTCTGCCTGTTCGAGCCCAGCAATAATACGCAACAGCGTGGTTTTACCACAACCCGACGGCCCCAGCAGCGCCACCAGTTCCCCGGAAGGGAAAGTGATGTTGATGTCATGCAACGCAGCAAACTGGTTGAAGCGTTTCTCGATATGCTCTACCTGAATACTCATGACTTACATCTCCTCAATTACGATGGCGCAGGCGGTTTAAGACAGTTTCCGCCAGCAGAGTAAACAAACCAAACAGCGCCAGCAGTGACGCTACCGCAAATGCAGCGTTGGTCTGGTACTCGTTATATAAAATTTCGATATGCAGTGGCAGTGTGTTGGTCTGGCCACGAATATGGCCAGAAACGACCGATACCGCACCAAACTCACCCACCGCACGAGCGGTACATAAGATCACGCCATACAGCAAACTCCAGCGAATGCCCGGCAGGGTGACACGCCAGAAGGTTTGCCAGCCATTGGCGCCCAACACTTGAGCCGCCTCTTCTTCTTCCGCGCCACGCGCTTCCATCTGTGGCAATACTTCCCGCACCACAAAAGGGACGGTAATAAACATGGTCGCCAGAATGATGCCCGGTGTACTAAAGATCACTTTCAAGTCGTGCGCCTGCAGCCATTCACCAAACCAGCCGCGATTACCAAATAACAGCACGAACATCAGACCTGCAATGACTGGCGACACCGAGAATGGTAAATCAATCAAGGTGATCAGTGCCTGACGGCCACGGAAACGGAAACGACCAATCACCCATGCTGCCGTTAGACCAAAGATGACATTCATCGGCACCGAGCAAATGACCGTGAACAACGTCAGTCGTAGTGCTGCCAATGCATCGGTATCCACTAAACTTTGCCAGAAAAAAACGACACCTTTCGCCAGCGCCTGCGTGAATACCACTGCCAGTGGCAGTAACAACAACGCGGCAAACCAGCCAGCCCCCAGAAAAATCAGCAGGTAACGAACCCAGCGTGGTTCCGTGGTAATTGGATTCATTAACGGGCTCCTCCCAGACGCTGCCAGCTCCAGGCTTGCAACTGATTAATAAATAACAGCAGGATGAACGACGCACCCAGCATTACAGTGGCAATCGCCGCGGCACCAGCATAATCGTACTCTTCCAGATGGCTCATGATCATCAAAGGAGCAATCTCAGACACCATAGGTAAGTTGCCGGCAATGAAGATAACCGAACCATATTCCCCTACCGCGCGGGCAAAGGCTAAGGCAAAGCCGGTCAATGCCGCTGGCACTAAGGCGGGAAAAATGATTTTTTGGAAGGTGACCCAACGATTGGCCCCCAAACAAGCGGCCGCCTCTTCCAGCTCGCGTTCATGTTCTTTCAACACCGGCTGCATGGTACGCACAACAAACGGCAAGCCGATAAAGGTCAGTGCAATCACCACACCAATCGGATTAAACGCCAGCTTGATGCCGTAAGGGGCGACATATTGGCCGATCCAGCCGTTACCGGCGAAGATAGCTGATAGCGCAATACCGGATACTGCGGTGGGCATCGCAAACGGTAAGTCGATCAGTGCGTCCATAATGCGTTTGCCGAAAAATTGATAACGTACCAAGATCCAGGCAATGATGGAGCCAAATAAGGTATTCAACAGTGCGGCAACCGCGGCGGCGCCGAAGCTGAGCTTGAAGGAAGCCACCACCCGTGGATTACTGACAACTTGCCAGAACTGCCCCATGTCTTGTTTGGTCACACTGTAGAGCACCAGCGCCGACAGCGGCAGCAACACCATCAAGCTCAGATAGAGCAAGCTGAAGCCTAACGTCGGGGCAAAACCCGGCAAAACGGAATGAGATCGAAAACGCATGGACTACTTCCTCACAATACGGCGCATTTCACACCGCTATATGCGTATTGTTGAGATCCTTTGGCTTTAAAACAAATAAGAAAAAAAGCAATCTATATCCAGTTTTTAGATATAGATAATTAGATGGAAAATATATAAAGGTAATAAACTCGAAAATCAGGCCGCTTTAGCCAGCTGCTGGCAATGCCAACGCAAGAGTTCCAACCCTTCTGGCCACACCCCATGCCCGGATTCCGCATTAATATGGCGTAACGGGCCTAACAAACTCAGCGGTAAGCTCCAGCGTTGGCTCCACAAACAAATGCGATCCAATGACATCCAAGGGTCATTACTGCTGGCGATAATACGACCGGATACCGGCGTCGGATGGTAAATCAGCCCTTCCTGTACCCTCAGTAGTTCAGGGTCAGCCGGTGCCACTAAAAACAACGAGCTTATTTTTTCCGGTAATTGCGTGGCGGCGTATAAGCTGGCGAGACAACCAAAAGAATGGGCCACCAGCGTGAGTGGTTTTGGACTGTTTTGCAATATATCCAGCACGGGTGCGGCCCAGCGTTGCAGATCGGGGGTTGTCCAATCGGCTTGCTGAATGCGTAACCAATCCGAGTGCTGTTGCTGCCACAAAGTTTGCCAATGCTGTGGACCACTATCATATAAACCAGGAACCAGCAGGATGTTGTTCATATCAAACACTCTTCATAAGACATAGCCCCACATCCGGTGAGGCTGTATTTTTGACTAACGAAATTACTGGCCGGGTTGGTAGAGCTGATCAAACGTTCCACCACTGGTAAAATGACGTTTTTGCGCTTTGGCCCAATCCCCTTCCAATTCACGAATGGTAAACAGTTTGACCGGCGCAAATTGTTGCGCGAATTCTTTGGCAATCACCGGGTTACTTGGGCGATAGAAATGTTTTCCCGCGATGCGTTGGGCATCATCCGAATAGAGATGTTCGACATAGGCTTTGGCCACTGCTTCGGTACCGTGTTTTTTCGCAACTTGATCAACCACCGCCACCGGCGGTTCCGCCAGAATAGACTCGGACGGGGTAACCAGTTCAAACTGATCTTTGCCTAACTCATTGAGCACCAGATAGGCTTCGTTTTCCCAAGCAATCAGCACATCACCCAGACCGCGTTCGACAAAACTGGTGGTGGCACCACGCGCACCGGAATCCAGTACTTTCACGTTTTTGAATAATTTACTGATGTAGTCGCGAGCACCCTGCTCGGTGCCGGTTTTATGCAATGCGTAACCCCAAGCCGCCAGATAGTTCCAGCGCGCACCGCCTGAAGTTTTCGGATTCGGCGTCACCACTTCAACATCCGGACGGACCAGATCGGCCCAGTCTTTGATCTGTTTCGGGTTATCTTTGCGCACCAGAAAGACGATGGTCGAGGTAAATGGTGCGGCATGATTCGGTAGTTTGCTTTCCCAATCGGCGGCCACTAACCCTTGTTGTGCCACTTGATTGATATCTTGTGCCAGTGCCAGCGTGATCACATCCGCGTCCAGCCCTTCAATGACCGCACGGGCCTGTTTGCCGGAGCCGCCGTGCGACTGGCTGACATTCACGCTGTCGCCATGTTCCTGTTGCCAATATTGCGCAAACGCCTGATTGTAATCCTGATAAAGCTCGCGGGTTGGATCGTAGGAAACATTCAACAGCTTTACTTCGGCCGCGGATACGGTTTGCAATGTTAATGCGGCGAATAACCCGGCAGCGGACAATACTGATTTTTTCATGGCGAACTCCTTCACTGGCTTAAGCGTAAAGTGCCGGAAGAACGCCACGAACAGAACTAAATAGATTCGCTTTATTTATCCAAAAAAAGCATAAAGAAACCAAGTTTATAGCTAATTACAGCCATTTTCGTAATTTAAGCCACGACAAAATACTGCTGGCAAACAGAATTAACAGCAGGCAGAAACTGATGAATCCCCATGGCGAATCACCACCGGGTATGCCACCAAGATTGACACCCAGCAAACCAGTGAAAAAAGATAAAGGCAAAAAAACCATAGCAAACAATGACATAATATAGGTTCGCCGATTCATAGCTTCCGTCATTAAGGCATTGATTTCATCGGCCAACAGCGAGGTACGAGCAATATTGGCATCGAGATCTTCTAGCCAGCGCCCCATGCGATCAGCAATTTCTTGCAAATGACGCAGATCGTCTGCCTCCAGCCAACTGATTTTTTCATTTGCTAAACGGCTAAAGACATCGCGTTGCGGCGCTAAATAACGTCGTAAAACAATCAATTGACGGCGGATCTCCACCAATTCACGCCGTGATGGTGTTCGATGCTCTAAGATCTCATCTTCCAGCCGCACGATGTTATCCATCATTTCATCGATGAAATTCCCCGCCTGTTCCGCCAAATTTTCACACACATCCACCAACCAATCCGCGGTAGTGCGCGGACCTAAACCTTGGCGTAAATTACGCACCACCTGCTCAATGGCATACACACGGCGATGGCGGGTCGAGACAATCAGTTGCTCAGTAATAAAGAAACGGATCGCCACCATCTGGTCAGGGCGCTGCCCTTCATTATGGTTAATGCCTCTTAGTGTCAGCAGTAACCCCCCATTCACCTTCACTAATTTTGGCCGATTGCTGTCACCCAGCAGCGACTCGCGCACCACATCAGGCAGTAATGGCGAGTGACGTAACCACGCTTTGGCACTTTCAGCAGAATAATCGAGGTGTAACCAACAACGCTCCGCTGGTACCAAACCACCAGCGGATAATTTATGATACCGGCCATTGCCATCCAGCTGCAGCGCCAATACTGGCTCTGCTGGTACTAACGCCTTAGGCGGATGCAGTGGTAAATGAGGCGGAACATGAAACGGTAATTGATCTGACATACGTCACCTTAACTGTCAGGAAGCGGAGCCGTTACACTGTGCATGCCACGGGCAATCAACCAGATGATCATTGACCATGCCCACTGCTTGCATAAATGCGTAACAAATGGTCGGACCGACAAACTTAAAGCCAGCCTTTTTCAGGGCCTTCGACATAGCTTCAGCCTGTGGCGTCGAGACCGGCACTTCGCTGGCTTGCTGCCAGTGATTGATCACCGGCTTGCCACCGACAAACTGCCATAACCAATCAGAAAATGAGATCCCTTGTTGTTGTAACGCCAGATAACTGCGCGCATTTTGTACAATAGCGTTGATTTTCAAACGATGACGGATAATGGAAGCATCAAGCATTAAAGATTCCACACGTGCTTCATCAAATTCAATGAGCTGTAGCGGATCGAAATCCGCAAAGGCCACATGATATGCTGGAATCCGTTTCAAAATAGTCAGCCAGGATAACCCCGCTTGCTGCCCTTCCAGACAAAGCATGGCGAACAGCTTCCGATCATCATATTCCGGACGACCCCATTGCTGGTCGTGATAATCAATATAGTCTGGATCACGCATGATCCAGGCACAATGTCGTTCCATACGCACTCCCCGGTACAATTTGCCTATATTCCCGCCGGTTACAGGGTTATACTTCCTGAGTTTATCCGCGCAGTATTCACTGACTAATCAAGCGTATTATCTATCATGCAGAAATTTGATATTAAAACATTTCAGGGACTCATTTTATCCCTGCAAGATTACTGGGCCCGCCAGGGTTGTGTGATTTCACAACCGCTCGATATGGAAGTGGGCGCAGGTACTTCACATCCAATGACCTTTTTACGGGCTATTGGTCCGGAACCGATGAACTGCGCTTACGTGCAGCCATCCCGTCGTCCGACCGATGGTCGTTACGGGGAAAACCCGAACCGCCTGCAGCATTATTACCAATTTCAGGTAATTCTGAAGCCATCACCCGACAATATTCAGGAATTATATCTGGGTTCGTTGCGGGAACTGGGCTTTGACCCGCTGATCCATGATATCCGTTTTGTCGAAGATAACTGGGAAAATCCAACACTGGGTGCCTGGGGTCT
>CALMKU010000408.1 GCA_937866945.1 uncultured Tolumonas sp.
GTTAACTGTAATGGTGTTACACGCAAACCATAGCCAAAACCCAACGTAGCCAACTCAATATTCGACCAACGACTACGCATTGGGATCATGCCCGAGCTTTCACCCGTCAGGCCGGTACCAGAATCCTGCCCTAACCCAAACTCTTCAAGTTTGCTGGTGATCCATTGCGGCTGCATACGCAATGCAATATGCGCCATACCAATGTTGGAGGAGTATTTCAAAATATCGTATAAACCGGCAGAGCCCATTTTATGGCTGTCAGTTACCACTTTCCCGCCAATAGAAAATGGACGGGTATCCATGATCTCTTTCCAATTCATTACCCCGTGTTCCAATGCACTCATGGCGACAATTGGCTTCACGGTAGAACCCGGTTCATAGGTATCTGTTACTGCCCGGTTGCGAGCACGGAAACTTTCATACTGTTCACGGTTATTCGGGTTATAAGATGGCGTATTCACCATGGCCAGCACTTCACCACTCACCACATCCATCAGCACCAATGACCCTGACGTGGCTTTGTTAACTTCAGTTGCATATTTCAGCGAACGGTAAGCCACAGATTGCAGGCGTTGATCGATGCTGAGCACCAGATCACCGGCTTTTTTGCCTTCTTTAACCATGCCGATATTTTCGATCACCCGCCCCTGACGATCTTTTCGGATCTTATATTCAGATGGGGTCGAACTCAGCCATTCATTAAAAGCTCGCTCGACACCTTCGATGCCGGAACCATCAATATTGGTATTCCCAACCAAATGCGCACTGATCTCGCCAGTTGGATAATAACGGCGTGTTTCACGGCGCAGATGCACACCCGGCAGTTTTAATTTGGCGATGTATTCTGCCACCGCGGGCGTGATTTGACGTTGCAGATAAACAAAACGACGTTTGGGATCGGCGATGCTAGCGGTAAGTTTACGCATATCCAGACCCAGTACATCTGCCAGAGCCATCCACGCTTCTGTATTTTTTAAACCATCAGCTGCGTGGATCTCTTTAGGGTCAGCCCATACGGCTTGTACTGGTACCGATACCGCCAACTGTTCACCATTACGATCGGTCACCATGCCTCGATCCGACGGATCAGCCGTAGTTCTCAGTGAACGCATGTCGCCTTCCTGACGCAAGCGATCAGGTTGAATAACTTGGATCCATGCAGTACGGGCCACCAGACCAGTGAAGCCGGCAAAAATAAATCCCATTAGCACCATGAAGCGCCAGCGTGCGAGACCAGTATCAGGTTTCTTATTATTTTTTCTAATAGTAGCTCTCATGGCAGACTAATCATCTTTTCTTCTAAAGGTTTAGGCCGTGTCATTGCCAGTTTCACTTTGGCAATATCCGAAACGCGCGAATGCTCAGCCTGGGCATTCTGTTCTAAAACTAAATGTCGCCATTCGACTTCGAGATCATCACTTTTGCTCTGCACCTTGTTCAGTTCCGCCGTCACAGAACGGGTATCATCCGTTACTACTATGGTGGTGAGCGCTGAACCTAAAATAGCCAGCCCCAGAATGACCTGAAACAAGTGACGTTTCAGATCCAACAAGATCAAAAAAGCGAGATTAAGTCGGCGTTCCATCACTAGTTCCCCAGACGTTCAGCGACACGCAGTACCGAACTACGTGAACGAACATTGTCGGAAACTTCGCTATCTGCTGGCTTGATCGCTTTACCAACCGAATGCAAAGTCTGGGTTTTACGAATTTGGTCTTCAGTAATTGGTAGCCCTTTCGGTGGCTGAATGCCTTTTTCCTGCTGACGAATAAATTGCTTAACGATGCGATCTTCCAGTGAATGAAAACTGATCACCGCCAAACGACCACCCGGAGCCAGCACGGATAATGACGCCTTCAGCGTTTCTTCGATCTCTTTCAGCTCTTGGTTTACATGAATACGTAACGCCTGAAAGCTACGTGTGGCAGGGTGTTTATGTTTTTCTTTGTTTGGTACCACTCGGGCAATCATCTCAGCCAGCTGGCGGGTACGGGTGTAAGGCGTAGTTACACGATCAGCTACAATGGCGCGGGCGATACGATTGGCAAAACGCTCTTCGCCATAAGTGCGTAGCACCCAGGCAATATCATCAACGTCAGCGTGCAACAGCCAATCTGCCGCGCTTTCACCATGCAGAGGGTCCATGCGCATATCGAGTGGGCCATCGTTCATGAAACTGAAACCACGTTCGGCTTCATCGAGTTGTGGCGATGACACGCCAAGATCCAACAACAAACCGTCAACTTTACCCAGCAGATCACGCTCTGTCATATAGTCATACAGTGAAGAGAATGGGCCGGAGATGATTTCGAAACGGGGATCCTGCCACTCTTTTGCTACTGCCACCGCCTGAGGGTCACGGTCAATAGCATACAAGCGCCCCTGTGGGCCGAGGTGTTGCAGGATCAGACGGGAATGTCCACCACGCCCGAATGTACCGTCCACATACACGCCGTCCGGGCGAATAGCCAGCCCGTCCACCGCTTCCTGCAACAGTACAGTGATATGTTCCATTAGCTTTTATCCCCAGTGCTAAAGTGAAAAATCACGCAGTTTATCCGAAGTAGTCCAGTCCATATCCGGCAATGCCTGAATGTCCTCATCCACTTGTTGTAACCAGCGAGTCTCACTCCAGATTTCAAATTTATTTAATTGACCAACCAGCATGATCTGTTTGTCCAGCCCAGCGTGCTGACGTAACGGCGCCGACAACAGCAAACGTCCATTACCATCCAGCTCACATTCACAGGCATAACCCAGTAGTAAACGCTGTAAACGACGCTCTACCGGATTCATGCTGGACAGGGATTTCAGCTTCTTTTCTATTTCTTCCCATTCATAAAGTGGGTACAGCAGCAGACAGGGATTCGCTATATCAATGGTGCAGACAAGCTGGCCCTCGCACTCTTCGCGAAGCCAATCTCGAAACTTAGTTGGAACTGCTAATCGCCCTTTGGTATCCAGAGCGATGGCGTGTGCTCCACGTAGCATGCCGCACCTTGCTGTTTGGTTATTTCCTGCCAGCCGGCGAATATTGGGAATTCATTCTACAGAGCTCCACAATATCCCACTTTTTTCCACCTAGAAGTGTAAGGATGCCTATGCCCCTTTGCAAGCGCCAGTCGGGTTTGATTCGAACTAACAAACAGGGATTTTTTTCATCTCTCTCTAAAGCGGCTGATTTTTC
>CALMKU010000409.1 GCA_937866945.1 uncultured Tolumonas sp.
AAGGTATCGCCGTCCCCACTCGTTGGGATGCGGAAGCAACACCGTTAGGCCGCGTGCCATTAGATAAAATGGCCATTGAGCAACTGCTCACCTTACCGAGCGTGATTGTAATGACGGAAGCGCACCGTCAGGAACATGCCATCGAAGTCCAACTCCCCTTCCTGCAATATCAACTCGGTGAGTTTCAACTCATTCCCCTGGTGGTAGGAGAATGCCCGGCCGAAGATGTCGCCCGTGCATTAGAACTACTGATGAACGATGATACGCTGGTGATTGTCAGCAGTGATCTCAGTCATTACCTCAGTTCCGATATCGCCAAACAACAAGATGAGCAAACCATTCAGCAAATATTGCAATTTAATGAAACTATATCGGGCGATCAGGCTTGTGGTTGTTACGCACTGAATGGCGCTTTGCACTGGGCCCACCAGCATCAGTTGACTATTGAACTGCTGGCCAAATGTAATTCGGGTGACGCCAGTCATGATAAAGATCGGGTGGTAGGATATGCCGCTTTTGCTGTGTATTGAATTAACCGAACGTCAGGCCATGCTGGCTCTGGCACGGCAAGCTATCCAAGCTCGTTGGTCACAGGATAATGCTCAAGTTGCCAGTAAATTAACGCATGGAGATAAAAAACCCGGCTGTTTTGTCACACTTAGAAAGCACGGTGAACTGCGCGGCTGTATAGGCACATTAGAACAGGATATGCCCTTGCAACAATCCATTTCCTATTTTGCCCGCGCCGCTGCTTTTGAAGATCCCCGTTTTCCGCCACTGACCAAAGATGAATTAGCTGACTGTGTTATTAGCATTTCACTGCTCAGCGAACGTGAACCCATCCCCGCAGGCAGTAAAGAGGAATTACTGGCAGCACTAACCCCTTTTACTGATGGTTTGTGGCTCAGTGATGGTTATCATCGAGCCACTTTCCTACCCGCGGTCTGGCGTGAATTACCCGATAAGCACGATTTTATTCAGCATTTATTGCGGAAAGGCGGTTGGTCTCCACTAGGCTGGCCGGCACAGATGAAAGCATGGCGTTATAAAAGCATAGAGTTTTCCGAACCAGATGGTGAACTAGTTCGCGAATGAGTGCTAAAGATGATTGTTTAGTAAGTGCTTAATTTGTCATAATGACACAAGCTTGATGTGGTCTCTTGTCATCTGCCGGAAATCAAGAAAAAGGAGTTTCTTCTGGATTCATCAGCTCTATCTCTGTTTGTATTTCGTCTGGATGATCACCTCTACGCACTGCCGCTGACAGCTGTCGAACGAGTGACCCGAGCTGCAGCCATCACCCCCGTTGCCCATTCTGCTTCGATCCTGCAAGGCGTTATTAATGTGCAGGGAGACCTATTACCGGTCATAAACACTCGGCGCATGCTTTCGTTACCGGAAAAAGAATTGGATATTGATGATGTTTTTATCCTGATCCGAAATAACCAGCAACGTTTGGTTATGATCGCAGATGCCGTGCATCAGGTAATAACTACCGACGCCTCCCGCATTGTTCCGGCGGATCATATCTTAAGTCACAACTCGCCGTGGCAAGGCTTGCTGGTGCTGGATGATGGCATGGTGTTGATCCAGGATCTCGCGGCTTGTATGCGTGAGTTTGATGAGAAAATCCAAACGATGCCATTCAAGGAAAGCCTGCCGCATGGATAATCTGGTTTTAGAACCCGTCCGTCAGGCCAGAGATTTCATCTCACGGCATTACGGCATCCATCATCCGGGCGAACGCCTGACCGATCTGGATCGCAAGCTATCGCAAATTGCGCAGTTTCTCGGTTACCCACAACAACTTGATTTAATTAAAAATCTATTAGCTGGGCAACTCCCGACGACAGAGCTGCAACAGATGGTCGAGGCGCTGACGGTTGGAGAAACCTATTTTTCCGCGAACCCGATGCCATCGACGCCTTATTAAATGCCATTATTCCCAGTATTCGGGAACGCCAGGGCCGGCGGCTTAAATTATGGAGTGCTGGGTGCGCTACCGGAGAAGAACCCTACTCATTAGCGATGGCATTGGATGCTCATCTCAACGATGCTGAACATTGGGATATCTCTATTCTGGCCACCGATATCAATCAGCAATCGTTACAGAAAGCTGCGCAAGGCAATTATAAAGCCTGGTCATTTCGTGCAACCCCCACGCATTACAAACAGCGCTATTTTTATCCGCAAACGGACGGCTCCTTTACACTGGATAGCCGGATCAGACAAATGGTGCAATTTAATCACCTAAATCTGGCTCAACAGGATTACCCTTCCCCCGCTAACGGCACGCATCAGGTTGATGTGTTATTTTGCCGTAATGTTTTGATGTATTTTGCTCCACAAACTATTCATCAAATCGTTCAGCAGTTTTCCAGATCTCTGGCGCCTGGTGGTTGGCTGGTGGTCAGCCAGACGGAATGCTCGCATTATTTCCAGCAAGAATTTGAAACGGTTCAATTTGGACAGGCATTTTTATTCCGTAAACGCGACACGCGTGTGCAGTGGAAGCCGTTACCACTACTAGAGCTATCGCCTCCCTCCCCCTTTGACTATGCCAATTTGCCTGAACCTTCGTTAGCGCAACCACAAACAAAGTGGACAAAACCTGAAACGCCCACCGCTATGTCGGTTGTGGTCAAAAAAAGTAGTGCAGAGCTATTAAAACAAGCACAAACATTGGCTAATCAAGGCTTATTAAATGAGGCCTGTGCACTGTGTCAGGCCGCGTTATCCGAACAAAAACTCAATGCGCCCGGGCATTATTTGCACGCCAT
>CALMKU010000410.1 GCA_937866945.1 uncultured Tolumonas sp.
GCCAAGATTGCAAACAATCGTTTCATTGTAGATATCTCCCTGATAATACCGTGTCCTGATCTCGACAAACGGAGGTCTGAGAACTCGTTGGCCGGACTAGTATGTCGCTAACCTGTATATTCCTTCGCAGGAATTATGCCAACCTGGATCACATATAAAATGGCTCAAAAATGAGGTTCCTGCCTCCTTTGTTTGCAAAATGGTGCATCCAGTGCACATTAATGAAGCATTCAGTAATTTATAAGTGCTTAAATGGTGCGCAAAAAACATACAGGCCAATTCAATGCACAGTGACGGTGGCTATTCTCTTCTCGTGGGTCTTGCACTGCGGTTATCATGTGTATGTCAGATGTATGTTAAAAGAGAAAAAAGATGTATATAGAGCGTATTGGGCAAGGGCCGGATCTGGTGCTGTTACACGGATGGGGCTTAAACAGTGCAGTATGGCAAGAAATCGTGCCACTACTGGCCCCGTATTATTCTTTACATCTGGTGGATTTACCGGGTTTTGGCTTTAGCCAGCATGTGGCTGTGGAAAGTGCTGAGCTGTCATTGTGGAGTGAAGTAGTATTACCGCACTTACCGGCGCAATTTAACTTATTGGGCTGGTCGATGGGAGGGCTGATTGCATTACGCATGGCGCTGGATAATCCCTCGCGTGTTACACGTTTGGTACTGACAAGTAGTTCGCCTTGTTTTCTACAGCAAGATAATTGGCCGGGGATCCGTGCTGATGTTTTATCGGGTTTTAACCGGGCGCTGCAACTCGATAGTCGTAAAACAATTGAACGCTTTCTGGCAATACAGGCAATGGGCAGTGAAACGGTCAAAGAAGATGTTAAGCGGCTGAAACACTGGCTACAACAGAGACCCGATGCTACACCGGCGGCACTGAAAGCAGGTTTGCAGTTGCTGGAAACCATCGATTTACGCGCTGAACTTTCTCTGTTGCGTTGTCCGGTATTAAGTCTGTATGGCCGTTTAGATAGCTTGGTTCCTGTTGCTGCTGCCGCTGAAATTCAATCTTTGTTACCTGGTTGTAGTTCAGTTATTTTTCCGCAGGCGGCACATACCCCGTTTCTGTCGCATCCGCAGTTATTTATTGATGCATTACGACAATTTATTGATTGAAAATTGTGCAGTTAATGCTGTTATTCTCATCATTTGTCATCGATAATTATATTGAGTTGATCTGTACGTTCCGAGGGCATAATGAGTATGAATATTAACAGCGCGTTTTCGTCGGGCGTGCTTGGCTTGCAGAAAGCCACGTCGCAGCTGGACGTCAGTGCCAGCCAGATCGCACAGCAAACACTGCCATCGTCAGATCAGGACGTGGTCTCGCAGCCCGATGTTCTGCCGGATGCGTTGATCCAGCTAAAAATGGCAGAAATTCAGGGCAAAGCATCGGTAGAAGTGATCACTCGTTCTGATCAGATGATTGGCTCATTACTTGATATTCACGTCTGACGCTCATGAATATCGCCCCGAGTTATCCTAATCTGGTGCCATTGGCACAACAGCCCGCGACAGAAGCCGCGCGGCGGGATAATGTGCAACGGGAGCGAATTCCTCAACCTGCAGAAAGCGCTTCAGGTAAAACAGATAACCGCTTCGACAGTTCAGCCGATACGCCGCAGCGTTATATTAGTAATACGCAGTCATCTGCTGCTGATACCTACTCTGTAACCTCTGTTAAGAATAACAGTGCTAAAAATAGTACGGAAACTACATTACCAACATCTGAAACGGTAACAGCAGCTTCTGAGCAATCCCGTCGTAACGGACAAACATCCTCCCAAGGTGACGATGCTTCTTCGGAAGAAGAGAAGAAAAAGGCACAGCAAGAAGAAAAAGTAGTTCAGGATCTGAAAAAACGAGATGCCGAAGTTCGCACTCATGAACAAGCGCATAAAACTGCGGGCGGACAATATGCAGGATCGCCGGCTTTTGAAATGACCAAAGGGCCGGATGGTCAAAGCTATGCCACAGGTGGTCATGTTAATATCGATGTTTCAGCCATTCCGGATGATCCGCAAGCCACGCTGAACAAGATGATGCAAATCAAATCTGCTGCGCTGGCACCGGCTGAACCATCAGCACAAGATCTGAAAGTCGCAGCCAAAGCCGATATGGTGGCTGCCGCAGCTCGCAGTGAGTTATCTCAGTCTGCTACCGATAGCAGTGAAACCACCAAGACAGCAGCTAACACAATGCAAAACTCAGCCACCAGCGATGAACCGTTTGTCAGTCAGCAAATGCGTCAGCGTGGCGTGATTATCTTAGCACGCTATCAATCATCAGGCCGTCCGCAAGCGCAGACGGCACTGACCGCTTATTCCTGATCTGTTTTATTAGCGTCTTTTAGCATTCGCAAATGCAGCAGCAAACGCGTTGTTATCACCGCTACTTTGCGGTTTTTCAGTTGTCGCTGAACGAGGAGCAGGTTTGCGATTAGGCTGTTCCTGACGCTCTTTCGGCTGAGGTTTGCTCGTTGTTACCTCATCATCTAAGCGCATGGTTAATGCAATGCGCTTGCGCGGCAGATCGACTTCAACCACTTTCACTTTGACGATATCGCCCGCTTTTACCACTTCGCGAGGGTCGCTCACGTACCGATTGGTCAGCGCAGATATATGCACTAAACCATCTTGATGCACGCCGATATCGACAAAAGCGCCGAAGTTGGTGACATTAGTGACACAGCCTTCCAGAATCATCTCTGGGCGCAGATCTTTCATCTCTTCCACACCATCGCGGAAAGTGGCGGTTTTGAACTCTGGTCGTGGGTCGCGCCCTGGTTTATCCAACTCTTGCAGAATATCGGTGATGGTTGGAATACCAAAATGCTCATCGGTGTAATCTGCGGGTTTCAGCGATTTCAGCAAGGTGCTGTTACCAATCAAACTGGAAACAGGTTTTTGCAACTGAGCGATAATTTTTTCCACCACCGGGTAAGCTTCCGGATGAACAGAAGAAGCATCTAACGGGTTTTTGCCATCTCGAATGCGCAGAAAGCCTGCGCACTGTTCATAGGCTTTCGGGCCTAAGCGTGCCACTTTCAGCAGCTCTTTACGCTCTTTAAAGGCACCATTGCTATCACGGTGGGCTACGATATTTTGTGCCAGTGTTTTGCTCAGCCCGGAAACACGCGTCAACAGCGGAACCGAGGCGGTGTTAACATCCACACCGACGGCGTTTACGCAATCTTCCACAACGGTATCCAGATTTTTAGCGAGCTGATTTTGGCTGACATCATGCTGATATTGACCAACTCCAATTGCTTTCGGATCGATCTTAACCAGTTCTGCCAGAGGGTCTTGCAGACGACGGGCGATAGACACCGCACCGCGCAGCGATACATCCAGTTCAGGAAATTCTGCGGCGGCCAGTTCAGAAGCTGAATAAACCGATGCGCCAGCTTCACTGACGACCACTTTTTGCGCTTTGCAACCGGGGTAGCGTTGCAGCATGTCGGCCACCAGACGGTCTGTTTCCCGTGATGCCGTGCCGTTACCAATACTCACCAAGCCGACATTATGCTGTTTGCACAATGCATGAATGATCTCAATGGCTTGATCATATTGGCGACGCGGTTCAAACGGATAAACAGTGTGTGTTGCCACCAATTTACCGGTCGCATCAACAACCGCCACTTTTACGCCGGTACGAATACCTGGGTCTAAGCCCATTGTCGCTTTCATACCTGCGGGAGCAGCCATCAACAGATCTTTTAAATTGCTGGCAAAGACGCGGATCGCTTCAGTTTCTGCCGCATCACGCAAACGACCAATCAACTCAGTTTCCATCTGCAATGAGAGTTTAATTTTCCATGTCCAGTTCACCACACTTTGCAGCCATTTATCGGCTGGGCGACCGCGAAAAGCCAATTCAAAATAACGGGTAATTAATGCCTCGCAAGGATGAACATCACCGGTTTGTTCAACCTGTAAACTTAAGGCTAAAAAACCTTCATTACGGCCACGTAGCATGGCTAAGATGCGATGTGACGGAACTTTAGCGATCGGCTCTTGATGATCAAAATAGTCGCTGAATTTAGCACCTTCTGCCTGTTTGCCTTCGATCACTTGCGCGCGTAATAAGGCTGACTGCCATAAATAGTTCCGCAGTTGTTCCAGTAAACCGGCTTCTTCGGCAAAGCGTTCCATCAGAATATAACGGGCACCGTCTAGCGCAGTTTTGTTGTCGTTGATCTGATGTTCTGCATTCAGATAGTTCTGCGCTTCTGTTTCCGGATCTAAGTCTGGATTGGTCAACAGGATATCGGCCAATGGTTGCAGACCGGCTTCTATCGCGATCTGCCCTTTAGTGCGGCGTTTTGGTTTATAGGGTAGATAAAGATCTTCCAGTCGTGTTTTAGTGTCAGCTGCCCAGATATCAGCACGTAATTCATCGGTCAGTTTGCCTTGCTCACTGATCGACGACAGGATGGTTTGACGGCGATCTTCCAGTTCACGTAAATAACCCAAACGCTGCTCCAGATGACGTAATTGCGTGTCATCCAGTCCACCGGTGATCTCTTTACGATAACGTGCGATAAACGGAACGGTAGAGCCGTCATCCAGTAGTTTTACTGCGGCGGCCACCTGCTCATTGCGGGCATTTAATTCATCAGCAATGATTTGATTAATCGAAGGCATGTTTATCCTCGGTGTTGTGATGCCGTTATTCTGCGTTAAACGGCTGATATTGGATCTTATTGATGTACCACTCTTTCTCGCCCGATGGCGTTTGTACCCGCACTTCATCGTCGACTTGTTTACCGATCAAGGCGCGGGCCATCGGTGAATCAATGGTGATGTAATTGTTTTTGGTGTCGATTTCATCGGTGCCAACAATGCGATAACGAACGATATCACCTTGTTCATTTTCCAGTTCAACCCAGGCACCAAAATAGACTTTGCCTTCTTGCTGCGGTGCATATTCGACAATTTTCAATGCTTCTAAACGCTTGGTCAGAAAACGTAACCGGCGATCAATAGAACGTAATTCTCGTTTTCCTTCTTTATATTCAGCATTTTCACTGCGGTCGCCGAGCGCGGCAGCCTCAGAGACAGCCTGTGTCACCTCTGGTCGTTTTACTTTCCACAGATACTTCAGCTCATCTTCGAGTTTTTGCCAGCCGGCGCGGGTAATAAGGTTGGTTTTCATTGTCGTTACTTGGACAGACAGAATTCATGAGCCGAAGCATAAGGTGTTTGTTAAAAATCGCCAAATATCCTGCTAATCGGATGTTTAAAAGTGATGCACTTCGCAAACTGATTATTTTTTATTATCAGGCAATTTGCTGAAAAATC
>CALMKU010000411.1 GCA_937866945.1 uncultured Tolumonas sp.
AAGGTAATGTCAGCTTTGTGAAGTGCTTCAAAGTTATGGGCCAAACCTGGCAAGCCGATCTGGCACGCTATTTACTGAAACAATGGGTTCAAAACAGCCGGTATGGCTACGGTAGGTGTTCACAGCAGCGCCAGAGAAGAGAGTTCTGGCGCTGTGTAAATTTCATCAGATTATTTTGCTATGAATTTGTGACGCCACATCAGCGCCATTATCGTTTTTTATCGCCATCAGGAATAAGCAACGCCCACTGCTGGTCTTCTCCCATTGCGCGCCAACTGCCGCTTTTTCTCGACTGTCTGCATTATCCTGAAGATGTTCCCCTTTGTATTCGATAACCAGTAACCGACCATCATTCAATTCGCAGACAAAATCAGGGTAAAAATTACCGCTGGATACTGGTAGTTTGAATGACAGACGTGGTTCTCGCTCGACGTTCCGCACCCAATGTTTAATCTTCGGATGGGTATCAATCGCCTGTGCACAAAGAAACTCTTCGCTGTATTTGCCTTTTTCAGTTTTCTCTCTCAGATCGTGGATCTGTGCATTGCCAAAGTAATGCTTTTTAAACTGATAACTGCCCTTGTAATAAGGAGGTCTACCCGCGTAATAACCAGGTTTGAAGCTGAAATGAAAATCCATCCCATCTTCAGGTGTCGCCGCCATCATCATCGATAGTTCCTGCTGAAAACCCCGTTTACCGGCATTTTCACGGCGTTGCTCAATATCGCGTTTTAATGCTTCAACCAGCTGGAATTTTCCTCTGACCAAAGCGGTCAACGTGAAAGCCCGATCTTGTTGTAAGTAACGCAACATACGGCTCAGATAGCCTTGAATATCGTTCTGATAAAAATAGGGTTGTCGTAACTGAGCATCAAGCCAACAAATCAGATCATTTTCCGTAATATTTGACGCGACGCCATCTAAATGGAGCTGTTCACCTGATAGGAAACCTGATCGCAGATGGCCTTGCTGCATGTCCAAATACCATGATTTTGCTTTCTCATTAATTGAAAAATGAGGCAGGGCTATCGGATCATCCAGCAGGCTGAAATTGGTGATTTCATCCAACAATTCACGGTCGATCAGATACGGCTCACCATTGTCACGCCAGCAAAGCAGCGGCATCTGAGCGAACGGAACACCGCGTGCACTCGGGCTGGTTTCTGATTCAACGCGGGCTTTTTCCTGCTCAATCCGTTGTTGTACTGCGGCCTGATGCTTTTTAGGAACGGCGGTCAGAATGAAGTCTTCCGCTTCCGGGGTCAGTGTCGTGCCGCGAATAATGGCAGTAGCCCCTGACATGGTAGGGCGCACTTCAATCTGTGTTTGCAGGTGTGTTGGCACAGCAATATTCGGCATCACCGGCATGGAAATGCTCATCAGTGGTGTCGATTGTGTGGCACTACCTGATGCTGATGATGTTTGTAAATTATTGAGTGCAGGTTGAGTTGGCAACTGATGAACCGCCATCGCGGCATCCATCAGATCAAAGCCCATGTTGTTGACCAGATTATCCTGAATGCTGTGCATCGCAGAGCCAAAACTGCGGGTGGTGATATGCGCATAAGCCTGATTCAGATCAGGCGACTGGCGCGATTTGGCATAAGGCATCCGCAATACACGGCCAAGCAACTGCTCAACATCTTTCGCACTGCGCGATTCCTGCATACTGCACAGCACATACGCGAATGAACAGTCCCAGCCTTCTTTCAAGGCTTCTACCGTGATCACGAACCGGATCGGGCATTGCGTATCTAACAGATCAATGCCATCCAGATCTTTTTGTGTGCCGGTTGCCACCGCGATCTGATTTTCCGGCAGTTTTTCGACGTTTTTCAGGTGTGTTTCCAACACCTCAACGGTGACATCTCCGCCTTTGGGTTCAGCCTGAAACAGCACAATCGGGCGCACATAGTCCGGCTCTTTTTGTGCCAGTAACTCAAGTCGGCGTTGTGTCAGAATGGCATCACGCACCGCATCTTGCCAACCAGTAATATGCTCAACCAACATGATCGGCAGTTTGATCATCTCTTCGTTTTTCAGCTCTTGCGCACTAACATGATAGAGCACATTCGAGCCCTTCAGCGGGGTTGCCGTCAGCTCAATAATTGCACTCGGGTTTAACCGTTTCAGCGTATTAAAGCTCTTATCAGTGCGGCTGTTATGCGCTTCATCGACGATTACAACCGGGCGCTGTACATGCAGCCAGTTGGCTAGTGATGTTTTGATGCGCCCCAAATCATTCGAGGTCAGATAAGGTTGTGATGCCAGATCTTTTTCTGTGACCACTTCTAAATCATTGTGTTGCTGCAAAGTGACGTGTTGGAAGTGAGGAGATAAAGCCTCATCAAAAGCATAGACATTTCGTTTACTGGTTTCTTCGACACGGAACGCCTGAATGGTGGCCACAATGATAATCGCGTGCGTACCGACTTCATGCGGGCCAACGGTGATCAACGATTCGAGATCGCAGACTCTGACTTTGTTGTTAAAGCGTTCATCTAACGCCTGTCGGTATGGGTGACGCAAATTTTTGAGAGCAGCCAGCGTTTGCTCACGAATGGCATCTGAAGGCACGAGCCATAAGGCTACCGGTGTTTCCGTAAACAGGAATTTTTCTGACAGGGTACCGATCACATGTGATGCCAGCAGGGTTTTACCGCCACCGGTTGGTAAGCGCATACAGACACACGGCGTTTCACCAAAAGCCGCCTCCTGATAAGGCAATAACGGCTCACCTCGTGCTCGGTATTCCTCCTGAAAGGGCTGTTGATGCCATGCCTCGTGTAATGACTCGTCACTGGCTAACTGAGAGAAGAAGTTGCCCAAAGCGTCGATGGCGCGTTGTTGATAAAGTTTCAGAGTAAAGCTCACCACGCACCTCGTTTATCGCTGAAGAATATCATAAGGGATCTGTTTAAACGTCACGCCTGCCAGTGCCAGCCGTTCAGCACCGATGCGGCTGCTTTCGCCGTATATTACTTTCGGGCCATTATGCGGATAGGTTTCGAGCAGCCAGCTTAGTAGTTGGCGGGTCAGCACATTGCCACTGTCAGGGCGGCGATCACCGAGAATACCGTTATACAGCAGGTAATAGGCGGTGCCGTTATGTTCGCCCAAATAGGGTTTATCCAGCGCCTGAATCGCACCAAGTCCGGTTTCATACTGCCAGAGAAAAGCCGCCAGCGGGGTAAATTTAATATCAGCGCGGATCTGTCCATTCGGCAGAAACACCGGTTCAGGGTGTAATGAATAAAAGCTGAAACCACCGCCGCCTTGCCAGTTGACGGATTCAGAAATGCCGCCCTGTTCACCCTCAATTACTTTTTGCAGGCGGGGAATGCAATGGGTTTTGGCGTGTTCGCCCATTTCGATGCCGATATAGCGGCGGCCCATTTTATGGGCGACGGCGGCGGTAGTGCCAGAACCAAGAAAGGAGTCCAGAACTAGATCGCTAGGATTGGTTGATATATGAATAACTCTCGCAATTAATTCTTCTGGTTTCGGTGTATCAAACAAACCTTCCTCTTTGAATAAAGATAATAAATGTTTCTTTGCAAAATCGTTTGTTCCTACATCATCAGCAAACCAAAGTGTTTCTGGTGTTAGGCCTTTTGTTACATCGGATAAAAATTTCTTTATCCTAGGAGCTCCATTACCATCCTTGCCGAACCAAATATTTCCATTGCTAATTTCTACATCCATTTTTTCTTTAGTATATAGCCAGCATCGACCTTCTGGTGGCTCATGCCTTTTTCCATTAGGTGCAATTAATGTATAGAATTGGGATGATGTAGCATGACCTGCTTGTGCATTAGCAGATACAGATTGCCATGAACCTCGAGGGTCTTTATCAGGGTTTTTATATCTATCCTTCACTGATGAAGTAAGATCTAGGTAAGCGCCGCTAAATCGACCTACTTGCCTTCGTTGTATTGCGCCACTTTTT
>CALMKU010000412.1 GCA_937866945.1 uncultured Tolumonas sp.
ATGTAACTGGATCAGCGCCACCATGAAGAATCCCAAACCAACTCAAGTTCAGAGCAAAAACCCGAGTAAACAAGATTATCAAGCCTTAGAACGACAACTCAGAGCCGCTCAAAAAGAACTTGAGCTACGCAAACGGGAGATCGAATTTCTAAAAAAGGCCAGCGCGTACTTTGCCAGTCTGAAGCCGTGAGGTACGCGATGATTGCCGATGAACCCATGCTGCCCATCGCCCGCAAATGCGCGATCATGAACGTCTCACGCAGTGGTTACTACGACTGGCGTCAGCGCGAAGTCTCGCGTCGTGAGCTGGCGAACCAAGATTTGGACGCTCAAATTCAGACTATTTATCACAATCACGCCGGCCGCTATGGCTACCGGCGTATCTGCGAAGAACTACGTGATATGGGCATTTGCGCCTCATTGGAAAGAGTACGTCGGCGCATGAAACGCCTGAATCTAAAAGGCATACAACACCGCAAGTTCAAACACACTACCAACAGTAAACATAACTTACCGATTATGCCCAATCTGCTTGAACAGAACTTCAGTGCCGATCAGGCCAACCAAGTTTGGGTGGCCGACATCACCTATATTCGGGTCAAACAGCAGTGGCTGTACCTTGCCGTGGTGATTGATTTGTACTCCCGTAAGGTGATCGGCTGGGCATTTGGTGAACGCATCAATGCGACATTGGTGTGCCAAGCACTGAAATCAGCTCTACATCAGCGTGGATATCCGACTGAGGTTATCGTTCACACCGACCGTGGTAGCCAGTATTGTTCACGGCTATACCGCAGAATCATCAAGAACTACGCACTACACGCCAGCATGAGTGGTAAGGGCAACTGTTACGATAATGCAGCATGCGAAAGCTTCTTTCACACGCTCAAAGTCGAATGGGTTTATCAACAAACCTTCAATTCGATTGAACAGGCGCGTACTGCAATATTCTGGTTTATCGAGGCGTACTACAACCGCAAACGCAAACATTCCACACTCGGTTATTTTTCTCCGGTAAACTTCGAATTGGCTAACAGCAAATTAGCCGCTTAACTGTCCGTTGAAACGAGGGCAGATCAATCCTGGTCAGGGTGGACGCGGCGGGCAACAGCACCTTGTGCTGAAGCAGCCATG
>CALMKU010000413.1 GCA_937866945.1 uncultured Tolumonas sp.
GGGTAATTCTTTTTTCGGATCATCCGGCTGGAAACGCCTTTCAAGCTATTCACCAGCGACGATACTGCCACTTTGGGCGGGTAATTCACCAGTAAATGCACATGATCGTCTTCACCGTCGAATTCAACCAGCTCTGCTTCAAAATCAACGCAGACCTTTTCAAAGAAGATTTTCAGATCATCCAGCACTTCTTTGGTAAAAACGTTACGCCTATATTTTGTCACAAAGACCAAATGAACATGCATTTTAAAAACACAATGCCTGCCATGTCTTAAATCACTTTCAATTTCCATAGACCAATCTATAATTGAGTTGTATTGACACAGTATGAGCAAGCCATGCAACGACTGCAAGCCTACAAATTCGAACTGATCGTCACTGGAGAACAACAGCGCCAGATGCGCCGCTTCTCCGGTGCCTGTCGGTTTGTCTATAACAAGGCGCTGGCGTTGCAAAAAGAGCGGCATGAACAGGGCGAAAAGAAACTCTCCGCCTTTGAACTGAACAACCTGTTACCACAATGGAAAGCAGAGCCAGAAACACAATGGCTGTCTGACTCACCCTCACAAACACTGCAACAGTCGCTGAAAGATTTAGATCGGGCGTATAAAAACTTCTTTGCCAAACGTGCTGATTTTCCCCGTTTCAAAAAGAAAGGTTCAAGTGATAGTTTCCGTTACCCGCAAGGTATCAAGCTGGAGCAGGGAAATAGCCGTATTTTTCTGCCTAAAATCGGCTGGTGTCGTTACCGCAACAGTCGGATGGTAGACGGTGATATTAAAAACGTCACGGTCAGTCAGTCGTGCGGCAAATGGTTTGCGGCCATTCAGACTGAACGTGAAACGGATATTCCTACTCCCAATGGCGACATGATCGGCATCGATGTGGGTATTGCCCGTTTTGCCACCTTGTCGGATGGTTCATTCTATGAACCGCGCAACAGCTTCAAAACGCTGGAAAGTGCTTTGCGTAAAGCGCAACAGGCTATGAGCCGCAAGGTTAAATTCAGCAACAACTGGAAAAAGGCAAAAGCTAAAGTCCAGCAGATCCATGTAAAGATTGGCAACAGCCGCCGTGACTACCTGCATAAAACCTCAAGCGACATCAGCAAAAACCACGCGATAGTCTGTATTGAGGATTTACAGGTTAAAAACATGTCAAAATCAGCGACAGGAACGATGGAGCAGCGAGGCCGGAATGTCAGAGCGAAGTCAGGGCTGAATAAAGCCATTCTCGATCAAGGCTGGTTTGAATTCCGTCGCCAGCTCGATTACAAGCTGGCATGGAATGGCGGCCACCTGATCGCGGTTCCACCGAAAAACACCAGTCGGACATGCCCGTGCTGTGGTCATATATCGAAAGATAATCGCATGACTCAAGCCCGATTTGCCTGTGTGGAATGCGGCTTTGAAGAGAACGCCGATGTGGTCGGCGCGATCAACGTATTAAGGGCGGGACACGCCCGATTAGCCTGTGAAGTGAGTGGTGCAACAATGCCGCCAGCAGCAGGAACCCACCGAAGCGAGTCCGGCGTTTACGCTTAACCGCAGTAGGAATCCCCGTGCTAAAGCGGGGAGGATGTCAAGGATATTGGTAACCAGTTCATCTGGATTTTTTACCATTAAATGGATCCAGGATGCATCATGAGGCGGATGCCGGTTTCCGGTCGCTGAATATACCAAATCCTGAAATGCCGGATTATAGGTCAGTAAGTTTAAATTGGGATCGGTGACAATCAATGCATTACTGGAAAGGTCAAAAATCATCTGGAAATTTTTAGCAATTAATTCTACCCGATTTCTCAGATGACGTTCTTCGACGATTTGTTCCTGTACTCTGTCCAGCAGGTCATTGACAGTCATGGCAAAAAGATCAAGTTCGGTATTCTTGACGATTGCCGGAATATTCAGCCGGTTAGTGTTATTAGCTGGATCTATTTTTGCCAGAATATGCGCCAGTGCTGTGATGG